>JBAZTW010000031.1:0-26547 GCA_041661665.1 Phycisphaerae bacterium | reverse complement strand
TTATGGAGCTCGCCAATGTTCAGCTTGTAGAACTTGAGGCTTATGACCGCATTTTGGATAATTCACTTGAGACGGCGTATCGCGATTTGGCTTTGCTAAAAAATGTAAGCAGGCAGCTCCAGCAGAGACTTCGCGAAATCAGAATAGACACCGCCAGACTGAGCGATGAGCTTGCGAACACAACAAAATTTTTGGGCGATTGGTATTTGGCCGCTGTTTACAGCAGAATTTCATCGCGGTTTCATCTTTCCGACTGGAACAGCGTAATAAGAGAAAAACTCAAAGCTCTTGCCGACTTGTATCAGATGCTCCAGCAGGACTGGACGAATTATCTGATGCTGTGGTTAGAAATAGCAATCGTTCTGCTGTTTGTGATTGACCTTGTTATATTGATTGTAACAGCGAAGTGAAAAAGTATGGAATCGGCTGCGCCGATGAGTTTTAAGATTACCGCTCCATTACTGTCGCGGCTCTGATAAAACTTGAATATGTAAAAGGATAGCAATGAAAGTATTGGTTTTATATGATTATCCGCCTTCGCCGGGCGGGCTGGCATCGCAGGGCGATTTACTTTATAAAGGCCTTAAAGATCTCGGCATCGAGGCGTATTCCGTCAACTTTGAATCCGCACAGGAAAAGGAATGGTACTATAACTGGTTTAAGCCAGATGCCGTTGTCGGCATCGGATATTGGGGACATTCGCCGCATCTTGTACTTCATCCGCAGCAGCACGGGATGATGCCTGTTCCGTGGCTTGTAGCTGACGGCTATATCGCCAACTATCGCGATGCGCTCGAAAATCTCCCGCTGATACTCGTAACGTCTCAGTGGGTTAAGCAGGTTTATATTCGCGACGGTATGAGCGGAAAAAATATCGAAGTTCTGCCCGTCGGCTGCGATACAGATTCATTTTGTCCGCGCGACAAAAACGACCCGAAGGTTTCCTGCATTCGCAAGTCGCTGGGCGTAGCTGAGGACGAGCTTATGATATTGACCGTCGGAGGCGACGCGGCATCAAAGGGTGGGCAGGAAGTAATGCAGGCTCTCGCGGCAATTCGTGATAAAGTTCCTGCGTGGAAATATGTCTGCAAGGTCTGGCCGCAGCCGAGAACCGAACAGCAAAATGCTCTGGATTTTGCGCTGGCAAAGCAACTCGGCATTGACGATAAAATGATTTACGCGGTAAATAAAATTTCAAGAAATTTTATGCCTTATCTGATATCGGCCTGTGATATTTACGCTGCGCCGTCTCGGCTTGAGGGTTTTGGGATGATTCAGGTTGAGGCGAACGCCTGCGAAAAGCCGGTAATCGGCATAAACGCGATGGGGCTGCTTGATACAATGATTCACGCCCAAACAGCGTATTTGGCCGGCGTTGCGAAGGAGATAACTATCGCTGAAACAACTGTCGGCGTTGAATCCGGATTTGAGCCTAATACCAAAATAAAATTTGAACAGCCTCGCATCGTCGATTACAGAGCGTCTTCGCCGGATATTGCGAAATATCTGCTTAAACTTATGAACAATCCTGATTTATGTAAAAAAATGGGGCAGGCCGGCAGAAAAAGAGTCGTCGATAATTTTAATTATAAAGTCGTAGCGAAAAAATTTGTAGAAATCGTTCAGAGAAAACTAAATATAAATTGATAATGTATAAATCCCCAGCATAAAGCCGGGGGCTAACTATATATGAATGATAAAGATAAAAAACTTGTTTCCAGTGCCAAAGCCGCAGCGATGGAAGTTTTGCTGCATAATAATCGCGGCACATATCACGGTTTGCCGCGGACTGCCGGCTGGGGTTATCCTGAGCCTTATACGCGCGATTTGATGATTTGCTCGCTGGGAGTTCTTGCAAGCGGAAATGCAAAACTTATAAATACACTCAAAAAAGTTCTTCGGACGCTTGCGAAAAATCAAACCATTCACGGCCACATTCCTTCTCTTGTTCACGATAAGGAAGACCGCGGCGCAAGCGACACAACGCCGTTGTTTCTTATGGGTGTCGGGTTATATCGAAAAGCAACCGGCGACAAAAATTTTCTTGAGGAAGCTGTCGCAAAATCGCTGCTCTGGATGGAATATCAAAGTCCATCCGACAGGTTCATCGTAGCTCAACTGCCGACAAGCGACTGGCGCGATGAGCAGTGGGTTTTGGGCTATGGCCTGTATGTCAATACGATTGTTTATAGTTATCTGCGGCTTTTTGGACTCGATGAAAAAGCGAATCGAGTTCGGGATGAAATGGGCAGATTCGCAATCACCGGTCAAAGTCAGCATCGTCACGTCCACGAAGGTCTCGTATTGAAAAGGAAGCCCTACTATGCCTTCTGGTCATACAAGATTCATAAAAGCGAACGGTTCGACCTGCTGGGAAATTCTCTGGCGATTCTTTCAGGCATCGCACCAAAAACCCGTGCAGTAAAAATTATCACCTGGATTGAGGCCGAGTGTGAAAATTTAAAGAAGACTGAAATGCTGGCAGTTGATGCGACGCCTAATTTCTTTCCTTATGTTCAGCCTGACCAGCCGGACTGGTATAAGCGATACGCGAAATATAATCAGCCGGGCGAATATCATAACGGCGGAATTTGGCCGTTTATTTGCGGATTTTATATTTCAGCTCTTGTTGCGGCAGGCCGATATACACTTGCCGAGGAAAAATTGATTGCTTTGACGAATTTAATCCGAAAGAGCAGGGTAGCAGATGTTGAATTTGGATTTAACGAATGGCACAGGGCGCAGGACGGCAAACCCTGCGGACAGGACTGGCAAAGCTGGTCTGCGGCAATGTATCTCTACGCCGCTAATTGTGTAGAATCCGGAAGTACGCCATTTTTTGATGAAATAAGAAGAACAGGCTATAGAGAATAGGAGTTTGTTATGGCTTTGAATATAAGAATAGTAGGAACGTATCCGCCGCGGCGATGCGGCATTGGAACATTCAGCAGAGACCTTGCCAACGCTCTTGAACATTTCACCGGCGAAGTCGGCTACATCAGGGTTGCGGCCATAGACAAGGAGAATCTTCCATACCACATACCTGTTGATTTGATAATTCGCCAGTACGACCCGCAATCGTGGAAGTACGCAACAAAAGATATTATAACCCGCGCCGGGGAAGGCACAAACAAAACCGTTGTGCTTTTACAGCACGAGTACGGCCTTGACCCCGCAGACGACGGCAGCGACGGCAGAGGCACAAATTATGTTCAAATGGCAAAGACCTTTGCTGAAAAGGGCATCACAACATTGGTCTATCTGCATACCGTGCTTGACGACCCGGACGAACATCAGAAAAAAACAATTATTGAGCTGGCAAAATACAGCAATGGCTTGATTGTAACCACTGAAAGCGCGATTAAAATTCTCGAATCTCCGCTTTACGGCATCGAGCATTCTAAAGTCAAGCACATCGACCATGGCATAAGAATGCATCACCCATCACAATTTGACAGATTTGCAATAAAAGAAAAATTAGGGCTGAAAGAGCATTTTCTGATTACAAGCCTCGGCCTTTTAGGGCCTGATAAGGGCATTCAATTCGGCATAAGAGGTCTGGGTAAATTTATCACCGAATCGCTCACGCCAGAGCAGCGGAAGAGAGTTATTTATCTGGTGGCCGGACAATGTCATCCTGATTTTGTTAAATACGCCAATGGCGAACCGTACCGCAGATTTCAGCAGATGCTCAGCGATGCTCTGGCAGAGTCACAGGTGCGATGGTGCAAAACAGATAGTCTCACAAAAATAAACGCTGATGATTATGATGTCGTGTTTCTCGATACTTTTATCGAAGAAAAAATGCTGCTTGAGCTTTATGGCGCGACAAATGTAATGCTGCTGCCGTATCTTAATCCGCAGCAGATTTCCAGCGGAATACTGGCCGATACGCTCGGTTCAGGCAGAGTGGCAATCGCGACAAAGTTTCGTTATGCTCTTGAGCTTATTTGTTCAAACCAAAATTGTCCGCCCGGCTGCGTAATAGGCAGACATACTCGCGGAATACTCATCGACTTCGGCCAGGAAAGCGTTGACCAGGTTGCCCAGGCTCTCGATTATTTGGTATTCAATGATATCAAACGACTGCAAATGGAAAAACAGGCGCATCAGAGAGGCTATCAGATGAGCTGGAATAATACCGCCTGGGCTCTGCTTCAGCACATAGAGTTTCTGACGGAAGAACATAAAATCCATCACGGCAGAGGCATAAAATTTAATAGAGAAAAATCATCAATTTATCAACAACATAATAGACCCGAATGAAAACGATTATACTTCTGACGATTTCCAATATCTTTATGACCTTTGCCTGGTACGGGCATTTGAAATTTAAGGATAAACCTTTAGTATGGGTGATTCTTATAAGCTGGCTGATAGCGTTTGCTGAGTATTGTTTTCAGGTGCCGGCCAACCGCATTGGGCACAATGCTCATTATTCCGCCGCGCAGTTGAAGACTATGCAGGAAGTCATTACGCTTGTCGTATTCTCCGTTTTTTCGCTGCTCTATCTGCGAGAGCCTATGAAGTGGAATTATGTCGCGGGCTTTGCGTTAATAGTCCTGGCGGTATTTGTAATTTTCAAAAAGTGGTAAATCGCTTTATTTCACCTTATCGAGATCCATCTTCTTGTCTATTTTTTTTGTCTCTTTGATTTTTTTCTTGGGCACTTCAACCTGTACGCCAAGTTTGCCTAATTCGCTGGCAACTTCCGGCTGCTGCGGGTTCAGCTCAAACGCCCTGCGAAGATATACCTCGGCATTGGCGTTATCTTTTTTGAGCAAATAGTAATAGCCAAGCTGTTTATTGATGACTACAGAATTGGGAGCAAGATTATGAGCCTGCTTGAAGCAGGTAAGAGCATAGTCATCGAGTCCTCTTGTCTGAAACGCTCTGCCCAGAAGAAGCGAATGCTTTGCGCTTATGCCCGCCTGATTGATATACATCTCGGCGATTGCCTCGGCTTTTGCCGCATCGTCTCTGTCCTTCAGCACTTTGACTATAGAGGCCTGTGCTTCGTGATGCATCGGGTCAAAAGCGAGAGTCTTGTTGTATTCCCACTCAGCCTTATCCCATAACCCTTCGGAATGATAAATTTTGCCAAGTTCATAGTGGGCTTTGGGGTTTTCGTACTTGCGGTCAAGGCTTTTGAGCAGCTTCGCTTTTTGTTTGTCAGTTGTACCCGTGAGCTGCTTGTCGGTAACCTTCTCGCCGTACATTGTTTTCTGTTTGTTTGAGGTACAGCCGGATATAAGCGTAATCAGCGCAAAAACCACTAACAAGATTTTAGATTCTCTTGTCATTTTTCAATCCTTTCTATTCTGTTCGTCCTGACTTATAGTATGACACAGGTATGGCGTTTTTCAAGCTAAAAAACAATAATCAGCCATACATAGGCAAACACACAGGTTCGCCCCTACTGTTTATATGTCAAGATTCTGCACTTCCAGTGCGTGTTCCTGTATATAGTTTCGGCGTTTTTCAACGTCATCCCCCATTAAAATACTAAAAAGTCTGTCCGCTTCGCCTGCGTCATCGAGAGTTACCTTCAAAAGCGTCCTTTTGGCGGGGTCCATAGTCGTATCCCAGAGCTGCTCAGCGTTCATCTCGCCCAGGCCTTTGAACCGCTTTATCTCAATACCCCTGCCGCCGATTTGCTTAATACCCGCAAAAACCTGGTCAAGCGAAGCAATTTCAAACTCTTCTGCCTCATTAACCAGCTTAAACTTTGTCGGCATAGCTTCTCCAGAAACTTTCCGCTCGGCTTTCAGGAGAAAATCCTTAAAATCCAGTCCGAATTTTTCTTTCAATTTGGCGTTAATCTCATTCGCCCTGCCGACTTCGTGCAGTTCCTCGGCTGAGCCTTTCTCGACCTGGTCGTTCAGTTCCTCGGCAGCAGCCTCAATTTGCGACTTTTTCTTCGCGAATTCGGCTCGTTCATAATAAAATTCGTTCTGCCCATTCGACCTGATAAGGTACTCCGGCAACTTGCTGCCGTCATACTGCGTCTGAATAAAATTCTTAAATGTTATTCCTCTTCTCTCAAGTACGGATATATTGCGTTCGAGGTCGCCGAGAAGTTTTATGATTTCTTTCAGCTCGGCCTCGGCAATCGTTCTTTCTTTTCCCGCATCGCTGATAATCAGCGTTGTTCCCTCAATGCCTCTTGAGACCATACGCTTGCGCATATCCTGCTCGGTAAGAATATATTCGGGCTTTTTCTTGCCCTTGATGGCAAGCTCATAGAGCGGCGGCTGGGCGATATAAATGGCCTCGTGCTCAAAGAGCTCCGGCATTTGTCTGAAAAGAAAAGTTAAAAGCAGGGTTCTAATATGCGCGCCGTCAACATCGGCATCGGTCATCAGAACAAGTTTTCCATATCTGCACTTGCTGAAGTCGAAATCATCTGTGCCAATGCCTGTTCCTAACGCACTGATGATTGTCCGTATTTCTTCGTGGCCAAGCATTTTGTCGAGTCTTGCCTTTTCGACATTCAGAATTTTGCCTCTCAATGGCAATATCGCCTGAATTTCTCTGTTCCTGCCGCCCTTTGCGCTTCCGCCTGCCGAATCGCCCTCAACAAGAAACAGTTCGGTATCAGAAATTTCCTTGCTGGAGCAATCCCATAGTTTTCCGGGCAGCGACCCGCCGCCAAGAGCTCCTTTTCTGCGGGTAAGTTCCCTTGCTTTTCTTGCGGCTTCTCTGGCGGCAGCGGCCTGAATAGCCTTTGTGAGTACTTTTTTGGCCTGGCCCGGGTTTTCTTCCAGATAATTGCCAAGCTGTTCATTCACAGTTGTTTCGACAAAGCCGCCCATTTCAGGATTTGAAAGTCTTACCTTTGTCTGCGCCTCAAAATGCGGGTCGGGCAGTTTCACAGATATAACCGCCGTTAGACCCTCTCGTACATCTTCGCCTGTCGGCGGCTGGCCGTTCTTGAGCAGGTTTTCTTTGCGGGCATAAGCATTCATTGTGCGGGTAAGGGCGGTTTTGAATCCGCTCATATGCGTACCGCCGTCAATGTTTCTTATATTGTTTGCGAAGGCCAGCACATTTTCAACATAGCTGGTGTTATACTGCATCGCGATTTCGCAGGCCATTCCTGTTTCGGGGTCGTCTTTTTTGAAATAGATTACCTCAGAGTGGAGCGATTCTTTGCCTTCGTTAAGATGCTTGACGAATTCTTTCAGGCCGTCTTCAAAATGAAAAACGTCTTTCCTGTTATTCCTGTCATCCTGAAAAGTGATTTTAATTCCGGCATTAAGATACGCCACTTCGCGTATTCTTTTTTGCAGCGTGTCGGAGTCAAAGATTATATCGCCGAAGATTTCTTCATCCGGCAGGAATTTTATTATCGTTCCGCGTTTTGTCGAATCGCCGACGCGCTGTGCCGGACCCTGCGAAGCTCCGCGCCGACATTCAAAATGCCAGTGTCCGCCGTCGCGATGGATATCCGCTTCGAGCCATTCGCTAAGCGCGTTGACCACGCTGACGCCAACCCCGTGCAGACCGCCGGAGACTTTATATGTATCATGGTCAAACTTGCCGCCTGCGTGCAGCGTTGTTAAAACTACTTCCAATGCGCTTGTGCCGGTTTCCTTGTGCAGGTCAACAGGAATGCCGCTGCCGTTGTCTTCGACTGAACAGCTTCCGTCAACGTGAATGCGAACGATTATCGAATCGCATCTGCCCGCCAGAGCTTCATCGATGGAATTGTCCATAACTTCATAAACAAGGTGATGCAGCCCGCCCTGCTGGCGGTTGCCGATATACATTTCCGGCCTTTTACGAACAGCGTCTAATCCTGACAGGATTTTAATACTGCCGGCATCATAACTATGAGCTTTTTCTGTCATTTTTTCTTTTTTCCATTTCGCAATTTTCAAAAACTATTTCGAACAGAGGAGTTTTATTTCTCTGATATTTGACGACGGGCATTGAGTTTGTATTTTTTCAATTATGTCTGCAAGCTGTATTTGCAGCGCGAACATATACGGTCCCGGAGCGACTTTTATTTTAAGCGTTCCTCTGACAAGCGATTCTATTTTGCAGTTTTGCGCCATCATTTCGCCGACCGCGTCAGCGAAAGCCTGCGGCACAGTCGTATTTCGCTTTGCCGGTTTTGCATGCTTTTTGATAAACCGCTGAAACTCGCCGGCCAATGTGGCAAATCGTACGGTCTCCGGACGGCTGCGTTTAATGGTCCTGTTCACTTTGGCAAGTAATACATCTTCATCCATTGCCGTTTATAACCTCGTTATGTCAAACTCACCGGCATAACAATATAAACATAATTACTGCCGCTCTTAATGAGGCCCGGACGGTCAGATTGTCCCAGGTGCAATTCAAAAGTATCTTCTTTGATAACTTTGAGAACGTCTATAAGAAATTGCGGATTAAAACCTATTTCAATCGGTTCGCCTTTATAATCAACTTCCATCGCGATTTCAGAATCGCCCATTTCCGGCGCCCTGCAGGTAAAGACCGCTGTTTTTTTATTCAACGCCAGTTTTATGCCCTTAGAGTCTTCATTTGTCAGCAGCGCCGCTCTTCTAACCGCGCTTAATGATGCCGCTGTGTTCATTTGCAGTTTGTTTTTGTAGTCTGTCGGGATAATATCTTCGTACTTCGGGAAGTTGCCCTCGACGAGATTTGAGCTTATCACCGTGCTGCCGCAGGCTAAAATTATTTTATTATCCACAAACCGTATGGAAACTTTGTCTTTGTCTGTCCCGCTAACCCTGTCGAGCAGAGCCATTGTTTTGGCCGGCACAATTATTTTTTCCGATTCCAGTTTTTTATCGGCATCTGTATGTAATGTAAGTTTATATTTTGCCAGCCTTCTGCCGTCTGTGCCGACGATTGTCAGCTTTTTGCCTATCGCCTCCCATAAGATGCCGCTCAGCGCATAGCGAGTGTTTTCTTTTGCTGTTGCAAATAGGCAATGCTCAACAGCTTCCTGTAATTTCACCAGGTCGGCCTCAATCTGGGCTTCTCCCCCAAAACCCGGAATTGCGGGATATTGTTCGGGCTGGTGGCCATAAACCGTAAAGACGCTATCCGCTCCGCGAATATGACAAGTTCCCTCTACGGATTCAAGTTCCAGCACCTCATCAATGCTCTCGCGCACTATCGCGGCAAAATGATCGGCAGGAATAACCGCTTCACCGGCATCCTCAACCTGAGCCTGTGCAATTAACGAGGTAATGCCTATTTCAAAATCCGTCGCGCTAATAGAAACCTTGTCTTTTTGCGCCGAGATTTTAAGGCTTTGAAGTATCGGTTTGGTTGTTCGTGAAGGCACAACGGTTGTTATAAGCGCCAATGATTCTGATAGTGCGGCCCGATTAAATTTTACTTTCATTTTTAATCTCTCTTTACTTAGCTAATGTTATCAATATTTTTCCAATTTAAGACAGATAAGTATATACTAAGAAATTGGTTTAAGCAAAGGGATTTCGTCCTGCCGGCAAAGCTATTTTTATGGGGTTGCAATCCGGCATCCTTATAGATTATTAGTATTAATATAGAAATATAAAGTAGTAGTAGTCATAGGATAAGACATATTGTTAAAAGATTAGTATATGTGAACATAACTGTTTGCTGTATAAGTGGTTAGGATAAAACAAAGGCCGCCGCTGAATGTGGATAACTATGAAAGGCGCCTGTGTGTTGGCGGCAGAATTTTACAGCTGGGCGGTCTGGGGTGGGCGGGGATAAAGAGAGGTTGGCAAAATGTAACAAAAATCACAGGTAAAACCACAGGTTTTGCACAAAGGATTTCACAGGCAAAGGGAGGCGTGGGGAGAACTTATTTTATAAGTTTTAGAATTATTGCCGCGGTTTTCAGCGGGCGTTCCAGGATGTGTGTTATGTATTCAAGGAGCAAATTTTGTGTCTGAATAAGCGTTGTTTTGTCCGGCACAATGTCTGCCGGAGTGTTTAGGTATTTGGCGATATCACAGGTGATTATTTTTCTGTCCATAAAGACATTTTCGCAGTCGCGGCAGAGCAGGCCGTTGGCGGTGGAGCTGAAGTAGAAAGTCTGCCAGCCAACATCAAGCGGTCTTTTACAGTTTGAGCAACTATCACATATCGGCGTTGAGCCTGTCTGCTCCAGAATAGAAAATTCAAAGATAGTTATCCGGTGCAGAATCCTGTCGTCGGGACAATTATCAAGTTTCTCCAAAAATGTCGCCGCGTCAGCAAATACTGTTGGGTGGGGGTCGTGTTCTTTTGTGAATAAGTTTAAAAGCTCCATAGCTAAAAGTGAGCAGTTTAAGGCGAGCAGTCGTTTGCGAGTGTTGGCGCCGAAAAAGGTTGGATTGTATTCTGTGAGCGTTCCCAGCATATCATTATCTTTGAGTGAAAAAACCATATCGCCGATGCCGCATAATTGTATCGGGCCTCCGAAAGAGGATTTTGGTTTTTTTGTTCCCTTGGCAATCAGGTTCACCTTTCCGTTTTGCTGTGTAAAGAATGTGAGTATCTGAGAACTATCGGAATAATCCGTTGAACGAAGACAAACACCTTTATCTTTAATCAGCATATTGCCTACTGTCCGCTAAAAACTTTTCCATAGCCGAATTCTTCGAGAATTTTATCTTCTGTTTTGTGCATTTTTGCCGCCTCTGCCGTTGTCAGGTCGTCAAATCCGAGCTGGTGCAGCAGCCCATGCAGGCAATAAAGCATAAGCTCGGCTTGGTCGTTATGCTTTTTTATTTCAGCTTGTCTTTGCGCTAATTGGGCGTTAACGGCTATATCAAAAACCTTCTTATTGTCATCAGAAAGGTCAAAGCTGATAACATCGGTGATTTTGCTTTTGCCGAGAAATTGACGATTGATAATGACTATCTCCGCATCGTCAACAACCGCGAAATTTATTATCGCGTTTTTGAGGCCGAATTTTATAGCCGTTTTTTTGATAATGTCGGTAAATTTTCTTCGACCAAAGTTAATGATATCGCAGCGCACATCGATATTGATTTTTATGTCCGAAGAAATTTTTCTATTGGGACTGTTGCTGTTCTTGTTCATTTTCATTTAATTCTTCGGAAAGGTCTGTCGGTTTCGGATATGCGATTCTGCCGTGATGGTGAGCGGCCAGACTCTTTGCCAATGAAGTTTCTATTCGGCTTAATTCGCCGAGCGTTAGTTCGCATTCATCGAATTGCCCATCCTGCAGTCGTTTCATTGCCATAGTATGGACAACGCCTTCGATTTTGGTCGGCACAACTTCAGGCAAAGCGCGAACAGCGCCTTCGACAGCATCAGCCAGCATAATAATAGCAGCTTCTTTTGTCTGTGGTTTTGGGCCTGGGTATCTAAAATCGGCTTCAGCCGGCGGAGCATTTTTGCCGTTACTCTTTTTTCTTGCCTCCTCATAAAAATATTCAATAAGAGTTGTGCCGTGATGCGTTTCGATAAATTGCCTTATAACTGCCGGCAGTCTGTATTCTTTGGCCATTTCTATGCCATCTTTGACGTGGCCTGCGATTATCAACTGGCTCATCGCCGGTGAAAGAGAATCGTGCCGACTGGCAGTTCCCATTTGGTTTTCAATAAAATATCTCGGCTTGCCGATTTTGCCAATGTCGTGGTAATAAGCGCCGACCCGGCAAAGCAGGCCGTTGGCATCTATTGATTCGGCAGCGGCCTCGGCAATTGAACCGATTAAAAGACTATGACTAAATGTGCCCGGCGCATCCATCGCGAGCTTTTTCAACAGAGGCTGGTTTGCGTCGCTGTAATCCAGCAAAGTCATACTGGTCGCTATTCTGAAAACTTTTTCTATCAGCGGTAAAATCGCCTGGATAACTACGCCGACGCACACTACAACCAATGCCATTTTACCGCAGAAGCCCACCAGAGAGAGCGAATAACCTTTTTCAAAAAGCTCCGTTGCGAAACAAATGATAAACACTGCGGCCCCTGCGAAAATACCTACCTCCAGTAATTTGGTGCGCGTTCTTATTTCTTTCAGGAGAAAACAGCAGGTCGTGATGCCGGCAGTCATTGTGAGGAAAAGTGAAAAATCGGTTTCGTAATCGACGGCGAAACAAATAAGCGCGCCAAAAAGCACGCTCATACCCAAAGCAAACCGCTGGTCGTAAGCGATAACTAAAATTATCGCACAGGTTATCGCACAGGCTATGGCCGGATAGATGCGATTGGGGAAAATCGCCAGGGAACAAAATCTGGCTGCGAGGAGCAAAACACTAAACAAACCCGCCAGCGCAACGCCTCTCGTATGGTTTTTGATTATTCGGTAATGATAATGATAAATATAAATAGCCATCGCGATGCCGATGGTTGCCGACATTATCGCCGCCGCGATTATTTGAGGCATCGGCCTAAAACCAAGTGAATCCTGTCCGGTAAGTATGCTTATTAAAAAAGTACTTATCGCGACAAAACACAGCAGTATAAGCAGCGATACAGGAATGCCGCTGTTAATAAATTCGCTCAGTTTGGCGAACCGTTCAGCGGCGATGCCTTCACGAACCTGTCTGCGTCTGGAATTTAATTTTTTGCTTAGCGATACCATTTGTTAAATATTCTGCTGACTGTGTTTTTTCTTTTTGGCTTCATACGCCACAACAATATTCTGTACTAAATTGTGCCTTACGATATCCGTATCGTCAAGCCCGATTAGCGAAATCCCTTTTGTGCCCGCCAAAGTTTCCATCGCGTCGAGCATACCGCTTTTTGCGCTTTTATCGAGGTCAACCTGTGTAATATCGCCGGTGATAATCATTTTTGAGCCTCTGCCCATTCGCGTAAGGAACATCAGCATTTGCGTCGGGCTGGTGTTCTGCGCCTCATCGCAAATTATACACGCCTCATTCAGCGTTCTGCCCCGCATAAACGCCAGCGGGATAACCTCTATTATATCCATATCGGCAAATTTATGCATCTGTGAAAATTCCATCATATCTTCCAGACTGTCGAACAGCGGACGCAGATAAGGATTTACCTTTGCCTGCAAATCGCCCGGCAGAAAGCCGAGTTTTTCACCCGCCTCGACAGCGGGACGGGCAAGAACGATTTTTCTAATCATTTTTTTCTTCAGCATCGAAACAGCCACCGCGACAGCAAGATACGTTTTTCCCGTGCCGGCAGGCCCTGTGCAGAAAGTCAAATCGTGAGTGAGCATAGCTTCGAGGTATCTTCTCTGACCGCGAGTGAACGGCTTTATATTTTTCTTTGGCGAATAAACGCTGATGGAGAAGCGGTCGTCAGGCTCGATGCTCACTTCAACCTTGCTTATCAGGCCGACAACGTCGTTTGCGTTGAGCTTGCCGAATTTTACGAGATATTTCTGCATCAGGTCGAATACGCAAACAGCCTTGTCAACGTCCGGCGTTTCACCTTTGATAATTATTTCGTTATCTCTTGCCGAAATGGCAACGCCGCAACGGGCGCGGATAATCCGCAAATGTTCATCCGCGGAGCCGAAAAGCTCCAGCCGATGCTCGGTCGATTTTAATTGTATGGTCTGTTCCATTTTCTAACAGCCCGCAACTGTCATAAAAAATAAGTAAGCCAAAACACCTGTCGCCAGCGGCGAATCTATCACATCCAAAACTCCGCCGAAGCCAGGCACAACATTCGAAGAATCTTTCTGCTCTGCAGCACGTTTGAGCATCGACTCAGCCAAATCGCCGAGCTGACCGGCAAACGCGAAAATAATTCCGAACAGTATCGCCTGCCAAATCGGCATTATATCAAACACACCGGCAAAGAGCGAGGATACAATCGAAGACAAGATTACCGCCCCAAGTATTCCTTCCCACGTCTTTTTCGGGCTTATAATCGGTGAAAATTTATGCTTTCCGAGCATTCTGCCGAGCGTGTAAGCCCCTATATCAGCACATTTTACGGTAAAAATGTACATCAAAAAAGCAATCGCCCCAAAATCCGTTCTAAAAGCCATAACAAACCCGCTCAACGCCCCCAGATACATTATCGTCAGCAGATTTGCGCCGATGTTCGCGAATGCTCCTGTCGCGGCAAACTTAAACCCCTGCCAGAAAAATATCGCTAATGTGCCAAGGCAAATTGTCAGCGAAATGATTATTATTGCCGCCTGAAGTTTGTTTGGAAAAAACTGCGCCATATACCAGCAGTCAGCTAATAGAATCGAGCAGGGAATGGTAATCGGCAGAAAAACTTTTGCTCCAGCCGATTTGAGCAATTTGGCAAGTTCGATATTTGCCGGTATAGCGATAAGAAGCAGAAACACGGCAAGAATCGTTCCCTGAATTTTGCAGTCGGGCTTTTGCGCCGATAACGAACCGTCAAGATGCCCATCGAGCAGAATCAGCCCGACAAACATTATTACCATCAGCGTACCGAATATGAGTCTGTACTTCAGCATTTTTATTGTTTCTCTTTTATTTTTAATTTTAAACTGTCGCCGGCCGTATATCGCCCATTCTTCTTGAGCGTTTTGAGAAGGCGATTATCGCTTCATCTATATCTTCAGCCTTAAAGTCCGGCCAGAGCGTCGGCGTAATAAAAAATTCCGCGTAGGAAATCTGCCACAGCAGAAAATTACTGATTCTCATTTCGTTTGACGTTCTGATGACCAAATCAGGGTCGGGCAGTTCAGCGGTATATAAATTATCAGCGAACATCCGCTCATCAATGTCCTTTGCTTTGAGTTTGCCATCGGCGGATTTTTTGCACAGCTTTTTCACCGCATCGACAATTTCCTCTCTGCTGCCGTAGTTTAATGCCAAAGCCAAAATCATTCCTGTATGGCCGGCGGAAAGTTCGACTGTTTTATTCAGTTCCCTAATCAGTTTCGGAGGCAGTTTTTCCGTCCTGCCTAAATGAACAAGCCTGACATTGTGTTTGGCCAGTGTTTTTCTTATGCCGACAAGATAGTGGGCATAAAGCTGCATCAGGAATCCCACCTCAAGTTTAGGCCTTTTCCAGTTCTGCATACTGAACGAATAAAGCGTCAGACACTCCAGACCGGAATGAACACAGTGCAGAACAATTTTTTCTACAACTCTTGCGCCTTGTCGGTGACCTTCAAATCTTTGTTTGCCTCTTTGAGTTGCCCATCTGCCGTTGCCGTCCATTACGATGGCGATGTGATGCGGTATCTGCCCCGGCGTTATTTTGAGCCTTTCGGCAGCCTTGCCGCGAAGTTCCTCTATATATTTTATATCCTGTGGCATTTAGCGACTGCTGATAATCGTCTGGTTTCTTCCGGGGCCGATGCCGATGAACGTAATCGGCAGGCCGAGGATTTTTTCAATCGTTTCGAGATATTTTTTCGCCTGCTTCGGCAAATCGCTCAAACTCTGCGCATCGGTTATTTCTTCTTTAAATCCTTCGAGCGTTTCAAATTTGCATTTAACCTTCGCCAGCGTATCGATATTCGATGGAAACATTTTTACATCTTTGCCATTGATTGTATAGCCGGTGCAGATTTTCAATTCGTCAATCCCCGCCAGCGTGTCAACGTGCATCATAGCGATTTCATTTATTCCGCCGATTTTAGCGGTGTATTTTACCGCCATAGCGTCGAACCAGCCGCAGCGTCTCGGCCTGCCGGTCGTTGTGCCGTATTCGTGTCCCTTGTCGCGGATGTACTGACCTATTTCGTTATCGAGTTCCGATGGAAAAGGCCCCGCCCCGACTCTCGTGCTGTAAGCTTTTACTACTCCGATGAATCTTTGAATCATTGTCGCCGGCACGCCGCAGCCTGCGCTGACGCCGAGTGAACTGGCGTTGGAACTGGTTACGAATGGAAACGTGCCGTGGTCAAGGTCGAGCAATGCGCCCTGGGCGCCTTCAAAAAGAATATTTTTCTTCGCCTCAATTTGTTCGTGCAGATATTCCGTTGTATTAGAGATATATTTACCGAGCCTGTCGGCATAAGATTTGCACTTTTCGAATATCTCAGAGGCTTTTATCGGCTGTGCGCCGTAAAGAGCCGCGAAAATTTTATTTTTATATTCAACTATCTTTTCAAGTTTTTCTTTCAGAGCGTTTAAATTTTGAAAATCAGCCATTCTGACAGCGTAGCTTCTGCCTACCTTATCAGCGTAGCACGGGCCTATGCCGCGTGCGGTTGTGCCGATTTTATTTTTGCCCAGCGACTCTTCACGCAGTTTGTCTTCCATTTTGTGATAATCAAGCACAACGTGAGCGTTTTCGCTGATGAGCAGTCTATTGTCTAAGGAAATTCCTCTTTTAGCCAGCGAATCAAGCTCGCCGATAAAAATTTCCGGGTCCATCACAACACCGTTGGCAATTACACATACCGCATCTTTTCTGACTGCGCCGCTTGGCATAAGATGCAGCGCGAATTTTTCATTGCCGACAACCACGGTATGCCCTGCGTTTGCGCCGCCGCCGTAGCGAACGACGACATCGTTCTTTTCAGCAAGAATATCGACGACTTTGCCCTTGCCCTCATCGCCCCACTGCAAACCAACAACGCAGGTATTCATTATTTTTCCTTATGCAATCAAAAGTATTATTAAAATAAATCAAAAATCAAAAATTAAATATCAAAATTAAGGAATGCCTGCGGCATAACTATTTTTAAATTTTAATATGTCATCTTTATTTTTGCATTTTGATATTTGATATATTTACGCCGTAATTTTTGCTACAAGCAAATCTTTTACCGCGTCAAGATTATCAAAATCTCTGTTGCTTATCTTGCAGAATTTTTTCTGCCCATCCTGAGTTTTATATTCAATCACAAAATAACCCTTCGCGGCATATTCTTTCGGGTCTATGCTTTCGATATCGCTGTATGCGATTTTAGTGCCGTTGCTCAAAATCAATTCCGGTTCGTCAGCGACGATTTTTTTGCCTTTCACCGCCGCGAAAATAATCGCCAGCGCCACTGCTCCTGCCGCGAAAAACGGCGGCGACTTGCGATTAAATACCAATTTTGAATCGGGCTTGCCATCCTTTGTATGTTTGGCTTTGAACGTTTCGTTTTTGTAGCCGTCGTAAGCAAACCACACTGCCGCGACTAACAAAATAAACATACCGATTTTAAAATTAGTTTTTTTGTACTGACAATAGGGTGCAATTACAGACATTGTTCGCCTCCAAAAAATCCATTCTTAATTTTTTTACTTCCCTGCCCGCCACTATATATTAACCCATTCGACTTTAATTTTTTATTTTATTTTGCTGTCTTCTGTGCGCTATAGTTTTGTAGGGTGGGCTCTTCCTGTCCGCCATAGCCTTGGCGACGGCGGAAGCCCACGCAGTTTATTTTAAAAATTCCATCGCCGCAGGCGATTCCACAATTTTGCTCTTTAATTTTTTATTTTTTATTTTATTTTGCTATCTCCTGTGCGCGATAGCGCTGGTAAGCGGCACAACAAAATTGGGAACCACTTTTTCATCCATAAAATCAATCGCAGCCTGACAAAGATTGTTAAAGGCTGCTTTAGGGTCAAATTCTTTTCCGCCCGCAGGATATTGCCTTGCCGTCATATACAAACTTATGGGCTTATCCTGCTCGAATTTTCTATTGCGAATTTCGCTTTCTTCCGTCCGCGAATCGACGGTTAGCCTGATACGGGTTGAGCATTCATCATCGAGCGCAATCACCACCGCAGGCGAAAGACTTAAAGCGCCGGCTCCTCTGCCGTCAAATATTTTGCCGAACGGAGAGCCTGCGAACATCGCTTCAGCTATAATTTCGTTGTGATTGCCGGAGTAATCGAAATCCATTCCAAAAGTCAAATCGATGCAATCAACATCAAGACTTCTGATTCCGAGCAGATATGGCATAAGGTCAATAACCGTTTTGGGAAGCTCAAAAGCCTGATTGAAATTTTCAGGATTTATTATTCCCGCTCCGATTCTTTCGATATCGATGCTCGTCCAGCGGCCATAATCGCTGCCTTCGCTTTCCTCAAGACTGTACCCGCTGTTATCGCGCGACAGCGAAGTCATTAATGGAAATTGTTTGGTTATGCGTTCAAAGAATGTCAGAAGGCTGTCCCTGTCGTTTGGAAGGTCAAAACGAGTATTCACATACATATCAATGTAAAAGTCGTCGCAGAACGAATTATAACTTATAGACATAAAGTATCGCTTTTTAAACCGTAATCAATTCTATTCTCGCATAAAAGACCGGTAAAAACAAGCAATAAAATCAACAGGTGCACTGTATCCGCAAAAGTACCTATTTTAACAAAATATAAACTATCACCCCTGCCGCTAAAGCGAAGCAGTAAAATGCGAAGTATTTCAGGTTTGCTTTTCTTGAGGCTTTAATTAGGATTTGCAGAGCCGCAATTCCGACAATTGCCGCTGTAATCGGGCCGATTATCAGGGCGGCCATCGGCAAGGCTGCTGAGTGGATTACATCAAGATTGCCAAGTAGTTCGACCACTGTGGCAGCCAAAATAGTTGGTATCGCAACCAAAAAACTGAACTCCACCGCCCAGCGGCGATGCAGGCCGAGCAAAATTGCCGCGCAGATTGTCGCGCCGCTTCGCGAGATACTTGGTAAAATCGCCGCCGCCTGCGCGACTCCTATTATTATAGCAATGGTAATTCCGAATTGCCGCAGACCCATTCGGGTCTCTTTTCGCATATCGGTAATCATCAACATTACGCCGTTGACAACCCAGCATATGGCAAGCATAGGCATATTGCCGCGAACGGACTCAAAATAATCCTTGAACAATAATCCCAAAACGCCTGTTACAAAAACAGTTATGCCGGCTAAAAAGAACAGTTTAAAAGCCAGATTTTTCTTATAAAGCTCGATGGGATTCTGACAGTTTTTAATCGCCTTGAGACAATTAACTGTCAAAGCCATTATAGATTTTCTAAAAACTATAAAGATAGATACCAGCGTTCCTATGTGAACGCTCAGGTCAAATAGCAGCATCTGCGGTGTTTCAGTATCGAAACCGAAGATTTTTTGCAGCAGGACCAAATGCCCATCCGATGAGACCGGCAGGAATTCCGTCAGCCCCTGAACCGTTCCGAGTCCGACCGCCCAGAGTACGGCTTTGAATTGCAAAATAATCATTAGTGCCGCCGCTGCGTAGATGCCTGCCAGAATATCGTCGAACAAAATCCCAAACCCGCCGGGCAATTTTTCAGCGTTTTTTACCGGCCAGGGCTTTAAAATATCAAAAATTCTGAACAATACGAAAGCCGCCGCGCAGATAAGGAAGATATTCTTCCCCGCAAAAACAGCCGGCAATAGAGCGACAGATTGGCCTGCAACCTCGTCAATGACAATCCAGCCGGGGTCTTTTTTGTTGGCAATTTTTTCCGCCGACCCAGCCAGAGCAACGCAAGCTATTGACGATAAGATAGTTACCGCCGCTAAAAGAACCAATAATATGCCCGCGTTAGGCCAAAAGTGATGAACAGCCAAAAACAACCCGACTGGCAGCAGAGACCCCCACGTCCCCGGCGCGACAGGCAGAAAACCCAGGCCAAAAGATGATAGTATAAATTTTTTCATAGCCGAAAATTATAGCCGCAAAGGCACAAAGGCACAAAGAAAATACAGATAGGAGATAGGGTTTGGGGGATAGAAAAGTAGTTGATAGGCGTACGCAGATACCTATAATCTAAAGCAGAAAAATTTACTGTAACAATCAAGGGCAATCTGCCGTCTATAATAGTTGGCTAAGGCAGCCGTAAAAATACCAAACTTATAGCAAGGTTAAAAAGATGCGGAAGATTCATTGGTTTATTATCGTTGTCATTTTACTCATCCCAATTATGGGAATTCTGTTTTATCCTCATCTGCCCCAGAAGATGGGGACACATTGGCAGTTCAGCAAAACGCCTGACGGCTATATGGATAAATTTGGTGGAACATTTTTGGCGGCGGCAATATGCGTAATATCGCCGACGATTCTTTTGGTTATCAATATATTAGCTTCTGTTTTCAAAACCAACAACAAATCCAAAAATATAGGGCTGTTTTTTATGGATTATTTTACAGCCATTTTGTCAACGTTTTTGCTGGCGGTTTATACTGCCGTTCTCGTATGGAATTATGGGGTAGATTTCAGTATGCCCATATTTGCATGTTTTAGCGTTGGCCTTTTATTAATATCGGTACTTGTATTGGTTATATCCGCGATGAACGAACAAAAAAAGATAATGGATTCTGCCGGTTTTAATAATCGCATTCCTTCGGATGGCAAATACAAAGACAGTCTGATTGAAATATCGCAGGATAATATAATTTTCAAAGATTATTATTTCCCTATGGGGTCGAAAAGCGTAACCCTCTCACAAGTTGAATATGTCGAAGCAAAAAAACCCACTCTATGCAATGGCAAATGGCGATTACACGGAACAGGTGATTTGCTTTTCAGGATATGGTTTCCAGCAGACTATAATAGGCCGAGCAGAGATACAATTTTTGTAATGAAAATAAAGAATAAATGGACAAAAATCGGATTCACAGCAGAAAATTCCTATGTCGTATCTGAATTATTTAAGAATAAAGGATTGTTACGACAAAGATAATGGAGCATAAAAAAAACATTAAGTTAGTGTTTATTATTACAGCCTCTCTGATTCTTGGTGTAATTGCCGACATTATCATTCACGAATTCGGGCATGGACTATCCGGAGCGGCTGTCGGCGGAAAAATTTTCAGCATAAGGATATGGCCGGGCATTCAAGTGTACCCAAAGATATGTTTTGAGAAATTTACCCCTTCAATTTTTGGTCTCGCAATAGTTCATAATCTTGAATCAAACAAGCAACAGGGAATTATGGAATTAATGGGAAGCGGTACAACCGCGGTTTCGGCGTATTTAATTATCGGTTTAACTGCTGTCGCCAAATTTAAAAAGTTCACAATATTTTTCATTATAGTTTCCATGATTTTCGCATGGGATATAATATTGTACTCGACTTTGCCTTTAATCGGTTTAAGGCATGGATTTTTTCTTGGTGGTGAAATCGCAGAGCCGCTTTTAGCTGCACAAAAATTAGGCATTTCCAAAGGGTTATATTTTTTTATATTGGTCGGCCATGCGGTTGTTTTTAATTTCATTGTATTTAACAGGTGGAAAAAGTACCGACAATTGAATATAACTTACATATAAAGGGAAATAAAGGGGTCTGACCCCTTTATTTATCCCTCGGCTAAAATGTTATAAAAATTTACTGTAACAATCAAGGGCAATCTGCCGTCTATAATAACCGGTAGATATAAAATGTGAGGAACAATACAATGAAAAAGAAAACCACATGGCAGGAAAAACTTGCCGACAGCAAAGATTTGCCGAGAGTTGAAAAAATAGATGAGAAAAAATCCAAACGCTGGGGCATCGGCACTTTTGTAATTCCGGCCCCAATCGAAGTGGACGAAATTATGCGCAAAGTGCCCAAAGGAAAACTTATAACGATAAATGAAATCAGGCAGATTTTGGCGAAGAAGCATAATGCCACTATAGGCTGCCCCATCACTACCGGCATATTTTCTTGGATAGCCGCTAATGCCGCTGATGAAATGGAAAAAGAAAACAAAAAAAGTATTACCCCATATTGGCGAACGCTTAAAACCGGCGGAATCCTAAATGAAAAATATCCCGGCGGCCTCGAAAATCTCAAAAAAAGACTGGAAGCCGAAGGCCATACGGTTATAAGAAAAGGCAAAAGCAAACATTTTATGGTAAAAGACTTCGAAGAAACATTGGTTCATATTTAAATAAATACAAGAACAGTTTTGATAATATAAGATGATTCTACAATGCTGCGGGGTTATTTATGAATAAACAATATTTACTTTGGTTCGTAATATTTTTGCTAAGTTCTATCTATCCGGGCGGTCTGTTTGCTCAATCGGATTCAAATACAGAGCCGCAAGCGTCGGTGCTTAATCCAAATTTAAAATTTCCAACTTTACAGGCATACGAGACAGAGCTTAAAGAGCCGGGGATAATGTTCGATGGTGCTCGTCTGTGTTTATTTGCGCCAAAAAGAAAATCCCAGGAAGCAAAAATCATATTTGAGTATCTGCTCAAAGCCTACGACGAATTATATAGTATCGTCGGTATGCATACTAAATATAAAATGGTTGTGTATCATTTTCCTGAAAACAGCGAATACGGCTGGGGCGGAACAAGCGAATGCACAATCTGGTATGGTTGCAAAAACCTTGATTTAGACCAGCAGGAAGAATGGATTAAATATAAGGTGCCGCATGTTTCAGGTTATATCGAGGAAATGGCGCATAATTTCAGAGATGCTTCCAATGCGCAATTTGGATGGGAAATGATAGGCTGGACTCTTGGCATAAAAACAGCAAAAAAAGTTGCCGGCAATCCCATTCTGACTGAACAGGTAGAACAGACCCGTATCGGGCAGATGGAAACATTTCGTAGGTTTGTAAGCGCCGGCTATGTATTCCCAAAGGATTTACCCGCTAATTTGTGCGACAGGATACACGCTCATATACTCTGGATGTGTGAAAACCGTTATGGTCCTGATTTCTGGCAGGATTTTTTCACGGAAATACGGAAGGAACAGGAAAATTTAAAGGCTGCTGAAGAACTAAAAGACCCCGATAGAGTCAGGAACAGGAAATATCAAATCACGATAGATTGTTTTGACAGACTTGCGAAAATAGAGTTTAAGAATCTGCTGAAAAAAAATCAAATATCCCTGCTCACCGACGTAAAATCCCTGCATCCGACCGACCCGAATTGGAACAGAAAATTTTTAGGCACGGAAGATTACAACAAGCCGCCAGGCACAGAAGACAACAAACCAGAGAGTCGGGACAAACCTGTAGTCGATATCGAAAAATTACCGCCTCTGCACAAAGCCGCTTATGGAGGCCATTATCAAACATCAGAACAACTTATTGAACAGGGAGCAAATGTAAATGAAAAAAGCATAAATGGCTGGACACCTTTGCATATAGCGGCTATCGGCGGCCATCGGATGCTCTCTGAACTGCTGCTCAATAAGGGAGCAGATATCAAAGTTATAGATGACAAGGGCCGAACCGCGGCAAAACTGGCAGAAATCTGCGGCCATAACGGATTAGCTGAGTTTCTTCATAGCAAAGAATAGAATTGAAGGATATTTTTATGGATTTGAAATTTTTAATTAAACTTTTTGCGACGGTTCTGATAATTATTTTTTGCGCATATATCGGCAAAAAAATTCCGACTTTGGCCGGCCTTATTGCCGCGGCGCCGATTACAACGCTGATAGTTCTGCTTTGGCTGTGGTCGGATAAGCCAAACGATTTCAAATTGATGGCTGATTATACCAAAGGCGTCTTATGGGGAATAATACCGACGGCCATTTTTTTCGCCGCCGCTTTTATGTGTTTTAAGAAAAACATATCTATCCTGCCGACAGTGAGTATTTCATTTGCCGCGTGGTTCATCTCGGCGATAATTCACCAGTTGATTCTTAAACGATGAGACAAATAAAAAAGCCCCGCCAAAATGACAGGGCTTTGTATCTACTATCTATTGACTACTGACTACTGGCTATTGACTAATTCTTCAAAAACAGGTAGTACAATTTTCCTTCCTGATAGATACCGCCTGCTCGTTTTCCTGCTTCATCGCCTATGCCCACATAAATGTCGCATCTGCCCGGCGCTCTGATTGCGCCGCCGGCATCCTGGTCAAACGCAAAATTAGTAAAGACCCTCTCGCCCATTGTGCCGTCCTTTGCATAAGGCAGTTTGGTCGAAATAAACGTCAGACTGGCAGCAGGGAAAATAGACTTGTCAGTTGCGATACTTCGCAATGGCGTTACTTCCTCATTCAAACAGCCGCGAGGTTTGCCATTCTGTTCCATAAAGAAAACATATCGCGGATTCAAAGCGGTAAAGCTTGCAACCTCGTCAGGATGCTCCTTGAAATAAGCAATCATCGTTGCAAGACTCATCTGCTTGCCGCCGAATTTGCCCTGGCTGAGCATTTCTTTTGCCATACTTTTATATTCGTGGCCGTTGGTCGCCGCATAACCTACACCTATAAGTCTGCCGTTGGGCAATCTGATTTCAGCAGAACCCTGAACGTGAGCGATATAAACCTCAAACGGGTCGCCGAGATATATCAGTTCAAGACCGTTGAGCATATTTGATTTTTCGATTTCCTGTCTTGCCGGGAAAGGCTCATACCTGCCTTCGCCGACTTTTCTGCCGAGAATTTCGCCCTTTTCATCTTTCACAAGGTCAGGCGGCATTTTGTAAAGCGGATATTTGAATTTTTCGGTTTTTGTCAGCGAGCCATCAAATATCGGCGTGTAATAGCCGGTGAAAAGCACCAGGCCTTTGTTGTCGCAGCCGACGGAAATATAAACATCGAATTTTTCACGAATGGCGGTATTTAATTTGTCGCCGCGCAGACCTGAATCGAGCATACTCTGAAATTCCTTCAGGCTGTCAACCGCGCGCTGATGGGTTACGTCGCCGATGGGGAAACGGGTTTCGCTCGACGGTTTGGCTAAATAGTTCAGGCTCTTTGCCAGAGCGGCTTTCATATCCAGCAAATCGTAGCAGGCGATTGTGAAATCGGGAATCTCTGCCGGGTTGGTTATTTTCCGAAGAGCCAAAGCCCCCGGAGCCAGCGGAGTATCGTAAGCGGGCTTTTCTTCAACACGTTCAAGCTTTTTGGCCTTATGGCAGCTTGTGGCGGAAAACCCAATAATTACCAATAACACTACTAATAATGTCTTTTTCATTTTTAAAAACCTTAAAAAATTGACTTAAATCGGCATCAGCCGAGTTATTTACATCTACGATACTTCGACCAAAACTCATTAAAAACTGTATTTTCCATAAAATATCGCAAAAATAAGCGACAAATACCTACCTGCTCTTCATAAGCGATTCATATTCGGCCTGAACGCTGTTTAAAAAACTCTGTACTTTTTCTTCATCGACCGGCACATCATCTCCGAATTTTTTCTTCAGCCCTAAGACAAACTGCGTATCGTTCATCATACTCCTCATCGCTTTCATCGCCTGACTGCGAGATTGCGTGGCCTTAAGCTGTTTTATCCCCAAATCCATTGAGGCATTAATTTTTTTGAGGCTGTTTTCGATCCTGCCGCAAAGCTCTCTTGCCTTTGGCATAGATTTATCCGGCATAATTTCCGCGGTAAGCACATTTGCATCCTGCAATAAGTCCTGTCTGTTTCCATACACCTTATCAGCCATACCGCAGGCAACAGCTTCTGTCGCGGTCAGAGTAAGAAGGGATCCTTTTTTAGACCATATCTTTATGACTGTCTGTTCCGGTTTTTTGTTGGTCGCGTCTATAAATTCTCTTTTGCCGTTCTGTTCAACCTCAAGCACCTCGATATCTTTATCCTCCATGGCCTTTGCCAGTATTCCGGAACGATTATTATTTTCGGCAAGCGAGGCAAGATAATTTCTCCAGCCGGAACTTATCTTTTCGCCCATTTTCTCGCCAAGCACCTCCTTGAGTTCGACAGGCTTGCCTTCTTTGTTTCTGGTGATTATAGTAGCGGCACCGATAACCGTTCCAGGCGACATATAAATTTTTTTACACGCCAACGATAATGCCGCCGCCGCAGAATACGCTCCGCCATATTGGCCGCCTTTTATATAGGCATATACATCGCAGTTAGTCGTTTTTTGGATAGCCGAACACATCCTCATCGCCAAATCAACGCGTCCGCCGGGGCTGTCTATCTCAACAAGAATAAACAAAGGGCCTTTTGAGGCGGCATCTGCAATGGCACCCTCAAAAGCCTTGGTTTCGAGCCCTGTAGCTATTTCGTCAGGCACTTCAAGCAATGCAATGATATTACTTCTTCCGGCTCTGTCGCGGGTTACCTTGTAATTATTAAGGTTCACTTTAATCAACCCTTTTTCCAGGGTATTGACATCAGACAATCCCGCGTCCACTTTTCCGGTAATATAGCCGTGAAGTGCGTTTGAATTTTCTTTACTAACGAAGGTATCAGCAATTAGACAACTGACGGGCAGCAATACAACCGCCAGCAACAAACAAACAACTTTTTTCATCACAATATCCCTCTAAACTAAATAAAGAAACAGTTATTTTAGCCCAAATTAACCAGTCCGTCAAACACGTTTTTGGGAATTTTGTATCCCATTTTCAATACACAATTGCCGCATAGCCGACGCTTTCACTGCTGGTCTGGCTGAATTTCTTTTCCATCACTTCGCTGCTGTTTGTGTGTGCCAGCAAAACCCCTTTAGTTTTGCCAAGCGATTTTGCGACTGAAACAGCCGCCGCCGCTGCGCCGGGGCCGCAGGCGTTTTCCCTTTCCATAGCGCTGCTCAATAATTTTTCCCCCTGCATATCAATCGCAAGGTCGATGAAAAATTTGTCGTTCACTTCCTTTGCCCAGTTAATCGCTGACTGGCTGTCACCCTGCGGATTAAAGCCATATCGCGGCCCATAATGCGTTAAATCTGTCGAGCCTATACAGATAATTTTTTTGCCGGTTGCGGATTTAATACACTCAGCCGCATCCGCGCCAAGTTCAATCACGAAATCAGCGGGCGGAGTTAAAAGCGGAACGATTTAGCATTGGGGAAAA
>JBAZTW010000030.1:0-27083 GCA_041661665.1 Phycisphaerae bacterium | reverse complement strand
ATCCAACAGAGAAAGACTGTACCAATGAGATAAAGCGAAAAAAAACATTTAATTATAACCCTTGACAACTGCCCTCATAGCAGCCCCCAGCTTTATGCTGGGGGTTTATAAAAAGGAGCGAAACTTGTCAGATATTTATATCGACCCGAAGTACCAATCGGTTCTGCCTTTGAGAGAGACAGAAAAGGCTATTAAGGAAATCAAGGACTATTTTGAGCAGACCCTTGCATGGAATCTGAATTTGCAGCGTGTCTCGGCTCCGCTGTTCGTCCGCAAAGGCTCAGGTATAAACGACGACCTTAATGGCATCGAGCGCAAAGTAACTTTCCAGATAAAGGACGATGCTGAATCTGATGCCGAGGTAGTTTTCTCGCTGGCTAAATGGAAGCGAATGGTGCTGGCTGATTACGGCTTTAATGTCGGCGAAGGCCTCTATACCGATATGAATGCGATAAGACCCGACGAGGACAGCCTCGATAATCTGCATTCTATTTACGTTGACCAGTGGGACTGGGAAAGAGTTATCAGCCCCCAGCAGAGAAATCTCGACTTCCTCAAAGACATCGTACAGAAGATATATAATGTTGTTCGCGAAACAGAGACGCATGTAAGTAAACTATATCCCGCCATTACGCCGATTCTGCCTAAGAAGATTCAGTTTATTCACACAGAAGAGCTTTTGGCAATGTATCCGAATCTTACACCCAAGCAGCGAGAGGACAAAATTGTTCAGAAATACGGTGCGGTATTTTTAATCGGCATTGGCGGTGAACTGGCTGACGGCACAATCCACGATGGCAGGGCGCCGGACTATGATGACTGGACAACGCCGACCAGCGAAGGCTTCAAAGGACTCAATGGCGATATTTTGCTCTGGTATCCTGTTCTGAACAAAACTTTCGAGATTAGCTCAATGGGTATCAGAGTTGACAAAGACGCGATGCTGCGGCAGCTTGCGATTCGCAATGCCTCCGGGCGAACGGAATTTGAATGGCATAAAAGGCTTGTCAATGGCCAACTGCCTTTATCAATCGGCGGCGGCATCGGGCAATCGCGCCTGTGTATGTTCCTGCTTAGAAAAATTCACGTCGGCGAAGTCCACGCAAGCATCTGGCCAGACGATATTCTCAAAAAAGCATCACAGGCAGGAATAAAATTACTGTAAATTGAAGATTTATGGGATGTGTTTCTGTCGGTTTGATACTGGCTAAAAAATCGGCGGCCATTAAAAAACGCTTAACGACCGCCACGATCTATGTGAGAACAAGGAGGAGGCGAAGAGTATCATTTCAATTTTTATTAACTTTTTTTGTTTCTTGTTCCGCTTTATAATACGGCAGCGGCATTGCTTTGTTCGGGGATATTTTTCTTTTTTGTAACATATTTACGTGCAAGTGTTTACGTTTTTAAATTTAAAAAGCTTTGTTGTTCTGTTGAAAACCGTTTAAATTTTCATTCCCGCCAGAAAACCGCTGGAAAAAGCAAATTGCAGATTATATCCGCCGCAGGGGGCATCGACGTTCATTATTTCGCCCGCAAAAAACAATCCTCTGCAAATCTTTGATTCCATTGTTTTGCTGTCAATTTCTGCGGTATCAATTCCGCCGCGGGTTATTGTCGCCTTTTCTATAACCTCTGTGCCTGCAATGGTTAGCGGAAAACTCTTTAATTTCCCAACAATATCTTTTCTTGTTTTTTTATCAATTTGAATTTGGCTTGATTTGTTTTCCATTATCCGCTCGGCAAGAGCCTTTGGCAAAAATCGATATAGGGATACGGCTGCTGTTTTATTTTGATTTTGAATGAATAATTTTGTCAGTTCCAAATTTAAATGTTCAACTGAAATGTTCGGCAAAAAATCTATCGAAATTTTCAGATTTTGCAGATGTTCACAGGCCATTCTGCTGAAGTTCAGAACCGCCGGTCCGCCTATTCCGGTGTGTGTGAAAATCATCGCGCCGCAGGATGTAATTTTTTTACCAGAGATTTTGCCGCTTATCAAAACATTTTGTACGCTCACACCTGCCAGAGATTTAAAATTATCTTTTGATATAAGAGGTACAAGACAGGCTTTTGGGGTGATAAATTTATGACCGAGCGATTTTGCAAATTCATATCCGCTGCCGTCTGAGCCGGTCTGCGGCCAGCTAACGCCGCCGGTTGCGATGAGAAGCGATTTGGCTGATATTGTGAATTTGTCGGATTCAATAGTAAAAAAATCATCAATCTTTGTTACGGAATTTATTTTTGTACCATAAAAAATTTTGACATTGGGTCTTTTAATTTCTTCGGTGAGGGTTCTGCAAATATCACTGCTCCGGTTTGTTTTTGGAAATACACAACCATTTTGTTCGGCGATTGTTTCAAGGCCTCGCTGGGCGAAAAAAAGCCTTAATTTTTCCGGTGGGAAAGTGTGAATGCAGTGCCGGACGAATTTATCGAACGGCTTATATTCCCTGATAAATTCGTCGATGTCTCCGAAATGGATGTGGGTTAAGTTGCATCTGCCTCCGCCGGTGAGCAGAAGTTTTCTGCCTGCCGCTGAATTGGATTCAGCAACAACGACATTTTTTCCGCCCGCCGCAGCGGTACAGGCTGCCATAAGCCCTGCTGCCCCTGCGCCGATTATGCATACATCAGTTTCAATCATAACAAAGAGTATATCAGAAATATGGTATAGGGTATAGTGGTTAGGAAGAAACCTAAAAAAATTGATTTTTGATTTTTTTGTTGGTATTATTTTTGTTTTTATGAAAATGCTTGAAAATACAAACGCCGGCAGTCCAAAAGAAGTTTTGAAAATCGCTTTCCCCCTGATTCTCAGCACAAGCGCGTTCACTATTCAGATGTTCGTTGACAGGGTGTTTCTGATGTGGTTCGACAGAGACGCGATGTCTGCGGCTATGCTCAGCGGGATTTTAAATTTTACATTCTTCAGTTTTTTTCTCGGCACTGCAACCTATGCAAGCACATTCGTATCGCAATATGACGGGGCAGGAATGAAAACCCGCATAGGCCCGGCCATTTGGCAGAGTATTTATTTTACGCTTGCTGCCGGGATTATAATGGCCGCGATAGGCCTTTTTACCAGGCCGATTATAGCCCTCGTCGGCCATTCGCCCGCAATAGCCGGATACGAAGCTGTCTATTTCAAGATTATGTCTTATGGTTCGGTGCTGGGGCTTGTCGATGCAGCATTATCATGTTTTCTGACTGGCAGAGGGAAAACCTGGGCAGTGATGTGGGTCAACGTTGTAAAAACCATTGTAAATTGCATACTTGATTACGCGATGATTTTCGGTTATTTCGGCTTTCCGAAAATGGGTATGGCCGGCGCCGCGATTGCCACACTCATCGCTAATTTTTCCGGTGTGGTGATTTTCTTCATTATATTTTTGCTGTCTGCCAACAGGAAAAATTTCGGCACTTCAAATGCCGCCCTGGATTTGAAACAGTTTGGCAGGTTGATGAAGTTCGGCTTGCCGAGCGGCATTCAGTTTATGCTCGATGTGCTTGGCATAACTCTTTTTGTTGTCTTCATCGGCAGAATTGATGCAGTTGTATTTGCGGCCTCGTCTATCGCTTTTCAGATTAACCATCTGGCGTTTATGCCGATGATTGGTTTCGGGATGGCCACGACCGTGCTTGTCGGAAGGGCGCTTGGCGCAGACAGACCCGATATCGCACAGAAAACCACAATGTCTGCCGCATACATTACTTTCGGTTATATGATTTTTATTGCTTTGTGTTATTGGTTTGTGCCTAATATTTTTATGCTTCCGTTTGAGACTCAGTCTTCCGCCGAGCAGTTCGCCGCCGTTAAGCCGGTCGTGCGGATTCTCCTGATGTTTGTCGGATTTTATTGTATCTTTGATACTGGAAATATAATTTTCTCCGCGGCTCTCAAAGGCGCCGGCGACACTCGATTTGTAATGTATGCCTCAGTTATTCTGAATTGGCTGATTATGGTTGTACCAAGCTGGCTGGCGGTTACTTTCCTGCATGGCAGAATGAAGCTCTATGGCGCCTGGACGGCTCTGACAATTTATGTGTGCGTTTTGGCGGTGATGTTTTTTATGAGATTCAGGCATGGCAAATGGAAATCAATGCGAGTAATAGAAAAAACACCCACATTACCGGATGGTCTTCCCGCTGTGCCGACGATAGAGATGGACATAGGCTGAACAAAAAATTATTCAAACTCAATATGAGCCTTGAATTTTGCATCATCTGTCTGAGGGAAATCGTCCCTGAAATGCGTGCCTCGGCTTTCGGTTCTTGTTTCCGCAGCCTTTGCCATCATCAGGCAGACCGTGAGCATATTCTGGCATTCCCAGCCTGTATCCGAGTCGAAAATTTTGTCTAAGACATAACGCTGCCAAAATGAAATAATCTCCTGTGTCTCAGCCAGCGGTTTGGCAAAACGGATTATGCCGACATTTCGCCACATCAGCGAACGCAGCGAGTTAAGAACGTCAGCGGTATCCAATCTGCTGCGGTCCGATTGCGGAATATCGTATCGGAATTTTCGCAGACCCATGCCACTGTTTGGCTTGCCGGAATGTTTAGATGCTTCGCTACCTGCTATTTTGCCGTAGACTAAGCCTTCTAAAAGCGAATTGCTGCCGAGTCTGTTTGCTCCGTGCAGACCAGTCGAAGCGACTTCGCCGCAGGCAAAAAGATTTTTTATATTCGTACGAGCAAGTCTGTCGGTTTTAACGCCTCCAACCATATAATGTGCGCTGGGGCGGACAGGAATTAAATCCTTACTTACATCAATATCAAAACTTGCCACAAGTTCACTAATCAGCGGAAAACGCTTAGCAAAGAAGGCCTTGTCAAAATGCCTTACATCGAGAAAGACGTGAGTAGAATTTGTTTTCAGCATTTGCGCCAAAATTGCCCGGCTCACAATATCTCGCGGCGCAAGCTCGGCATCTTTGTGGTAGCTGCTCATAAAAGTTTCGTGATTTATATCCCGCAGAATTGCTCCTTCGCCGCGCAGCGTTTCTGTAATCAATGCTCTCGATGCGCCTGCGATATAAAGCGTTGTTGGATGAAACTGCATAAATTCCATATCCCGCAGAATTGTTCCTGCCCGTGCCGCCATAGCCAAGCCGTCAGCCGTAGCAACATCAGGGTTTGTTGTTTCACGATAAAGCCTACCCGCTCCGCCGGTAGCGAGGATTGTGGTTTTTGCCCAGATTATTTCCATTGTGCCTTTTGCGTTCTGGCCGATTATGCCGACGCAAATGCCGTCGTCGTTTGTGATAATATCTATTGCGTAGAAATTTTCTATAACAGTGATATTGCTGATACTTTTGACTTTATGTGTCAACGACTGAACGATTGCCTTGCCTGTGCTGTCGCCAAGTGCGTGAGCGACGCGGGCGAAACTGTGGCCGCCTTCAAGCGTAATGGAAATTGAGCCATCCTGTGATTTGTCAAATTCCGTTCCCCATTCTAAAAGTTCTTTGACAAGGCCGGGGCCGTCTTTTACGACCTGCTCGACGGTTTCTGTATTGCAGATTCCGCAGCCGGTTTTTAATGTGTCTTCGATATGAGAGGCAAAGCTGTCATTTCTTCCGAGTACCGATGCGATGCCGCCCTGTGCGTTCCAGGTATTGCTGTCGTGCAGATTTTTTTTGCAGACGATTACCACTTCGCATCCACCGTTTGCAGCCTCTATTGCCGCTCGAAGGCCTGCTACGCCTGTGCCGATTACCAAGCAATCGGTGAACAACTGCTGCGTAGAGGCGGTATTTATTGGCACAAGATACCGACGCAATTCAGGTCGTTTTATTTTTATCACATTATCTTTCATAAATTATCTTTACCCAATCAACATCGCTTAAGCCGGCTATTATTGAGTCGCCTATTATGCCTTTTTCAGTATTTGTTCTGTCGTCAAAAGGCACAACCGCGAGTATTTGTGTTTTGCCGATATCGGCGATTATTGCTGGAGCGCTTTGCCATGCAAAATCCGCCCTAGATTCATCATACCCGTTTATTATTACCCCGGCAAGCGGCAAATTCGCGCTCCTTACCGCGTCAATCGTCAGCAGCGTATGGTTTATTGTCCCAAGATTTGGCCTGGCGACAATAACTACAGGCAAACCGAATGCCTTTGCCATTCCCAGAACGTCAAGGCCGTCCGTTATCGGCACGCGAATTCCGCCGATGCCCTCGACGATTACGCAGTCGGTTTTGGAGCAGATGTAATTATAAGCGGTAACTATTTTCTCAATATCAACCTTCCTGTGTTCAGCTATTTCGCAGGCAAGCGGGGCAGCAGGAGTGGAATATGTAATCGGCGTTATGTCGTTCAGAGTGAATTTGTTGTCTGCACAGTAGGATAAAAATTCTGTATCTTCACTTACTAAGCCATCTATTGTATCCCTGCAGCCGGTCGCGATAGGTTTGAATACTCCGACATTTTTGCCTGCCTGACGCAGAATTTTCGCAATCGCACCAGAGATTACAGTTTTTCCAACGCCGGTATCGGTTGCGGTTATAAATAACCCTTTGTGTTTTGCGAAGTTAATTTCCATTTTATTTTACAATCTTTGGTAAATCATTTTCAATTGTGTCGTAAACGATATCTAATAATTTTTGCAGAGTTTGCAGGTCAATTCCAATAGGCGGCATAAGGACAATTACATCGCTCAATGGCCGCATCATCGCCCCTTTAGGCCTCATCGCGGCACAAAGTTTTGCACCAATCATTTTTTCGTATGGGAATGATTGTTTACTCTTTTTGTCCTGCACAATCTCAATTCCTGCCATCATTCCGCATTGACGAACATCGCCGATGTAAGGCAGTTTTGCTATTTTATTCAGATATTCGCTGATTAAATCAATCTTCGCGGGCAGCGATTCGATAATTTTATTTTCCTCGAATAATTCCAGATTCGCAATCGCCGCGGCACAAGCCAATGCGTTGCCTGTGTAGGTGTGGCCGTGGAAGAATGTTTTAAAATCTTTAGGCTCTGCCAGAAACGCGTCGAAAATTTTCTGCGTTGTCAGCGTTGCCGCCAAAGGCAGATAACCGCTTGTGATTCCTTTTGCCATGCACATAATATCAGGCTCGACGTTCTCAATTTCGCAGGCGAATATCCTGCCAGTCTTGCCAAAACCTGTGGCGACCTCATCAGCAATCAAAAGCACGTTATATTTTTTTGTCAGCTCAGAAACCGCCTTCAAAAAACCGGCAGGGTGGACAATTATTCCCGCAGCGCCCTGAACTAAAGGCTCGACTATTACCGCGGCGATATTGTCTGAATGTTTTTTAAGTAAATCCTCGATTTTGTCGAGGCTGTTTTTTTTGCATTCTTTCGCCGAGCCGTTAAAACGATACGGAAATGGCGAAGGTACAAAAAATGTCTCAAACAGCATTGGCCTGAAAATCGAGTGGAAAAGTTCCATTCCGCCCACGCTTACCGAGCCGATTGTGTCGCCGTGGTAGGATTGTCCCATAGCGATGAATTTGGTGCGTTTTATGCCCTGATTACGCCAATACTGATATGCGATTTTCAATGCGATTTCAACACTGGTTGCACCGCTGTCGGAATAGAAAACTTTTTGCAGATTCTGCGGGGCGATTTTTATCAGCTTCTCGGCAAGTTCGATTGATTCTGTCTGCGCAAGGCCGAGAAGGGTACTGTGCGCGATTTTATCAAGCTGGCCTCTTATCGCGTCGTCAATTTTTTTAACTCTGTGGCCATGGATATTGCACCAGAGGCTGCTCACGCCATCAATATATCGTCTGCCTTCGGTATCGACCAAATAAAACCCATCGCCGCTTTCAATTACAATCGGCTCATCTTCGAGCCAGACCTTCATCTGCGTAAAAGGATGCCAGAGATATTGCTTATCAGTGCTGACTAATCTTTCTGTGCTTTTATTCATTTTACGCTGTTTACATCCTGTTGTTTAACTCGCTGCAATTGATTGCCATTTTCTTCTTTAAAGAGGTCTTTATCGCTGCCGTATTTTTTGATAAAAGCCTGAAGTTCTTTTGTTGAGGCGGTCAATACAATCCGGTCAGTTTCTTCGTGTTTTAGAATATTCGGGTCGCTTTTGAGCAGTTTCTCAACGTTATCCGGATTCATAACACTAAGTTTCAAACTGTTCTTTGATAATCCTACTTTTGCAAACGTATGAATGCCAAGTAGATGAAATTTGTAGAAGTCGCTACCAGGCAGATTTATATCCTGAGGATAGAGATCAAGGTACGTCTCTTTTTCGATTTTACCTAAACATCCGTCAAATTTTCCGATACCTTTGTCATCAGTATAAATAACATTGTATTTTTTATTGGCTGCTTGTTTGAATTCCCAAAAGTTTTTGGAATTTGGCTCAGACCAAACGCCGACTAAATTGGCATCAAAGATGATTTCCTCATCGGTGAACAATGGGTGCAGCGATGGCACACATCCGCCAAGCAGAATTGCCAAAGTATAGAACGCAATTTTCTGTAAGGTCGTTTTCATTTTTTACTCCTTAAAAATTGTTTTGCAAAACAGACATTTTAAGACGATATTATTATATTTGATGGTCAAAAAAACAAAAGGATAAACTTGCAGCCAAACGATGTAAAACCTGATACTCCTGTGCAGTTTTTAAAGGGCGTAGGCCCGGCCAGAGCGGCAATTCTCGAAAAGCTCGGCATCAAAATCGCCTCCGACCTGCTCGAATACTACCCGCGGCAGTGGTATTTTGCCCCTGAGCCGGTAAAAGTCGCTCGGCTTTTGCCTAATCATACCGTAACACTGGCTGGAATTGTCGAAAGCACGGATTTTCAGGTCTTCCGCAGACCGCCGTATTTCGAGGCCTATATAACCGATGATACCGGCAGTTGCAGGGCAATATGGTTCAACGCTCGCTATTTGCAGGGCAAAATTAACGTTGGCCAAAAAATTATTGTCTGGGGCAAAACCGCTGTTTATAAACATCAGCTTCAATTAGCCAATCCCAAATTCATAATCGTTGAAGATGATAAGGAAATTTCCGCAGACGACTTAAGTGGGCCGGTTTATCCTGCGACAGCGGATTTATCCAGCGGCCAGATTAAAAAAATCATTCACTATTCGCTCGATAATCTCCTGCAATCAGCAGAGGAGTTTTTCGCCAAAGAGTTTTTGAAAAAATCAAATCTTATCGAACGTAAAACAGCTTACCAGTGGATTCACAAGCCCGAAGACGAGGAGCAAGTAGCAAAGGCAAAACGACGACTCAAATACGATGAACTTTTCATAATGCAGACTGCTCTGGCTCTTCGGCGGTATAAAGTCCGGCATTTTGAAAAAGCCGTCCCGCTTAAATGTACCGACCTGATTGACAGCAGAATCAGAAAACGCTTTCCATTCCTGCTCACCGCTGACCAGGATAAGGTAATCGAAGAAATCGTCGTTGATTTGGCAAAAGATATTCCGATGAACAGGCTTTTGCAGGGCGATGTCGGCAGCGGTAAAACGGTCGTTGCTTTATATGCCGCTTTGCTGGCCATTGCCAATAAGCAGCAGGCCGCGATTATGGCACCGACAGAAATTCTTGCCGAACAGCATTTTATAAATATCGAACGATACCTGCGAAACAGCAGTGTAAAACGCGTTCTTATTAAAGGCGGAATTACCGGTCAGGAACGAAAAGATATTATTGAAGATATAAAATCTGGCGATACAAATATCGTTGTCGGCACAGTTGCGCTCCTTCAGGAAGATATTCAGTTCAAAAATCTGGCTGTTGTCGTGATTGATGAGCAGCACAAATTCGGCGTTCTTCAGCGGGCATCTCTGCGAAAAGGCACAACGCCGCATTGCCTCGTGATGACCGCTACGCCGATACCAAGAACGCTAGCGATGACAGCGTTTGGCGACCTTGATGTTTCAATTATAAAAACGCCTCCGCCAGGCAGGGGACAGGTAATCACAAGATACATTACGCATAAGGATTTGCCAAAGGCTTATGAATTTATCAGAGAAAGACTCAAGGCCAAAAAACAGGCATTCTTTGTCTATCCACGAATCGTTGACAGCGAAAACGGCGACGTAAAAGCCGCCATCAGCGAATATGAAAATTTGAGCAAAAGAATTTTCCCGGAATTCAAAATTGGTCTGCTTCACGGTCAAATGACCAGCGATGAGAAACAAAAAATTATGGCAGAATTCCGAGCCGGCAGAATTAACTGCCTTGTCTCGACTGTTTTGATTGAAGTTGGTATAGATGTTCCGAATGCTACAATTATGGTTATCGAAAATGCCGACAGATTCGGCCTTGCTCAGCTCCACCAGCTTCGCGGCAGAATCGCCAGAAGTTCATCTCGGTCATATTGTCTGCTCGTTGCCCAGACAGAAAACGAAATTGCCCGGAATCGGCTGGAAATTATGACACGCAGCAACGATGGTTTTGAAATCGCCGAGAATGATTTAAAACTTCGCGGCCCCGGCGAATTGCTCAGCGCACGCCAGCACGGAATGCCGGATTTCAAAATTGCCAATATTATCGAGGATTTTGAACTGCTTACTCTTGCTCGCAGAGATGCCTTTGAATTAGTCGAGGCCGACCCGTTTTTGAAGCTGGCGGGCCACAAAAACATCCGAACCGAGCTTTTAAGGCGTTTCAGCGACAGCGTAGGGCTGGCCGATATAGCATAATTTTTTAGTAGCCTGTTATTTGCATATCATATATAATGGACAAACAACGGTATTTTAATGGAGTGTAAAATGATTGAATCAGCACATAATGTTCTTCTTGGCTTGTTCGGTTTGGGTACACCGGAAATAATTGTTATTTTGGTTATCGCGCTTCTCATTTTTGGCCGCCGATTGCCCGAAATCGCAAGGTCAATGGGCAAAAGCTTAAACGAGTTCAAAAAGGGAATGCAGGAAACCAAAGACCAGGTTGACAAGACTATTGAGCCGGATGATAAAGATAAAAAAAAGGATTAGGTTTAGTCCTGCAGTTGCGGCAGCGGTTTGCGGCAAAACAATATCCCAAGTTCATATAAAATATACATCGGCACGGCAAGAGCAACCTGACTTATCATATCAGGCGAAGGAGTGATAACTCCGGCGACTATGACAATGATTAATATGGCGTATTTTCTTGCCTTTTTGAGTTGCTCCAGCGAAACAATTCCTATCCTATTCAAAGCAATAATTGCTATCGGCAATTGAAAACACAAGCCAAAAACCATCGTCATTATTATCATAAAATTAACATAATTTTCCAGCGTTATCTGTGTTGTTAAAGAATCTATACCCGTGTCGAAAAAGACAAAGAACTTTATCATTGTCGGTGCGACACCAAGCAGGTAAAACGCCGCTCCGGAGATAAACAGCATGGCACAGGCCGGAACAATAACATAAACATATTTTTTTTCATTTTGGTACAGGCCCGCCGAAACAAATTGCCAAAGCTGATAAAATATCCACGGGCTGGAAAATATGATACTGAACAAAATTGTGGTCTTTAAATAGACCATAAACTTTTCTGACAGTGTTATTGCCTGGAGATGTGCTGCTCCTGTTTTGCCGACAGCGACGAAAAACGGTTTGGCCAGCAGGGCAAGAAAGAACTTTGAGAAGAACATACATACAGCCAGAGAAACCACGATGCCGATGATAGCGAATATTATCCGGATTCGCAGTTCTTCGAGGTGGTCGCCCAGAGACATTTCTCTGAATTTATGTTCGTTGTTTTCTGCCATATATCGCTTTCCTGATTGGCCATTAGTATATCAGCCAATCTGTCATTGTAAAGGCCTGTCGGGTTTGATTGCGGAAATCAGCCAGCCCAGCAGGAATGTTTCCACCGTTCCGAAAACAATCAGCCAGCTCCACGCCAGAGCGATTATTCCCAAATGCGACAGAATCAGCAGCGTTGTCATCGTCAAAACGCTGATAATCATCGCCAGCACATTGCCGCGATTGATTTTTGCCTTAGTGAGCAGCCCAAGCAGGAAAACGCCCAGTGTCGCTCCTCCTGTAACGGAAATAATCTCAAATGCGAACCACAGGATATTTTTCACCGGCTCACAGGCTATCGCGATTAAAGCTAAAATAACTCCAAAGATAACTATCGCTGACCTTGAAACCAACAGATAATGTTTTTCCGTGGCGTTTTTTATAATCAGCGGCCTGTAAATATCCGTCACAAACGAAGTGCTGAGCGAACTCAGCGGCGAATCGATACTGGCCAGAATAATCGCTGACAGAATCAGCCCCTTCAATCCGATTGGCAGAGAATTCGCAGTGAAATACGCAATAATTTCCTTGGCTTTTGCAGGAGCGGCAACATCAGTATGCTGTTGGTAAAAAACATAAAGCAGTGTGCCGATTGCCAGATAAATGCATAAAACCGGCAGAGCAGCGGCTATTGTCATAAGCACAGTATTTTGGCTTTTTCTTCTTGTCTCAACCGTAAGCACCCGCTGCATAAGTTCCTGGTCAGTGCCGAATACTGCAAGACCTATAAAAAATGCATTTGCCGTTCCCGCCCAAAATGTCGCAGGCTCATTAAGATTAAATTTAAAATTAAAAATGCTCAGCCGACCGGCATCATTTGCGATTTGCCAAATCGTCTCCAGCCCACCTGTAATATGCAGATAAAGATAAACCAGCAGGGCGATACCAGCGGTAAAAAACACTATTGTCTGATAAGCTCCGGCCCAGACAACCGCCTTGATTCCGCCGAACGCGATAAAAATAATGCTCACAGCCGTGAAAACTAAAAGCGTTACCGGCAGTTGCCATCCAAGAATAATTCCAATACCCATACACGCTGCGTATAATCTCACGCCAGATGCGATGAGCCTTGTGATAAAGAAGAAAAACGCTCCGGCGTATTGCGTCTGGCCGCCGAACCTGTGTTTGAGAAATTCATAAATACTCGTGCAGTCGTATTTGTAAAACGCCGGAATGAAAAGAAACGCCACAAAAATTCTCGCTGCCGCCGAGCCTATGAAAAATTGCAGGTATTGCCAGTTTTCGCTGTAAGCCGTCGCAGGCACGCCGATAATGGTAAGTGCGCTTACTTCGGTGGCGACGAATGACAGGCAGGCGATGATTGAAGGCATTTTTCTGCCTCCGAGAAAAAAATCCCTTGTGTCATTTTCTTTTCGCCCAAATATATATGATATAACAAACAGCAGCAAAACCGCCACGCCGGCAATTATTAAATCCAAAGAACCGAGATGCCCGGCTAAATTTTGTACAGCGGCAGTTTCATTCATTTTATTGATTTTCTCAGAGATTGACAGTTTTCTTCCAGAATTTCCATCGCACGTTTCAGGTTGACTTTCCGGTGGTGCATTACAATACCGACCTTAACCTTGCCGTCTGCTCTTTTCAGCAGGGCAGCGGCTTTGATTTCAGATAGTCCCGTCGTCTGGCAGATAATTCTTACCGAACGTTTTTTTAATTTATTATTTGTCGCCTTGAGGTCAACCATAAGATTGCCGAAGACCTTACCCATTTTTATCATTGCTGCCGTTGTGAGCGTATTCAAGACAAGTTTGGTCGCCGTGCCAGCCTTCATTCGTGTCGAGCCTGTAATAACCTCAGCCCCTACAACCGGATTGATAATTATTTGGGCGGGTATGCCTTTGATGTTCTCTGGTGAGCAGGTAATAAAAATAGCGGCTGTCCCTGTTTTTTGTGCCTGCTTCAATGCCGCCCGAACAAAAGGTGTAAGTCCGCACGCAGCTATTCCGACGACGACATCATTTTTTGTGATTTTACGTTTTTTTATCGCCGCTATACCTTCATCAATTCTGTCTTCGGCTCCTTCGACAGCAGTGGTCAATGCCCGCTCTCCGCCCGCGATGATTCCCTGAACCAGCAGGGGGCTTACGCCGAATGTCGGCGGACATTCTGAAGCGTCTAAAACTCCCAGCCTGCCGCTTGTACCCGCTCCAACATAAAAAAGCCTGCCGCCGCGTTTAAACCGCTCGACAATTACATCAACAGCTTTGGCGATATTTTTATATTCCTTCCCGACAGCCGGTGCGACCAATCTGTCTTCGCTGTTGAGCAGTTTTACAATCCCAGTCGTAGAGAGCTTGTCAATATTTTCACTTTTCTTATTGCGTTTTTCAGTTGTCGGTAATTTTGTTGTCATGTGAGTATAATTTTTCCTAAAATTTCAGCGGTTTTTGCGCCGGTTGCGCTGGGCGCATTATTTTTTATTCCTTTTATAGTTGCCCAGGCAAGAATCGCAAACGAAATTGCCTCTTTGGCATCGCTGTTTATGCCGAAGTCGTCCGTAGTTAAAATTTTGCTTTGCGTATATTGTCCCAGCATTTTGACAAGCGTTTTGTTTTTCGCTCCGCCTCCGCACAAAATTATTTCATCAGGCTTACTTGGCAGAAATTTCCTGTACGCATCTGCGATACTAATCGCTGTGAACGCCGTTGCGGTTGCAATCAGGTCTTCGGTTGTTATGGATTTACTGCGGAATTTATCGCAGAAAATTTTTCCGAACATTTCTCTGCCTGTGGTCTTTGGCGGCTGTCTGCGTAAGTAGGGATGTTTGAGCATCTGGCCGAGAATTTTCTGATTCACATTGCCGCTTGCGGCGATTTTACCGCCTTTGTCAAAAGTTAGTTTTCCGCCCGTTGCCCTGCAAACTAACAGGTCAATAATCATATTCCCCGGGCCAGTATCGAATGCAATAATATTGCAGATTTTGCCGTCCGCAGGCAAAAAAGTCAAATTCGCTATTCCGCCGATATTCTGCAAAATCCTATTTTTTATCTTGTGTGAGAAAAGAATATAATCGGCGAATGGCACTAACGGCGCACCCTGTCCGCCTGCCGCAATATCTTTTGGTCGAAAATCAGCGACTGTCGTAATTCCTGTCTGATGAGCGATTATTGAGGGCTCGCCGATCTGCAGCGTTGATGGAACTTTCCCTCCTGGATTGTGATAAATTGTCTGCCCGTGTGAGCCGATTAGGTCGATTGTTCTTAACGAAATTTTATTTTTTTTGCAGAGTTTAATTACAGCATCTGCGAAAAGTTTTCCCAGCAGAAAATTCATAGTGCTTATGTCGCCTGCGGTACAGGTTTTCTGTTCGCCGATTTCGAGAACCTTTTTACGAATCGCCGGCGGATATGCGAACATATCGAAAGCTACGGTTTGAATTTTATTTTTCTGAATATCCACAATCGCCGCGTCAATTCCATCAGCCGATGTGCCGCTCATCAATCCGCATACTCGTAATTTATTTTTTTTGCATATATTCACAGCGGATTATTCTAACAGCAGATTATACGATTTTCACGATTTTTTTATATTTTCCACTGATTATTGACTATCGACTACCGTTTTATCCTATTGCAAAATAGCCGATTCGCTATTAAAATACCCTCTTGATTCAGCGGTAACAGAAAAATGACGCAAAATATCGGCCAATCGCAGAAAACAGGCTTCGGCAGCTTTCTGCGGGCATTAAAACATAAAAACTATCGGCTTTTCTTTGCAGGTCAGGGCGTTTCACTCATCGGAACCTGGATGCAAATGGTTGCCACAAGCTGGTTAGTGTACAGACTTACCGGTTCGGCATTTTATCTTGGTGTTATTTCGTTCTGTGACAGCGCTCCGATACTCTTCGGCGCTCCGATTGCCGGCGTTCTGGCAGACCGCTGGCCGAGAAAAAATATCGTAATACTCACTCAGATATTTGCTATGCTCCAGGCTTTCATTCTGGCCGCTATTGTGTTTTTTCATTTGGCAACGATTCCGCTGCTGATTATCCTAAGTCTGATGAGGGGACTGATTAATACATTCGATATGCCTACTCGTCAGGCGTTTGTTTTTGAAATGGTTGATGATAAAAATGACCTTCCCAATGCCATCGCCCTCAACTCTATGCTGTTCAATATGGCAAGATTCGTCGGGCCTTCAATAGCTGGGTTTGTCATTGCTTACACCGGCGAAGCTGCGTGCTTTTTCATAAATGGCATAAGTTTTCTCGCTGTTATTTTCGCCCTATACGCAATGAAAATCGTCTGTCCGCCCGCGATTCGACAGAGCGGCTCAATCCTCGGTGGAATAAAAGCAGGCCTGAAATATTCTTTTAATTTTACACCCATACGCACCATCCTGATTTACACCGCAATTACAAGCTTTTTCGCAACGCCGTATTTGGTGCTTATGCCGGTTTTTGCAAAGGTTATCCTCCACGGCGATTCAAGAACACTCGGCTTTCTTATGGCTGCCATCGGCACAGGCGCGTTTATCGGCGCTGTTATTCTGGCAAAGCGAAAATCCGTGCGAGGCCTGGAAAATGTAATAATCATCGCATCGATTATTTTTGCTGCTGGAATAATCGGCTTTTCTTTTTCAAAAAATCTCTGGCTCTCTTTCTGTTTGATAGTTCTGCCGGGTTTCGGCGTTATGGTGCAAATGGCTTCAATCAACATAATCCTGCAAACAATCGTTGACGATGACAAACGCGGCAGAGTTCTGAGCCTGCACACGATGTCGTTTATTGGCATAGTGCCGTTCGGCAATCTTCTGGCGGGCTTCGTTGCGGAACATATTGGCGCTCCGAAAACGCTCCTGATAAGCGGCATTTTGAGTATCGCTACTATGCTTATGTTTTTAAGGCAGCTCCCGGAAATTCGGCGGCTTATCGAGCCGATTTACCTTAAAAAGGAAACCATCCAGGAAAGTATTAATGCTGTTTCTATGATGGAAACACAGATAAAGGACTGATTTGCTTCTGCTAAGTATTTTTTGCCCTTGACAGGCCTGTTATCCACGCTTAACATTACAATCTTCTTTCCTATAATTGAACTGAATATAAATGAAATATATTATTGATATTGTATATTTTTTCGCTCTTATCGCATACAGCCCGAAAATCATATATCGCGCAATAAAACAGCAGCGGTATCGCAAAGGCTGGGCGCAGAGATTCGGCAGAATCACCCGAAAACAGCCGGACAAAAAGTGCATCTGGGTTCACGCTGTCAGCGTTGGCGAAGTCAACGCAACCAAAACCATCATCGCCGAACTGAAAAAACGTCTACCTAATTACGAGGTCGTGCTGAGCGCGACAACAGACACAGGCTTTGAACGCGCAGAAAAATTATATGGCGGCGAATTAAGCGTTTTTTTCTATCCGTTTGATTTTACCTGCGTTATTCGCCGGGCGTTTAAAAATTTAAAGCCCGATATATGTCTGCTGATGGAACTTGAAGTCTGGCCGAATTTCACTTTCTACGCAAACAAGCATAACATCCCAGTTGTTGTCATCAACGGCAGAATAAGTGATCGCTCATTCCCGAAATACAAACTCATAAAATCGCTCGTAAAACCTGTTTTTAGCAAAGTTGCGTTGTTCCTCGCACAGAGCGCAGAATATGCAGAGCGTTTTGTTGCTCTGGGCGGTAAAAAAAAATCAGCGATTATTACAGGCAGCCTCAAATATGATACCGCCGACACAGCAGAAAACATCCACGGTGCGGACACACTCGCCGAGCAGCTTAACCTCAAAGGTCAGCGGTTATTCGTTGCCGGCGGAACAGGTATTGATGAAGAGGCCATTATTCTTGATATATTTAAAAAATTAAAAGCCGAGCAGGGCAGTGCCGATGTTCGGCTTGCCGTCGTACCTCGCAAACCAGAACGCTTTGACGAAGTCGCATCATTGATAGAGCAGACAGGCTTTTCGATTACTCGATACAGCAAAATAAAATCGGGCGAATTGAAAAACGCCGATTCAAAAGATTCCGTCATTCTCGGCGATACAATGGGCGATTTGAGAAAATTCTATTCGCTCTCGACAGTTGTCTTTGTCGGCAGGAGCCTTGTTCCAATGGGCGGCTCGGATATGATGGAATCTTCCGCAATGGGCAAAACAACAATCTTCGGCAAATATACATTCAATTTCAAACAAACCGTCGATGCTCTGCTTGCCAAAAATGGAGCGATTGAAGTAAGCACCGGCAACGAGCTTTTTACCATGGTAAAAAAATGCCTTACTGACCCGCAATACGCAAAACAAATTGCCGCCAATGGCCGAAGCGTCATCGTCGAAAATCAGGGCGCTACGGTAAAATCGGTCGATGAAATTTTAAAACTGCTTTAAATATCCTACTGAACCTTCTTTAAGATAGGTTTCGATTCGTAGTTAAACTTTTGCCCCCCAAGAGAAGCGTCAACCATCAGCCCGGAATCAGTTGCGATAAACACAGCCATACCGGCCTTGTAATCAGCTTTCGCTGCTGCGCCTGCAGTAAGAGCAACGCCTGTTACCTGTGCCGAGAAGGTGAATTCGCCTGATTTGAACTTATCTAAATCTTCCTTGTCGCGGAAAAATACTATCTCGCGGAAAAATTCCCCTCCGAACGAAAAGCCAAGCGTAGCCTGTTTCATATCGCAGTAGCCGACCATTTTGTTTTGCTCATAGACTTCGCCTTTGCCGTAAGCTCCGCCCGCTATAAAAGCACCTTTAAAAACCTTCGGCAGCACTGCATATCCATAGGATTTATCAAAGAATTTCTGAAGACTCGAATCCTTTTCTTTCATAACAGTAACGGCCTCGTTCGAATCAATGGATAAAATCACCTTTTCCTTTGACTTTTTCGGCGTAACGGCACATCCGCAAACTATCAATGCGAAAGCAAAAAAACACATCAAACCAATCTTTATCGTTTTCATTTTTTTATTCTCTTATAAAAATTAACTTCTTATTTTTTTTGTCATAGCCGCGATGTGAGCAGGGCTTGTTCCGCAGCAGCCGCCTAAAATCGTCGCGCCGGCACTGTAAATTTTCTCAAGCCAGTTCGCGAAATCATCAGCGGAAAGCTTATACACCGCCTTGCCATCAATCAATTCAGGCTTGCCCGCATTTGGCTCAGCCAGCAGGGCGATGTTCGTGCCTTTCAGTAGTTTTACAAATTTCTCCGCCAAAGCAAGATACTGTTCCATATTCAAATTGCCGCAGTTAAAACCAAGCCCTCTTATGCCCAGCGATGAGAATTCCGCCGCGATAGTCTCGGCACTGGCTCCCATCATCGTTCTGAAATCATTTCCCGCAGGGTCAAACGCCAGCGACACAAAAACCGGCAAATTGCAAACAGACAACACCGCCTCAGCGGCAACTTTCGCCTCATCGACAGCCATAAATGTCTCAATCGCGAATCCGTCAACGCCTGCATCACAGAGTGCCTTCGCCTGTTTTGCGAAAACCTCTTTTAACCGTGCAGGCTCAAGCGTTCCCAGCGGCTGCAAAAATTCGCCGCACGAACTTATATCGCCAAGGACATACTTGTCGCCACTGGCAGCATCCGCAGCCTGTCGGGCGATTTTCACGCCTGCCTTATTTAATTTTTCAACTTCATCACCCAGTCCGTGCCGAGCAAGAGAAATTTCATTTGCGCCGAGTGTATTTGCCAGAACCGCGTCGCAACCTGCCTTAAAATAAGCATTATGAATATCGAGTATAACCTGGGGCTGTTCGACATTCAGCCAGTCGTTGCCTTTTTCAGCGACAACATTGCGAGCCATCAACTGTGTTCCCATCGCGCCGTCGAGAAACAAAAGACCTTCACGCAGTTTATTTTCAAGACTTTTCTTTGCCATCATTTCACCTTATTCTGTTCATCATTCTTGTTAAAGCTGTTAGTATCCGGCTTGCTGAATAACGCCTCGATTTGTTTATCGTTCGGCTGCCACAGCTTAACCGAATCAAGTTTAATAGCCATCGAATCGATGACCTTCCGGCCTTTGCAGTGTTTATAAGTCAGTCTGTGCGGGAAATAAAAATCCCCATCGGCGACTTTTTTATAATCGTCCAATTCCGCGGCAACCGACGCTCTACCTATGCGGTCGAGATACTCAACTTTCCTCACAAATTTATCGCATTGGCCTAAATAAATCTTTTTAACTTTGCCGTTTTCGCTGTCAGTGCATCTTATCACATTGCTCGAACTAATCAGCAGGACATTAACGCTGGCGGCATCAAGCGGATTTAGAAAATTAAAAATTACAGTCGGATAGAAAAACGCTCCGCCGATTTTTTCATCGACAGGTTTATCCTTGTTGCCCTCGACATAAAACCCCATCGGTCTTGCGTATGCCCAGAAATCTTCGCCGTTCACCGCGAATCCAACGCCTTTCGGGTCAAAAAGCACATCGCCGTAAACGCAAAACTTCTCGCTGTTCTCAAACCACAGCCTCACCGGAAAAGACATCACTGCGGGCTTATTGCCCTGACCTCTATACTTCAGTACACAACTGCCGACAGCCTTAATAGGCCTGATGCCGGCATAATAGTTACTCATACCCGTCGAGGCCTGTTCCACTGACGTAATTGGCGGACAAATCTGCTTGTCAGCCTTCTGCTGCGATATGCAACCGGAAAAGAAAACAAGAAATAGAAAAGTCGTCCACCGAAGGTGGGCTCCATATATTTGATATTTGATTTTTGATTTTTGATTTTTATTTTCCAAGTTCCACCTGCAGAATCTGGCCGAGTTGGCCGGATAGTTGTTCGATTTTATCCTCGGCAAGATGCGGATTTACGACTTTTGCCATTTCGCCGCCTCGACCTGTGATTCGCAGAGTCCATACTTCTTTGCCTTCAACAGCGGCCGAAGAATCATATTTTAGAATCCTCTTTCGCATCAGAATCAGCATAAGCACAAAGCGAAAATTCAATTTCTCTTCATCTGTCTCATCTGCGAGCCGTTCAAAAAATGCCATAAGCATATCATCATCGATGAACAGTTTCTTTTTCTGTTCACCGACAGGCATCGTACTTTTCCAGTAGCAATACACCGCTGGCTTATTGCTGCCCCAGTACTCCAAACAGTAATCACGCCGCTGCAAACCCTGTTCGGTTTCAACTAATGTAGCGATATATTCTTCGCCGGGTGCGATTGCTTTTTCCGTCCCCCCGCAAACTCCAAGCGGTCTTTTTATTTCCCAGTCAGCCATTATTTTTCTTCAAAATCATTAAATTCAAAAAATTGTTTCAGTTTTTCGACTGTTTTTTCGCCAATGCCTTTGATTTTTTTCAAATCATCAGTAGTTTTAAACGCTTTTTCTATACCGAGAGCCAATTGCCCGTTACGGTAGTCTATTATCGCCTGAGCCCTTTTTGGGCCTATCGATGGCATCTGGGCAAGTTCGCTCACAGAGGCGGTATTTGGATTGATTTTCGCATAGATATAAAGTTCAGCCTGTTTTCCGCTGTAAAAAACCGGTATTGCAAAACAGCCGACAAGAAAAATGCCCGCATAAAACGCCCATTTTAGCGACGATGACAACTGCTGGTTTATTTTCTCAGAATCATCCATTTTTCTGTAAAAGTTTACGCTGCAATTTTGCCAGCGACATAAAAGCCTTTTTAGGCTGAAAATTTTCCGTAAGCAATCCGCTTCCGACGACTGCGTTACTGCCGTTATCAGCCAAAGCCGCGTAAGTAATCGTATTGACATAAGACTTGCTCAATGCGATTTTGGAAAAGTCTTCAATCCATTTCGCCTGAAGAGTCTGGTCCCAGGGCTTATACCACAATCCCGCTGTTTCAGCCTGCTGATTTTCCGCCTTATTCGTATCTGGCACGCCGAAAGCCGTTATATGCAGCGGCTTTGGCAGAGGCGAAAATTTATCTAACATTGCAGAAATCTGCATCATATCGCGTATGTGCATTCCGGGAACATCTTTGCCGAATACCATTTGGAGCCCAAGAGCGTCATAATTGATTCCAGCCTGCGTTACCATATCTATATAAACCAAAGGCGGTATCGTATCGGAGTTGTACGCATAATATTCGCCCCACGGATAAACAATTTCAATCATTTTCAGACTGCGGTTATCTGCCTCTCTGGCCGCCAGGCACGCCGTTCGCGTAATTTCCAGAACACGTTCAAAACTAAATTTAAAGCAATTGTACGCGTTAAGCCCGCTTATCACCTGCCAGATATGAACATACTTTGTGTATCGGGTTACAACTCTCGAAACAAATTCATAACTTGCTTCACGAATAGTTTCAAAATCTGTTTTACCGTTCACCAACCACCCAGGCAAACACTTCTCATCGAAGCACAGCAACGGCCCTGCGCAGAGCAGAATCCTCTTTTTGCCCAGAGTCTCGATTGTTGCATCAAGTTCTGTAAAATCGTATTGCCCCTTGACGATTTCGATTTTTGCCCAGTTTATTGGAATACTTATATGCGCGAAAAGTTCAAACGCTCCTTTGAGATAATTTTCATTATTAAGTTTATCAGGCTCGATTTTGCACCCGAGACTGGAACGTGCAAAACCCCGTCCCTTCAGCCTTGTGTCAAACAGCAGGTCTGCGTATTTCGTCGCCAAAAGTTCCGAAAATTTCATCGCCTTGGCAAGACACTTATCCGCGGATGCGGATGCCTTCTCAGGTTCACTGATATTTTCAAGTGTCTGAATAAACAGCTTTTGAATGTCAGCTATCTGGTTGCCCAGTTCGTTTTTCTGTTCGAAGATAGACCAGTCTTCACGCTTAATGGTTATCTCCATAAGTTTGGCGCGAGCAAGCTCGACGTTTAGAATATAAGGTTGCTCCCTGTCAGGCAGGCGGGTTGTATAGAGCATCACATTGCCGAAATTTTCAACTGGCCACAGCAGACAAAGCCCCGCTGGCTCCGACCCTCTTGTTTTGCAGTCTATTATGCCGGCGTTGAATGTTATATATTTGGTGCTGCGGAAAGGTATTTTATCTGAGCCGAACAGTGTTACGCCCGTTGGCACAAAATCTTTGGCGACCTTACCATCTTTGAATACCTGAAATTTCACTATTTCAACCTCAATATTTACCCTGATCGTGAAGAATTCATACGAAATAGAGATTATATCAATAATATCCCCCAAAGCAATCTAATACCACCGACTCCAAAAAGTATTGCATTTAATTAATATAGATTTGGTAGCGTAGAGCTTATTAGTCCGATAAGTCGTTTATTTTAAAACAGTTATACGGAAAAAGGCAAAAGATTTTGCCACGAAGTGAGGTGCAGAACAGATAGCGGACACCCATTAATTTTTATCGTAGGTTATGCCTGGCCAGTCATCGGTGCGGAAGGGCGATGTGGGCAAGCCGGCTTTATTGTAAAGATTACAACCATAGGGATTTATTTCCCATGCATATCTGACAGCCACTGGGTTGAGAATATGTTCAGAATAAACCACCACAGAATCACCTTCAATGTCTGCGTTTGCCCAGACGAATTTGCGGTCAATGCCGGCAATTGCGAATCGTTTAAGCGGGCCGTCTTTGGCTACAAGTCCGCCGTCAACATAGTCAAAAAACAATCGTATTTTACCATCGTCAATTCGCATTGACTTATAAATAGGCCCAGAAAAGACATTCTCTTTACATCCATACGTTTTGGCTAAAGCCCATAAAGCCAGCCGTTTTCCTACATCCTGTTTATTTCTTGGATGAATCCAGTCTGCTTCTCCTATATCAACTGTTACTGCCATTCCCGTATTATTGACATTTTTCATTGTCATAAGTTGGGCTTCTCTAAGTTCAGCCCAATGATTCTCAACTGGCTGGTTTTGAGGTTCTTGAAAATTAGCTAATTGCACAAAATAGAAGGGGAATTTGCCTTGTTTCCAGTTGTCTCTCCAATCTTTAATCATTGCTGGGAAAAGTGTGCGATACTGATATGCACGATCTCCGTTTGATTCACCCTGATACCATATTGCACCTCTAATACCAAAGGGCATTATGGGGTGTATCATAGAATTATATAACCAACTCGGCTGCCAACAGTCCGACAACCAGTAGGGTTGATTTGGCTTAGGAGGAATATTCGCGTCAGATCCGGCTTTCAGTTTGTCAAGTTCCCATTTCTCTAACTGCTTTTGATATGTATCGTTGAGTTTCGGCATATCTTTGCGTTGACGCTTAAGTAATTCTGGGAATTGTGATTCAAGAGTATCGATACTTGTCCATGATTCGGCTGGGGTACCGCCCCACGAGGTATGAATTAGTCCAATAGGAGTTTTTAGCTCCTTATGCAGATAACGTCCAAAAAAGTACGCAACGGCACTGAAATTTGCAACCGTATTAGAATCGCATTGGGACCAATTGCCTGGACAATTCACTTGTGGAGTCGCAGCAACGGTATTTCCAACTGTAAATAATCGAATATTGGGATAATTGGCTGCTTTAATTTCATTTTCGTAATTAAGAACTCCCCGATTATATTTATCTGTATAATTCACGGGCATATACATATTCGACTGCCCGCTGCAAACCCATACCTCACCAATTAAAACGTTTTTAAGTATCACTTTGTTTTTACCATTAATTATTATTTCATAAGGTCCGCCATATTTAGGGGTATGTAATCTAATTTTCCAATTGCCATTTCGATCAGTTTTTACCGAAGTGGCAAATGTCTGCCAATCAGCCTTAATCGAAACTTTTTCGCCAGGTTCGGCAAAACCCCATATCGGAACGTTCATATTTTGTTGTAAAACCATGTTATCGCTTATTAAGGCAGGCAATCGTACATCTCCGAATGCCGGAACACAACATGCCAAGGCTAAAGTCACTACGGCTAATAAGTAATTTTTGCAATTCATTTACTTTTTCCTTATCGTTTTCTTGATTTGCATAATTAAAAATCTTTTGCCAACAGCATTCTCCAGCCAACCGAGGTTGTCTTCTATTCTTTAAAAAGAGATGAAAATCTGTTGGCGGCCAGTTCTGCTCTGGCATCAGCGGACATAGGAACATGGTCATAGATAGACAGGCATCTGGCCCAATAATCTTTCTTAATCTGAGAACGATCAACAATGTCACCAGAGAGTTGGGCAAATAGTTTTGCGAACCAAAGAAGGTCATCACGATATTGCATGGCCGATGGAAACAATGGTAATTCACATTTGTCCATTGTTGCGGATTCAAGGTGTTCAATCATCTTGAGATATACACGATGCGCTTCTTGCCGAGACCACTTACGACGAGGATAAGAGCCCCATCCCACAACAACTTCAAAAGCTTCAAAAAGCTCTCCAAGTTCTTCGTGCTCTGCTCCAAAAACTTTACGGCAGAATTCTTTTGACACTTCATCAGGATTACGGTCAGGATTGATAGATGCCTGAGCAGCAGCATACATTGAAAGATGACTCAGTTTCGGCGACATTGTATAGCTCATGGCGCCAAAATAGTCTGCGACATATTTTTCTTCCCGCCTTCTGCTGAAAATGCGAGGCAACCGCCAATGTGGGTATACGATTAATTCGCCTTCGACAACGGAATAGTCCCAGCTGCTGATTCGATGTGTTTTGGCTATCTCTCTGACATACGACCTCGCATCACCTCCAACAGTGGCATCGGCCTCAGAGCTGAATCCAAGATTGATGCCGACAATTGTATCATCTGGAAAACCAGGCAATCTTTTTGTCAGATATTCCATTGCGCTATGTGCTCTTTCGGGAGATCCATTCCATATATGACAGTGATCTACATTAATTTCCCGAACGCCTTCAAGCAAACGTTTCCATGTGCCATCCCAGTTGGGAACATGATGCATATCCTCTCCCCAACCGCTGAAAGGCGTTCCCCAGGTATCCAAAATTACGGTAGCTTTGGGATTTGTATTAACCGTAATCTCTGTCAGCTTGAGTGCGAGTTCTATGAATGTAGAATAATCACAGCCATTTCGATTACAGCCGCCTGGGTCACCCGGAAAAACAGCAATAAAATCGGTACTCGAAAGAGCTTGAGTCCAACGACGCCAGAGTTTCAGGATAAGCTCTTTATCTTCGCGATTGTTCGGACACGCAAAATACCAGTCATGTCCAATGCAGTTGGGAATTGCTGTCCATCGAGTATGCAAACCGAGACTATGAGCGATTTCAGTTACTTGTCGCATTATCGATACAAAACTATCAAAATGCATATCGTTTTCTGAAGCGGCGGTGCCGAAAGTTGTAGGCTCAATCCAGTATTCAAAGCAGGTAAATCCAAACGCCTTAATCATTTTTAAGAACTTGGTCCAATCGGCTACGCTCCATTGATTTGGGCCGTCTGGAAAGAACATGTTGACGTTCCAGTTATTTAACAAATGTGAACCGAAATTTAAATAATATGAACGATGTTGAAAGCCTGAAGAAGCGTTAATTTTTGTTGGGCAAGGTTGCTCATCAGCATTATATTCTTTGTTGCGAGATTTTTTATCGCCAGTCAAGGTTTACGTCCGATTAAAATGTGATTTCGTTACTTGGCTTGTTCTTGCATTGTCATTCATAATTTTTCATTTTCCTGATATAAAGTTATGTGTCCTGACAGGAAATATTGCCCAGACACCAGTTTAATTTTCGAGCCATTTGATTATATTTCTCAAAAATCTGCCTGCTAACGGGTCGGTATTGCAGGAAGACGCTTTCACTTCCGAGACGAGTATTTGGCCTTTCCCGTAATTCACAATAAACATAGGATATGTAGACGGTTTCCATTCATATCCGTGAATAGGGATATGTTCTAAAAGCACATCAAAACGGCAGATACCATCTATTTCATAACTGCTTTTGCACAGTTCCGGACTTGAACCGTTTCCATTCCACCATCTCATATCCTGTCTCTGCAGGCCATCAAACAAGAGATGGTCGGGCTTTTCGATGTTTGCAAACTCAACATTCGTACTAAAAGGTTTTATGCTTTTATCATTTGAGTCTGTATTCTTTGGGCACGGAGGCAAAAATTCATTCGCGTTTCCTGTTTCGAGTAAAACAAGTTTTCCGCCATCGAAAACATTTTTCAGCAGAGCGGCGGCTCTTGGCGTTCCGTATTTCGGAGCTTTTTGGCAGGCGATGATAAGTGATGAACCATTGTTTGCGTCGCCCTGATTTGTCAATTTGATGTTGCCCATTTTCAGATAATCGATAATGTTTTTATTTTGCGTAGTCAGGAAAATACCTTTTTGAATAGGCAGGCTTTCTTTTGCCCATTCCTTAGAGGCAATTAAAAGCTTGTAGTCGTTTGTGCCAAGCGTTTCTGAATCGTGTTTCAAACATAACTCCAACGTGAACTCCGCTCTTGTCGAGGTGATATTATCGGGAAGAACAAAATTG
>JBAZTW010000029.1:0-27631 GCA_041661665.1 Phycisphaerae bacterium | reverse complement strand
GGTAATTTGTACTATGCCGTTTGAATCATCTATATTGGGGTCATCTGAATACTGCGAATCCCAGCCATACTGATTGCAGTCGGCGGTACTCATCGCGGAGATGATGTTTGCATCGCCGACGACGGAAGCGCGCATTTCCATAGAAACAAGAGATACAGCCGTATGGACATAGACGATAACTTCTCCGTTGGCATCAGGCGGAGTATTGGCATCGTAAGTAAGATAGAGAAGCGGCTGAATGGTTTGCGGTTCTGCGGCGGCGAATTGCTGACCGGCAGTTCCATCAAGCCAGGATGCGGTAAATAGACCGAGGTCTTTTGTGTCTATCTGATTGTCGTTGTTAATATCGTACATATCTTTTGAGTTGTTTCCAGTCCAGCTTGTCTGCCAGACGTTGGCGAGCAGAGAGAAATCCAGAAAATTAACAATGCGGTCTTTGTTAAAGTCCTGCAAAAATAATTCAGCGGCGCCGATGTCGATGCGGGCAGTACCATCACGGTCGCCATCGAGGAGTCTGTAAGAATTATAAACATCAGTTTCATTTTCGCCGGGTGTGAAAGTCGGATTGCCTGCATCCACGCAGGGTGAGAGGAATTTTAATCTGTAATCTCCGGCAGAGGCGTTTATGAAACACGGGTCGGCGGCGATGTTGTCCTGACCTTCGTATGTTGTGCTAAGGCAGCAATAATTGACCGTGTCAAATGGGATATCCGCGTAATCCATATCGTTGGTATTGCCACGGATTATACAGTTGGAGATGTTCGGTTCATCGTAGCCGTAGAGATATATTCCATAATGATTACCACAGATGGTATTATTACGAATGACGGTATCTGCGGCAATATAACTGAGTACAATGCCGGAGCCGTAATCCTCTGTGCCATTGTTGACAATCAGGTTGTTCAGAATTTTGGCCTGTCCCGTGGATTCACATTGTATGCCTGCGGCATTGTCTTTAATAACGCAGTTGGTAATTGTCGGCGCCGATGAGTTGTCGCAATATATGCCGTAGAAGTTATCGCGAATAACACAATTTTTTATGTTTGGGTCGCTGCCGCTTCCGGTGCAATAGATGCCATCATCATTGTCGGCGCTGGTTATAGTGAAACCGTTGATGGTCGAGTTATTATTGTTAAATGTAACAGCGGCACTGCCGCTGCCCTCTATTATTGTCTGCGCAACTATAAGAGGAGCGTTTGGGTTTATGCTTCGGAGCGTGAGAACTTTACTTCCGAAATTGATATTACCATATATGCCCGGATAGGCCACCAGTTCATCGCCGTTGAAAGTCTCAGAGTTGATGATGGCAGATTGGATTGTGTGATACCATCGATTTTGGTCAACATTATGCACCATATAGTAATATGGCGTTTGTCTTACCGCGGAAATTTCGCTTACACCGTCGGCCCTGATTTTCGCGGTGTTGGTCAGGTGTCCCGCCGATGGCATAGTATTGCCGACAGTAACGGTAACGGTTACGGAGCCGCTATCGCCGGGACTGAGCGAGTCGATAGTCCATGTAACTTTGTGGGTGACAGAATTATAATCCCCATTTCCTGATGGCGCAACATCGGCGTGCAAAACTTCTGCAGGCAGAGTGTCGGTAAGCACGACATTAGTCAATGTTTGTTCTGCATCATTGTAATTGATTGTATATGTGAGACGGTCGTTTGGCTTCACGCCGTCCGCAGGAGCGTTGTCGGTTTTGGTGAGATAGAGCGGCGGGATGGTGGCGGTAACGGCATTAAAAAGATTGAGTCTGCCGCCGGTTACGCAGAGGCCGTTTAATGAGGCGAGAGGGTCAACGGATTGCATAATCACATCTTTAACCTGCAAGTGGGTAAGATTTGGATGAGCCGCCCAAACAAGAGCGCAGGCGCCGGCGACATGCGGTGCGGCCATAGATGTACCACTTATAGTTTCGTAATTCGTCGTATAAAATCCGTAGTAACTCATTCCTGGAGTTTGATATGTAGGAAACGTGCTCAGGATGGCATAGGCGTTCTGGCGACCTTCCCCACCCGGAGCAGCCAAGTCAACAGTTGTAAGGCCGTAATTGGAGTAATATGCCATGTCGTCCGTATTATCAGTAGCCATAACGGAAATAATATTGCTGCAATCATAACTGGCAGGATATGCAGGTGAAGAACCATCATTATCATAACCATCATTGCCAGCAGCAGCAATAAACAAAACGCCTGCGGCGTCTGCGGCTTCAATGGCATTTTTAACAGCTTGGCTTGGGTCGGCTGTCCACCCCCAGGAATTATTTAAGACCTTTGCTCCATATTGGACGGCATACTGTATAGCAGCGATTGCATCATCTTCCCAGCCGTAAGGATCCCAAGAACCGCCCGAGTTTAAAATCTTTAATACCATTATTTTGACATTCCAGCATACACCGGTAACGCCAACACCGTTATTGCCTCGCGAGCCGATTATGCCTGCCACATGCGTACCATGATAACAGTCATCCAAAGGATCGTTATCGTTGTTGAAAAAATCATAACCATGATGACCGCTGCCATCATTCCATATGTTAGCAGCAATATCGGGGTGGGTGTAATAAACACCGGTGTCTATTACAGCGACAATAATATCGCAGGCATCGTGGATAGTGTCCCACGCCTCGGGCGCGTGGATATCGTGACCGGTCGTTCCATTATGCAAACCCCATTGATACACAAAATTTGGATCGTTGGGAGTGGTTGAGAACAATTTGATCTTGTAGTTCGGCTCAACATAGAGAATTTCCCTGGCAGATTTTAAAACGGGTAGGGTCTTTTCTACGGAACTATTTTCAGGAAGTTTTACTACCGTTAGGCCGGGCACGAGGTTGAATGACTTTTTAACGGTTCCTCCACTGATTGAGGTGAGGCGATGATTTTTTTCTGTCGCAGTCAGTTGCTTGCCGTCTGCTTTTGGCGCAAATCTGACAAACAGTTCACCTTCTTTATAAGGCAAATCTGAGCCAGCGAAACAGTTGGAAATAAATACAAAACAAACAAAAATAACATGAAAATAAATGTTTTTAGACATGGTATATCACTCCTTGATATTAAAGTTAGTTCATTTTGTTTTTGCGTGTTCTTTAGATTTTTCTTCTCGAAAAAGCTCTAAGGATCGGCAAAGCAAAACCAAAGAGGGCAAATGTGCACGGTTCAGGTGCTACAGTGCCATCAATTATGAGAGTTGCTGAATTCAACGCGGTGGAGCCTCGCTGGAGAATGATGATTTCGGGGATCCCCCCGACTCCTCGCCGAGCAATTCTAATTGTACCTTGCCCATCGAAAAGTTCAGACCAAGGCATAATCCCCGATACTAATTCAGACAATTGGTCGAATGGCTCGGGGACTGGATAAGTTGTCCCTCCACCAAGAACACCAGTGTAGCGATGGTTTGGGGACGTTCCAATATAAGCACCAACTCCTTCCTCAAGAGGAGTAGATACACCAGATCCCATGTACGTCTGTAAACCAGCCGTAATTTCTCCAGACCAGTCGATATAGACATGAGATATTTGAGTGAACGTGACACCGAGGTCGAAATTCGTCTGCCAAGATGGCGAATTATTGTTAAACTCTGTCGGGCAACCCAAACTGAACAAGTCAAGCGAGACAATATCTGCTCTACTCAACCCTCCATAACACAATAAAACCCCCAACACTAAAATAACAATTTTGTCTCTCATTTTCTAACCTCCATTCTGAAAAAGTTTATTTCCCCAATTCTGCACTTTACAGAAATTTAAGGGACGCTAATCTCATGGCCTCTGTGAAGCCCCCGCTCAGGGGCGTAGCCGAAACCACAAGCCGCGTCCCTTTTTCAGGGACACGGACTTTGCATTCGGTTAGTTTTCCCTTAATTTCTTAAGGGGAGCGTATTTTTCACAGAACACATCCAAGTCCAGTGGACTTTCAAAATTTAAAAGAGCTAAATTCACTACCCTAACATTATATCAAATTGCCCGATGAAAACCAAACAAATTTATAGCAAATTATTACCATTATTCAGCGTAAAAACCGCATTTATTTGGGTTAAAAGGGCAAATCAACAGCAACAGCAGTAGAAACTAAAACTGATAGAACTAAGAACGAAAAACCAACAGCCAAAAACCATATAGATTTATTTGCGTTAGACATAACGACTCCTTTCGAAAAATTGAAATGTTATTGTTTGTAATTCCCAATAGATACAATATGACCACAAGGCTCTTTTAGCGGGCAAATTATACTTACTGCTTACGTCGCAAAAAAAGCACACCAGTAATCATGAGTAGTCCTGTCAATGGCTCCGGAACCAAGATGGCCTGTGTAACCGTACCATAAATGGTTAGACCGTAAAGATCGGGGCCGTATACGCCGCCTATACTTAAGACATTGTAATTCCAATCCGTCAGCACAGGTGCCGTTGCAGGCAAGGCATCAGAAGAAAGAGCATCATATGTGCTATCTCTGAGATTCCAACTAATAGAATCAGGTGCAAAACCAATGGATGGAATATTTTGATATGCGCTAAAAACAGTATAACAGTCAATTACTCCATTTGTAGTATCATTGTTTTTTATTATCATAACAAACTTGCCCACATGATTTGGGGCGGTCGCGAATGTATATCCGCCCAAAGATATGCTTATGCCATAAGGCGAATTATGTTGATATACTCCACGCTGGACTGACGAGTCCGAATCCGATGCCAAGCTGTCATAGGTGTAGGTTCCGGTAAAGGTAACGCCTGCGTGAATCGTAGAGGGAATCGCTGCTGTGTATCCTGCTATGGATGTTATATTACCCGATATTTGAATGGTAATTGGCGCCGCCTGCGACAATCCTCCGCAACACAATAAAACCGCTACAACAATTTTTAACACGTCCTTTTTCATAACTTCTTACTCCTTAAAAAAAACTTTTATCGGTCTCCGCTCCCATTGCACGCTGCACCCGTTAGCGGCCTTACACGACTACGATATTATATCGTAAACGTTATTTCAAAGTCAAGGAAAATATTGATATTTTTATAAAAAAAGTTTTCCTTAAAATTATGCGCAGACCATAGTTATGCCACTTTTATAGAACATTCAACGTTTTGACGTAATTGCAGAAGCGCACAAAAAAGCACCGCAGCAATCCACGTTCAAAGGAAGCTCGCGAGAGCTTGTCAAGACCGTGAAAAGCGAACGGTGCTATTTAAATCTGGCGGAGATACATAAAATCTTCCGCAGAAACAAACAGCACCGAGCCTTTCATACACTTCTTGGCAATTTTCACAACCTTTTGGCAGTGAACTCGCGATTCCCTTTGAAACGCATGAAATCTCAGTGATTTCGATTATCTATTATTCAGTTGTATTGGTTAAAACAAAGAGCATATTCAATTATCTCAAAGCATATTACCGGACATTGCGGAGTAATTGCAAGAGAAAAATTCAAGTTCATTATAAATAATGACGCCATCGGCGGGAGCATTGTCGGTTTTGGCCAACGTGAACGGAGATGGGCATATGGCGGTTTGAGCGATTGTTATGGTATCGCCGTTGTTAACGCCGCCGAGTTCAAAAGGCACAAAGGGCGAACCTGTCGCAATAGTGAATATATCGTGGTAGGTACCATTCCAATCAGACATATCACAAGGGTCGAGGTTGTCATAGACACCACTGGCAAGGGCTTCTGTAGTAAATTCGTTAACATCGTCACCCCAGGGAATGATGTTCTGTGAGGAAATGTCCCAAGCGGGTGGAATATATGGGAAGAGGTCGGGGTTCTGAATATCCGCGAGGACGAGCATTCCTGTTCCGCCGCCATGCAGCGCGTAGTTAATGGCGTTTATTAAAAATTTTTCAGCGGCCTGTTTTACATACAATTTTGAGTCATTAATATAATGCCAATCCGCATCGTGGCCGGTCAAAATGACTCTGCCGGTTATACCGGCCGATAAGGTGATCGCATCAAGGCCGCCGAGGTCGCCGTCGACAGTCGAACCGATGATGAGAATGTCGTGGGTGGCAATATCCATTGGCGTAATCGGATTGGTGGATGTTCTGATTTCGCTCTGGGTAAGGTCTCGTCCAAGGATTTTTTTCATCGCATCTCTGATACTGGATCCGGTGCTTTCTGAGTCATACACCAAGAAGGAGTAGTCATTCGGATCAAAAGGCAGGTCAACGGAAAAAACCGGTAAAGCAAAACAGGTTAAAAGAAACGCCACTAATGCAATGGTCGATATTGATGTTGATTTGCTAAAATTAAACATAGTATCTCCTATTCGAAAATTAAATTGTGATTATTTGTTCCCTTTTAGGCACAATGCATCCTTCTCAGCCATAAGCGGATTTATTTTGGAAATTTACCGCTTTCGCCGCAGAAAGAATACACCCATCGTCAATAAAACACCTGTCAATGGCTCTGGAGTAGCATGTGTAATTGTTCCTTGTATGGATAGACCATAGCCAAGGCTATCGAAACCATAGATATCTAATACGTTGTGGTCCCACTTTGTTAACACAGGTGCTGTTATGGGCAAGGCATCGGAAGAAAAAGCAGTGTGTGAACTATCCCAGAGAGCCCACCTAATATAATCAATCGTAAGGCCAGCAGAAGGAACAGTAAAATCTTTACCAGTGTAGACTATGTAATAGTCTTTCACTCCATTTACAGGGTCATCGTCCATAATCACAAGCTTTGGGGCAACCTTAAATTCATATCCACTTATGACTATACTCATGTCATTTATTTGATATTCTCCTCGTTGGGACGAGGGGTACAAATCTGATGTCAAACTGTCGTAGGTATAAACGCCGGTAAAAATAACACCTTCGTGAATTGTACTCGGGAGTCCGTTTCCACTTGTGGATGTTATAGTACCGCTGATTTGAATGGTAATAGGCACGGCCTGTGCCAGTCCTCCATAACATAATAAAACTGCCACAACAATTAAAATTTTTCTCTTCTGATTCATTTTACACCTCCGTATTAAAAAACTTCTCTTAACCCCAACCTCCACACACCGCAAAGATTGAAGGGCATCGCAACATCGTGCCCATTTCGACCCCCGCCAAGGGGCACCAAAGAACACGCAAGCAATGCCCCTTATCGGGGCACTGTTCTCTTACGTTCTTTGGATTTCCTTTTTTTTTAAAAGGTGGCGTATTTCGAAATGGAACGCATCAAGTCCAGTGGACTTTCAAAATTTAAAAGAGCTACAATTCACTATCCCAACATTATATCAAATTGCCCGATGAAAACCAAACAAATTTATAGCAAATTATTACCATTATTCAGCATAAAACCGCATTTATTGGGATTAAAAGGGCAAATCAACGGCAACGACAGGTGATGTGAAAACTGTTAAGATGAATGCCACAAAACCAATAACCGCGGATTACACGGATTTTACGGATTTTTTTAAACGCTGATTCCTTCGACTGGCTCAGGACGGGTACGCTGATTTCACTGATTAACGGATTAGTATTAACCAGAACACAAGAAGAATTTAGACGCGGATTTTTGCCACAAAGACGCAAAGGCACAAAGAAAAACAGGTAGATAATAGCCACCCGCGCACCAAATGACGGCAACGGCCTATTTGGTGCGGGGCGAGCAGAGTTCACAGAGGCCACAGAGATTTTGTTTTTTTAGACGCTGATTTCACTGATTAACGGATTAGTATTAACCAGAACACAAGAGAAATTTTAGATACTGACTTATCAGATTCACGCTGTTTTTTGTAGTTTTGAGAAATTTTTAAAATCTACGAAATTTTTCGTTGACATTACGAAAGTATTCGTATAGGCTTGCCATCGTAAAGGGTGAATGAGAAAAGAAGCAAGAAAATATAATTGTCCAATGCAGATTAAAGGGATAGATTCCCGCTTTCGCGGGAATGACAAAAAAGAGATTGCTTCGCTGTGCTCGCAATGACAAGATATATTTTATAAAGGTTGTCTAAATATTTTAAAGGAGTTTTTATGGCAAGAAACAAGCAGTCATCTCCAACCGGTAAGGAGCTTGATATCCTAAATGTCCTGTGGCAATTAGGCTCGGCTACCGTTCGGCAAGTCAATGAGCAAATCAGCAAACAACAAAAAACCGGATATACCACAACACTGAAATTTATGCAGATTATGACGGATAAAAAACTGCTCATCCGTGATGATTCAAATTTTCAGCATATCTACAAGCCCGCAATCAGTCAGGAAAAGACACAAAATAAAATCGTCGGCGATTTGATGGATAAGGCATTCTCCGGCTCAGCGGAAAAATTAGTTATGCGGGCGCTGTCGGCGAAGAAAGTATCGGCGGAAGAATTAGAGAAGATTAAAAAAATAATAGATAAAATGAGAGAAATTGAAAAATGAAGATTGAAAATTGAAAATTTGTGGAATCCCGCACCTATTTTGATGGGTACTGTGATAAGTAGGGATATTATAATTTGTATTGGAATCGATAATATGCCTTTTGCCCACGATAACAAAATAGGTGCGGGATGAGAATTTTAAATAGATTTCTCCGCTACGTCCTGCTTGGCAGGACTTCGGTCGAAATGACAGTAAGCGGGAATGACAAATTAAAATGATAAATTAAGGAGAAATGAAATGGAAATATTGGAAAGTATTTTGTCGCAGCAGATAGTTGAAAAACTCGGCTGGGTACTGATTCATTTTGTGTGGCAGGGGATAGCGGTTGCGATATTAGCGGCGGCGGTGTTAAGGCTTCTCAAGAAGGCATCGTCAAATATACGTTATTTGGTCGCCTGTATAGCACTGGCGGTTGTTGTGCTACTACCGGCGGCAACATTCAAAGTAATCGGCAATAAAGAAAATGTTTCAAAAGATTTCTCGACTCCGGCGACCATGTCGCCTCCGCTCGAAATGACAAAAACGGTGAATGTTCAATTGCCGGCGGTTGAAAACAATCCTCAGCAAGTTATTGCCTTGCCTGAAGTGCCGTTGAGGGAGCGGTTTGTTCGGGCTGTTGAGCCTATGCTGCCTTACGCGGTTTTGGGATGGCTGGTTGGTGTTGCGGGGTTGAGTTTGTGGTATTTGGGCGGGTGGACGCAGTTGCAGCGGTTGCGCAGGCGGATGGTTAAGCCTGTTTGCGGCGATATAAAAATAAAATTGACGCAGCTTTCGCAAAAGCTCGGTATCAGCGTGGCGGTTGATATTGTGGAATCAGCGATTGTGAATGTTCCGACTGTGATTGGATATTTCAAGCCTATTATTTTGCTGCCTGCGACGGCATTGACGGGACTGAGCGGCGAGCAGATTGCGGCGATTTTGGCGCACGAGCTTGCGCATATAAAGAGATGCGATTATTTGGTTAATATATTGCAGACTGTTGTTGAGATTCTTGGTTTTTATCATCCTGCCGTGTGGTGGATTTCAAATAAAATCAGGTACGAGCGTGAAAATTGCTGCGATGATATTGCGGTGAAAGTTACGGGGGATAATGTTAATTATGCTTCTGCGCTGGCAACGATGGAAGAAATTAGATTTGGTCAATCGCAATTGGCTGTGGCCGCAAGCGGCGGAAATTTATTTAATCGGATTTGTCGATTGCTTGGTAAAGATTCGGCAAACGAAAGCAAGGCAAGCCTTTCGACACGGCTCAAGACAAGTTGGGTGCCGAGTGTTATTGCTGTTATTTTGATAGGGGCATTGGCGGTAACAGCAGTGATGGCGGTTTCAAAAGCAGAAGAGCCACAAAGGCACAAAGGCACAAAGAATATAGCCACAGAGGACACCCCTTCGGCTGGATTCGACAAGCTCACCACAGGCAGCTCAGGGCAGGCCACCTCGACAGGCTCGGGACAGGCAGAGGACACAGAGAATAAAAAAGCGGTTGTTTCGGCCTTTAATGAGTATATTACAGCGGTTCGCGGGAATGATACGGAAAAGCTGCGAGAGATTGCAAACAGGCAGGCAGATTTCTATAAATTTAATGATGCGGAAAAACGGTATGCAGTTATGACGGTTGCTTTGGACGCAAACGCATTGCGGGCATATAAAGGCATCGAAAATTTAACCGCTGCATCTGTTGAGGATGACAATCAAACCAAACTAACGAATGTTATAACGAGTCAGATAACAGATACTCGCGGTGTCAGCGGCAGATTGGTGTTTGGTTTTGTTGGCAGAGATAAGCCGATTTTGGAGACTATATATTTTGTTAATGATGGCGGGAAGAAACTTAGACTTCGACCACAGGTTTTGACTACTGCGCGGATTTTGAGCGTTCCGCAGGGGTGGCCGGGGATAAAAGAATTTCCTACAGGATGTAAATTTTTTACGCCAGAGGAACTGGAAAAATTTTTGAAGGTTGTTAAAGCTGATGTAAGTGTAAAGATGTTATCCGCACCGATGGTTTTAGCAAATGACGGTGAGGATGCGTCAATAAGAACCGGTGGTATCGAATTTAGAATTAAAAATAATGTTCAGCCGGGTAGAAAGTCAATTAACGCAGTATTTGAGTTGAAATATGACTGTGGTGATTTGGAAAAGACATCTAACGAGATATCAGGATTTCTGCCATCAAATAGTGCAATAGTTGTTCGCGGAGAGCCTTGCGACGGCAATGAGATAATTTTGATTGTTCAGCCGAAGATTATGGAAGAATCCTTTTTAAAGACAGGTATTGCAGAGGACAATATCGATGAGACTAAATCGCTTGATCCTAACACAAAAAAACTTGGTGAGACTGTAGCTAAAAAAATAACCACTTATTCTGATGAGGAGATTTTCACGCTTCAGGATGGTGAAACTGCCAAGATGAAAGTAAAAGAAAATATTGCGGGGGTAACAGAAGTCCTTATCACACCACATATTGCGGCGAATGGAACCAGGTTTGACATTAAAGCATTGGACGACAAAGGAAACCAGGCTGCGGAATGTCCTACCACCAGAGCTATTCACGATGGCGCCACCGAACGCACGGGGACAAATATTCAAAAAGATGGCAGGCAGATATTTTTCAAGATTCAGCTTTCCCCAACACGACAAGGAACGGACAGTGTAGCAGTAGCTGTGAAGATGTTGTTTACTGAATCGCCAACATGGGAAGAATTACAGGCTATGCTATTAACACGAGGCAAGGAAGGACGTATACAACTTGACTTTGCGGATATCTCCATGCGTATAATGAACTATAAGAGTCAACATGGCAGTTATCCCAAAAGCCTTGAAGACATAAATCAGCCTTTGCCAAAAGATGTTTATAGCCAATCCGGACAGGAATATCATTATGAGTCGAATCAAAAAAGATTTATACTCAGCAGTTGTGGAGAAGATAAGGTTTACGGCAACAACGATGATAATGTAAGTATTTATTCTTCTCATGGAACATTAACGGGGCAGAGAAATGAACTTTATCCACTTGAAGAAGATGGAGAAACCAAGGCGCAACAGCAGAGCGGTATTGCTGACACTCCGGCTATCATAGCGTCTAATGAGAATTTTAATGTTTTGGATGTAAATTTCGAGCCGATTCGGCAGGGGAAGAATATTCTGTGGCTAACGATGCAGAATAAATCGGACAAGGAGCGGTTTATCAGCGTAAATGTTTATTCCCGTTCAGTTGATTATGGGAAAGACGGTGTCGGCTGGGGGACAAATTTTTACGACAGATTTGATGCGGGGCAGATTAAAAGAATAAGATATGTTTATAAGATTCAGGGGCCTATTACGGATAATACTTATACGAGGCTGTATTTTTACAATGTGAAATCATTGATACATGATGAAAATAAGGACATAAAACCATTCGCGAAAAAGCAGTATTTTATAAACGATTTAAAAGTTTATTCTGCGGATAATGAGCGGGCAGTAACTGCATCGAAAGAAGATTTTGATGCGGTAACAAAGGTTTTTGCTGAGATTCAGGGTTATATCAGCAGCGGCGATTATGAAAAGGCGTGGAATTTATTCAGCAGCGATTGTCAAAAAATGGAATATCATATTAAGGGTCTGGATGAGTTTAAACTTCAGATGAAGCCGAAACATCCGTTGGATTCCGCGTTTCTTTGGGAGAAGAAAGACTTTTTAAAACTCAAGCCGATGAGCGCTTATATGGATAATGGTAAAGTTGTGTTGGCTGCCGCTATTGATAATTCGCAGTGGAAGATTGATTTTGTTCGGCAGGATGGTCAGTGGAAGGTTGACGGTATAATCGGTTATAAGCCAAAGATTCTTGAGATGTGATTGCCACGTTGTCCCGAAGCGGGACTCCTCACAATGACGAACCCCCAGCATAAAGCTGGGGGCTAACTGACAAAATGACCGCTCCATCATCCCATCGCACATTATCGCTATGGCGGGACAGGCCGGCGGCTAAATACAATGGATTCCCGCCTGCGCTCCCAAAGGGGTCTTCGAGGAATGACAGTGGGCAGACACATAGGTCTGCCCCTACGAAACACCCTGCGCTATCGCTTGGGCTCTGATTGCATCCTGCGCTATTTCACGGAGTTTTTTATGGTTTTGCGGTTGGCGGATTTGAAGCGGCGAAAACGGCATCAACAGCGCCATTGTTACACATCTTCTTTAACAGCTCCACTATTTCTGTATAAGAAACTCCCAGACCGACACGGACTTTTTCATCTTCAGGCGCAGGCTCATCGCCGAGCGCTCTGACGACATCCGCCAGTCTGAAACTTGTTTTCAACGGTCCCATTAGTTCGCCTGTGACAGGATGTTTTCGCATTATGGATATTTTGTTCTCATCGGGCAGGGCGTTAATGATGATTTGGCCGTCGTCCGACTCAATAAAAATGTCCTTACGGCAATCTAACGGAGCACCGAATATAACGATTCTCGGTTCGTCCTTTCTCGAAACCCATACTGTTTTCGGCGAAAGCTGGATGGCCTGGTCGATATAAAAATTTCCGCCTACCAGGGTTTGAATAATTGAATTATCGTTGTATCGTTTCAGATATTTATACGCGGCATATCTAACGTCGAGATTTGCATCTACAACCAATCTGTTCATAAGCGTGATTACATCCTGTTTGGCGGCGGCGCAACCGATTGCGTTTATGGCATCAATCCGAAACCGAGAGGAAGAATCCTGTGCGAAATCCCGGAGGCTTTTTAATCCGCTGTAATCGCCGATGTTCAACAGGCATCTTGCCGCGAAGAATCTTGTCTGCAAATCATTGCTGTCTATAAGCGGAAAAATTTCAGGGATTGCGGATTTTCCGATAGCTTCAAGGCCTGTTTCATATTTTGTTTTTTCGGATTCTGTTTTCAGTTTTTCGACGAGCGAAGTTATATAGGCATTCTCTGCGGCGGGATTTGAACCGATGTAGAGCGCTTTTATAAGTTTCAGAAAGGCGGTTTTGTTGTTATAGAATTTTTCCGGCGGCGACAGTGCTATGATGCTTTCCGAGGGCGCCTGTGCGACGTTTTTGCCGAATCTTTCGTTAATTCGGCTTCTGATTATGGCTGCAGTGCGGAAATCCGGTTTCAAAATTGACAGCAGAATTTGAGTGTCCTGAACAGTTTTTCCGCCGCCGAGAATGAATCCTCCTCGCGGGTCCGGTTTTTGCTCTGAAATGTTGTCGATGTAAATGTTGCCTGCGGCATAAGCGAGAGTTTTTGATGCGCTGATGACATCTTCGACTTGGCCGACGTATTTTAACTCAGTGGTGTAAAGTCTGCCGCCTTTGAGGCTGGTGGTTTGTGTGTTTGACAGGGTTTCGACTCTGATGTCGAAAGCCTGCTGCTTTGTCGCACCGGCTGGAACGAAGCCTTCGACCAGCACAACAGCGGTGTCTAAGCTGTCTATCATTTTGTCAGGATTAACGAGTTTTCTATCTCCGACGCGGCTTGTGATGTACTGCCGGAGATAAGCCCTGATATCTGGCGGGCATTCTGCGGAGCCGGTGTTTGCCAGTCCGACGACGAGACCTATGCCCTTGACAGGGATAGGATTGAAAGCCATAACCTCGGTGATGTCGCCGACGGTTCTATCGAGTTGCAGAGGCTGCTCGACTTTGGCCGGGGCGGCGTTCTTTTTTGATTTTTTCTGTTTTGCCAGGCAGTCGATAGGAGAAAACATCAGGATTGCAACGGCTAAAACAATGTATGGCATATAAGTACTGCGATTTTTCATAAGACCTCACCTATAATTAAATTATCGGCTATTATGATATTGCCAAGGTGCGATGCCGTCAAGACATTTAGGCGGACAATGTGGTTATTGCAATGACAAGGCTGTTAGTAAGGCACTGCCGTATTTTTGCCAGAGGCTGTTGGCATCTGTTTGCTCCCGGCGCGGATGTTCAAAGGTTATAATTGGCGTGTTGAGTTTTTGGCTGGCGTAGGAGCCGAGCGAGCCGGGCATTGAACCGTATTTTTGAACCGGCATATCGCAGGCAGAAGACATTTTTTCAGCGAGTTCTTTTGCATCGCCATCGTAGTCAATCCAGCCTGGCTTATTTGGAGCCGGCTGATGGAGGCTTACGATTATCTGCGGTTTATATTTTTTGATGATTTTATAGATGATTTTCGATTCTGGTTCAGACAATGCTTTAAATCCATACTTTTCGTTATTTTCACGATTTTTTGCGGGGAAGTTTCGGTTAAGGTCGATGCCGTGAGCATTGAATCTTTGTTTGAGAATTACGCCGTCGGGATTAGCCGTCGGCAGGATTATTACTTTTTTATTTGCGAGAAGCTGCGGGTTGTTTTGCAGGTGTTCAGCGAGTTTAAGGGCGATTGGCGTACCCTGACTTTCGTCGCCATGAATGGTTGATAAATAGAATATGGTATTTTTTCCTGTGCCGATTTTAAGGTATTCTATTTTTTGATTCTGGATGGATTTGCCTGCGATAGCGCGGCTGATTTTTGCGGCGGCGACGATTTTTTCACGCGGCAGTCTTTTCGGCGCAGCACAGCCCGCAATCATAAATGACAGGGTAAAAAATATGATTTGTTTTTTCATTACTAAACACGCCCAAAAAACAATGCCACCCCCAAAACTCCCCGAGTAGGATTCGAACCTACGACCTAGCGGTTAACAGCCGCTCGCTCTACCGATTGAGCTATCGGGGAATAGCCATAAAGGAAAGACATTCTCTATATTTTTATGGATTTGTCAAGCATAACTGCGTCAATCGGATGAAAAAAATGCTAAAAACTGGACATAAGTGCGGATTTAGGGTATCATATTTCGCTTTGTAGTATGAAAATATCTTTAATCATCTCTGCTGTTATAAATGTTTAAAAAAAAGTTTAAATAGGTATAATTCTGACAAATGGCAATAGACAGGCTTGAATTAGACGGTTTTACGATAATAAAGAAGCTCGGCACAGGCGCCCGAAGCACAATTTTTCTTGCACTTGATGAGAGCAGCGGCCAAACGGTTGCGCTCAAACGCTCGGTTTATGAAAAGCCTGAAGATGAGCGTATTTTTGAGCAAATCACCACTGAATATGAGGTTTCAAAGGCGGTTGACCATCCCTATCTGAGGAAGTGCTTCAAGCTGATAAAATTGCGTAAGATGTTGAAGGTAAAAGAGTTATTGCTTTCTATGGAGATGTTTGAAGGTGAAACTCTCGAAAAAACCAAGACTCTGAGCTTAGGCGATGTTCTGCTGGTGTTTCGTATGGTTGCTACCGGCCTTGGCGCTATGCATCAGTTCGGGTATATTCATTGCGATATTAAACCCAACAATATTCTGATAAACGACAGTGGGTCGATAAAAATTATCGACCTTGGTCAGGGGTGCAAAATCGGGACGGTCAAGCCGCGTATTCAGGGTACGCCCGATTATATCGCGCCGGAGCAGGTTAAGAGAAAACACCTCGACCAGCGGACGGATATTTTCAATTTGGGCGCGACGATGTATTGGGCGGTTACGGGCAAAAATGTTCCGACGCTGATACCACAGAATAATGATTTGTCGGCGCTGCTTGGTAATCGAGATTTTCCCGCTCCGCACGAGGTTCATCGCAAAATTCCACTCGGTGTGTCAAATCTTATCGTTGACTGTGTCAGAGAAGAGCCTGAGAGAAGGCCTAAATCGATGTCGGAACTTGTTTCGAGGCTCGACCTGTTGATTCACAGTATATTCGCGAAAAAAATAGGCGGTCAATAATGTCAGCGGAATTTATAGATATTCTGCTTGCCGGCATAAAGGCTAATGAGGCGGATAATTGCAGGCAGCATAATCTCGTTCTTTTGCCGAACAAAGGAGAGGTTATGGTGTCGGGCGATATTCACGGACATCGCCGGAATTTTGAGCGTGTGGTTTCTTACGCAAATCTTGAAAAAAATCCGGACAGGCATCTTGTTCTTCAGGAGATTATTCACGGCGGGCCTGAAGATGAGCAGGGCGGTTGTCTTTCATTCGATTTGCTTATTGACGCTGTAAGGCTCAAGCTGGAGTTTCCGGACAGAGTGCATTTTATTCTTGCCAACCACGACACTGCGTTTATTACCAATAGTGAAGTGATGAAAAACGGCAAGGAAATGAATGCTGCGATGCGTTCTGCGATGCGAAGGCGATTCGGCAATAAGACAAAGGAAGTTGAAAGCGCGATAGAGAGATTTCTGTTTTCTCAGCCTCTGGCGGTTAAATGCGCAAACGGAATATGGATTTCGCATTCGCTGCCTTCGGATAGAATGATTGAGAAATTTGATTTTACGATTTTCGACAGGCAGTTGAAGGTAATCGATGTTGTAAGGCCTAACTCAGCATATCTGCTGACCTGGGGAAGACGGCAGAGCAAAGAGACGATAAGGCTGTTCGCTGAAAAGCTCGGCGTTGATTTTTTTGTACTTGGTCATCAGGTTCAGGAAAGCGGGTGGATGAGCGATAATGAAAAACTGATTATTATCGATTCGCAGCATAATCATGGATATTTGCTGCGGATAGATTTAGCTGAAAAATATGATATTAAGACGCTGACCGATAGTCTTGTAGCGATTGCGAGTGTCAATTGATATGACATTTTTATATATCACAGCAATTATATGTATCGTTATGCAAATCCTGTTTTTGGTTCAGGTCAGGAGTAACTGCAAATATTTTCTGAATAAGGCGGAAAGAGACCGTGTTTCATATCGCCCTAAAACCGCGATGATTGTGCCCTGCAAGGGCATTGATACTGAGTTTGAAAAAAATATCAGCTCATTTTACGAAATTGATTATAATGGTTATGAGTTGATATTTGTCGTCGAAAATGCCGAAGATGCTGCATATAATCGACTGGCGGAGATTAAGAAAAAATTTGCCGGGAAGACAAAGGCGTTTGATGTTAGGATTCTTGTGGCGGGTGTCGCGGCACAGGGCAGTCAGAAGCTGCACAATCTGCTTTATGCTTTTGCGAATATCAGCAATGGCGTTGAGGTTCTGGCCTTTGCGGATTCCGATGCGTGCGTGAAAAATAACTGGCTCAGTCATATTCTTTATCCTCTGCGAAAAGATAAATATGGCGTTTCAAGCGGGTATCGCTGGTATGTGCCTGTTAAAAATAATCTCGCGACGCTTGCACTTGCGTCGATGAATGCCAAAGTTGCGCAGCTTTTGGGGCCTACGATATTTAATAAAGCCTGGGGCGGAGCGATGGCGGTGAGGGTTGATGTTTTTAAAAAGCTCGGCATCGACAAAATTTGGAGAACGGCGGCGAGTGATGATTTGACAATCAGCAGAGCGGTTAAAAAGGCGGGGCTGATTGTGGCGTTTGTGCCGGTCTGTTTGTCGGCATCTTATGAACAGACGAATTGGAAGGGGCTGTTTGAATTTGTCAGGCGGCAATTTATCATTACACGCATCACAATGCCCGGCACATGGGTGTTCGGGTTGTTCAGCGCGGTGTTTTCGATTTTTGGATTGTGGGGATTTGCTGCGATTGCGGCGGCGGTATATTTTAAAGGCACAGGAAGATGGGAATTATTCGTGGCGGCAGCAGCGGTCTTTTTTGTTTCGCAAATTACAAGGGCTGTTATGCGTCAGAGTGTGATTTTTAAACTTTTGCCCGAAGATGCGGAAAAAATGAAAATTGCCGCGATGGCGGATATTGTTGGCGGGCCCATTTGGTCGATTGTTCTGCTTGCCTGCATTATCAGCTCGGCATTCACTCGAACAATCAAATGGCGAGGCGTGAAATATAAACTCATAAGCCCAACAGAAACGGTAAGAGTTTAAATTTTTTCCGGTGCAATCATATCTTCGTAGGTCTGGCGTTTGCGGATAATTTTAAAATCTTTGCCATCAACCAAAACTTCAGGCAGCATCGGTCTTGCATTGTAATTGCTCGACATTGTATAGCCGTAAGCACCAGCGGTGAAAATGCTGATTAAATCACCACGCTTAACCGGCGGAATCGCGCGGTCTTTGGCGAAGAAATCTGCACCTTCGCAGATGGGCCCGACGATGTCAACAAACTCAAGTCCCTTAATGTCAATCTGGTCAGTGCGTTTTAGTTGTTCAAATCTCTTTTCGACTTTTGCAGGCCAGATAAAATGAAACGCATCGTAAAGGCAGGGACGGATAAGGTCGTTCATACCCGCATCAACAATAACGAATTTCTTGTTTCCACCCTGTTTGAGATATAAGACTTTTGTAAGCAGAATGCCCGCGTTTGCGATAATGCTTTTGCCCGGTTCGAGAATGAGTTTTAATTTTTTATCTTTCAGCAGCGGGATAATGCCGCCGGCATAGTCTGCTGCGGTGGGTGCATAATCGCTTTGGTAGTCTGCACCGAAACCGCCGCCAAGGTCTATTGCTTCGATTTTAAAACCTTTGCCGCGGAGTGCGTCTATCAGCGGCAGAACTTTTTTAACAGCTTCGCAATACGGGTCGATTGTTTTTCCGCCGCTGCCGAGGTGGACGTGAATTGCACAGAGGTCAACAACTCCATTTTTGCCGAACTGCTCGAAGATTTTCTGTGCGTGTTCGATATCAACGCCGAATTTCGTTTCCTTTTTTCCGGTTGTTATATAGGTATGAGTTTTATAGTCAACATCGGGATTGACGCGAAGAGCGGCCTTTGTTTTTAGACCAGCCTGTTTGGCAAGAGCGATGATATTTTCCAGTTCGGCTTCGGATTCGATATTGAAATAGCCGACACCGGCCTTGAGGGCTGCGATTATTTCTTCATCGGTTTTGCCAACACCAGCGTAGACGATTTTTTTTGTGTCACCGCCGGCCTGTTGGGCGCGGAACAGTTCTCCGCCGCTTACGATGTCAAAGCCGCTGCCCGCGTCGGCGAGGATTTTTAAGATGTTTATGTTGCCGCAGGCCTTGATTGAATAGCATATTGTCGTATCAATCGCTGAATATGCTTTTTTGATTTTGTTGAAGTGGTCGAGTATTGTCGCCTTGCTGTAAATATAGACGGGTGTGCCGACAGAAGCGGCGATTTTTTCAACATCGACGTTCTCAGCGAATAATTTACCGTTTTTATAATTAAAAGAATCCATATTTTTGTCCTTTTATTTTTAGTTACCCGTTCGACTTAGCTCGACTCCTTCGATTGCACTCAGGACAGGCAAGCCCACTACGAGTCGCTCATGGCAGGCAGATAACACATAAAAAACTAGATTCCCGCCTGCGCGGGAATGACAGCCTCGGCGGTTATTTCTTTTTTGCTGATTTGAGCAGCCAATTGAGCCAGCTATCCATTCCTTCGAGAGTTTTAGCAGAAATTTCAAAAATTTTCAAATTTTTATTTAGTTTCATCGCATCTTTTTTAACCCTTGCGATATTGAAGTCGAGATATTTCGTAAGGTCGATTTTGTTGAGCAGCAGGATATCAGCCTTGGCGAAGGACTGGGGGTATTTGGCGCATTTGTCGTCGCCCTCGGCAGTGGATAGTACGAAAACCCTTTTTTCCTCGCCGAGGTCGAAATCCGATGGGCAAACGAGATTGCCGACGTTTTCTATGATGATAATGTCGAGTTTTTCGAGGTCGAGTTTGCCCAGAGCGTTTGTAATCTGGTCTGCGTTCAAATGACAAGCGCCCTGTGTTTCAATCTGAAACGCCTGTGCGCCGGTTTTGCGGATACGCTCAGCATCGAGTTCGGTTTGCAGGTCGCCTTCAATTACGCCGATGCGGATTTTGTTTTTGAGCATTTTGATTGTTTCGGTGAGTATCGTTGTTTTACCGCTGCCGGGCGAGGAAATCATATTGATGCAGAAAAGTCCCTGCTTTTTGAAAAATTTTCTGTTAGCGACAGCGAAGTCTTCGTTCTTAGCCAATATTTTTTTGTTCACTTTAATTTTCATTTTCAATCGCCTTCTTCGAATTCTATTTCTTCCAGCAGCAGGGGGGCATCGGCGCCGATAGCTATGTCGGTACTGCCGCAGTCCGAGCAGTGCGGGCTGTAAAAATCGAAGTCGAATTCAAGTTTGCATCTTCTGCACTGGCTTTTTAACGGAATATGTTTTATCTCAAGAATTGCGCCTTGGCAAATAGTATCTTCGGCAACCGCTTCAAAGGCGAATTTCATCGCTTCATCATTAATTGCGTTTATCTGGCCGCAGCTCATTACGATACGAACAATTTTTTTGTCGCTATGTTCCGCTGAGGCGGCAATGATTGATTGGAGCAGGTTTTCGGCAACGGCAGCTTCGTGCATCAGCAAATCCTCGGTAATTCTCTGCCATAAGGCATTTGAACGATACGCCTGCCTTCGATGGCGGTTATGAGTTCGACCAGCGGCTGGTCTTTCTCGGCGATTTGACCGATGATAGCGGCATCTTTGCCGATTGGCGATGTTTGGCAGAGTTTGATGCATTGCTCCGCTTTGTCCGCCGAGACTATCGCGATGAATTTTCCTTCGTTTGCGATTTCCAGAATATCGAAGCCGAGCATTTCAGCGGCGGCTTTGACGGTCAGATTGACTGGTATTTTTTCTTCGTAAATTTCGATGGAGCAATCGGTTTTGTCGGCGATTTCGTTTAGCGTGGCAGCCAGTCCGCCGCGGGTCGGGTCGCGCATAAATTTTATATTTTCGCCGAGCGTTTCGATTAGTTTTACGCAAAGTTCGCTCACTGATGCGCAGTCGCTTTTGAGCGAGGATTCAAATTTTATGCCCTCTCTCTGCGACATAATGGTCATTCCGTGGTCGCCGATTGTGCCGGAAACGATAATAAAATCGCCGGTTTTAATTTCATCAAAGCCCAGTTTCGCCCGTGGCAGTTTTGTGCCTATGCCGGAGGTGTTGATGAAAATTTTATCGACGCTGCCTGCTTCGACGACTTTTGTATCGCCGCAAACGATTGAAACGTTTTGCTGTTTTGCGGTTTGCGCCGCGCTGTTTAAGATTTTTCGCAGGATTTCTATTTCTAATCCTTCTTCGATTATCAGAGCAAGACTTATAGCGACTGGTCTTGCGCCGCTGACAGCAAGGTCGTTTAAAGTGCCGCAAATGGCCAATTTGCCGATGTCTCCGCCATTAAAGAATAGAGGCTTAATGACGTAGCTATCGGTGGTGAAGCAGATGTTTTGGCTATCCAATTTTATTTCGGCAGAATCTGTGAGGCCAGAAAGAGTTTTGTTATCGAATGCCGGCAGGATAATTTCATTTATAAATTCGTTGGTGAGTCTTCCTCCTCCGCCGTGCGCGAGCAGTATTTTTTTGCCGACGGTCATTGCTTCCGCCTTTTTTTGCGTGCGTATTTATGCCAGGCAGCACAGGCTCCTTCGCTGCTTACCATACAGGGGCCGACTGGTGAATCCGGCGTGCAGCTATTGGCAAATAAGCCGCAATCGCAGGGGTCAATCAGTCCGCAAAGAACCTCGCCGCATCTGCAGCCGGTGAGGTCTTCTTCGGGAATGAACTCAATGCCGAGCTGTTTTTCGGCATCAATGGAGCTGAATTTTTCTTTTAGTTTAAGCGTGCTTTTGTTGATTTTGCCCAGTCCTCGCCAGTAACCATCAACGATGTCAAAACTTTCGTTTATTATTTTTTGTGCGGTTTTGTTTCCCTGCGGCGTAACGGCGGCCTGATAAACCGAGCCTATTTCCGGTTTGCCATCGGCTAACTGCTCGCAAATATCCGCAATTGCGACAATAATCTGCATCGGCTCAAAACCTGCGACAACGCAGGGTCTTTTGAATTTTTCGACTATCGGCAAATAGGCATTTTCACCGATTATAACGCTGACATGGCCGGGACATAGAAAAGCATCAATACGATGATTTTTTTCGCCCAGCAGCGCTTCCATCGCGGGGATTACCAATTTATGATTGCTGAAAATGAAAAGATTTTTGATGCCTTCTTTCATTGCCTCATTCGCGATGACCGCTGTTGCGCCTGCAGTGGTTTCAAAACCGACGGCGACGAACAGAACTTTTTTATCGGGATGATTTTTTGCCAGATTCAAAGCGTCCTGTGCGCTGAGTATGATTTTGATGTTGCCTCTGTCAGCCTTTTGCTCAAGTGAGCCGTTTCGGCCGGGCACTCGAATCATATCGCCATAAGTTGCGATTATGATGTCGTCTCTGTCGGCAAATTTTAAGACTGCGTCAATGTAGCCCTGGTCGGTGATACAGACAGGGCAGCCCGGGCCGCTGAGAAGCTTGAGGCAATCTGGGAGAGCATCGCGAAGGCCTGCGCGAAAAATACTAACCGTATGCGTGCCGCAAACTTCCATTATATTTATTGTTCTGCCAAGAACCTGCGAGGCTCTGGCTATTTCCTTATACGCTCTATCTATTCTATCCAACATTTTCTTGCAAACCTGTTATAATATAATTTAATAATTTTTGTTTTATCCGCGGGTAAGCGAAGCCGCTTAAAAAAACACAAGTCGCTAAACGCGGCGAAACAATGCCGCTTGGCATTATCCAGAAACCTTATTATTAGTTTTATTGAAATTGTCGAGGTCTTCGAACAGCTTCCATGTTTTTTTTGCTTCGTCCTCGTCGAGAGTGGTTATGGCAAAGCCTGCGTGTATGAGTATGTAGTCGCCGAGTTTGACATCCGGCACAAGCGAGACATTGGCTTGTATGCGATTTCCGATGCAATCAGCAATGGCGCTGCTGCCGGTTAGTTCAATTATTTTTGCGGGTACCGCCAAACACATAAGTCAGTTATCCTTTATTCTTATCAGTTTTGAATCTTATTTTTACGCTGTTCGAGTGCGCGTCGAGGCCTTCGGCATCGGCAAGGCGGATAATATCGTCTTTACTTTTTTTCAGCGTTTGCCTGTTATACTCAATTATACTGGAGGATTTAATAAAATCATTGCTTGTTAACGCGCTGGCGAATTTTGCACATCCACCCGTTGGTAAAGTATGGCTGGGCCCTGCGAAATAATCGCCTGTTGCCACAGGTGAGCAGTCGCCGATGAAAATAGCGCCTGCGTTTTTAATTTTGTCTGCGATTTTCCGGCTGTTTTTGCCGCAGTGGATTTCGAGATGCTCAGCAGCTAATTTATTTGCCCAGTGAACGCAATCGGCGATTGATTTAAAAACGGCAACAAGGCTGAACTTTTTTAAGATTTCCAAAGTCTGCGTTTTTCTTGGCAGGAATTCGAGCTGCTCATTTAGTTTTAAAATCACGTTATTCGCCAGCGTTTTTGAATCTGTGAAAAGCACAGCTCCGCCTGATGGAGCGTGTTCCGCCTGACTGAGCATATCAGCGGCGATATAGGCCTGGTTTGCGGTTTTATCGGCGACTATTAAAACTTCGCTTGGTCCTGCGATAGAATCAATTTTTACCTGACCGAAAAGCATTTTTTTTGCGGTCGAAACCCACGAATTGCCGGGGCCTGCAATCATATCGACAGGTTTGATTGTTTTTGTTCCGAGAGCTAAAGCGGCAACAGCCTGCACGCCGCCGATGCGATAGACTTCGGTTATTCCAAGTTCATAGCAGGTCGCCAGAATTGTCGGATGGATACTGCCTTTGCACCGCGGCGGGGAAATAACGGATATTTCCTTAACGCCCGCAACCAAAGCCGGGACGGCAGTCATAATTACTGTCGATGGCAGAGGGGCTGATGCGCCGGGGATACACAGGCCGACTCTTTCTATCGGAGTGTATTTTATGCCTGTGCTGCCGAAAGTTTTATTATTGCCGATGAATATTTTCCGCTGATATTTTCTGACGTTTGCTATTGCTTTGCGAATTGAGGTCAGCAGTTTTTTGTCGATATTTTTGTGAGCGGTTTTGAGTTCCTGCAGAGTTAATTTAAATTGCGAAGGGGTTAGTTTGGTTTTGTCGAAGGCCAGCGTGTATTTGCTAACGGCTTTGTCGCCTTGTTTTTTGACATCTGTTATGATTTGTGCTACTTTTTTACCATTGGCACTTGTCTGGTCGAAAGCCGCCGTATCGCTGATGTTTTTGCGCAGCGATGAAAGCTTTGCGTAAAAATTTTTGTCCGTATGCGATATAGCTATATTCTGTAAATTTTTCATAAATCAATTATTTCGCGAAATTCCCAAAACTGTACGACACTGATGCACGCTGGAGCATAAGATAATTTTTACCTTTATAGCCTGTCGCGATTGTTGCGATTTTAAAACGCAGCGGTTCAGCCGAGGCCTTTTGCTGCGCTGCGATAAGTTCGAGGGTTTCGCAATTCAGCAGCGGCAGCGACAACGTGTCGATATTCCTGCCCATCGCGTCAAAATCAAAATAAAAGCCGGTTTTGGTTTTCCGCAAAAAGCCTGTCCTGTCAACAATTACGCCGTCAGACTCTGTCGAGAGCGGTCTTTTTAGTTCTGCCAGATTTATTGTTCGTTTTGGCGTGAGCAGTGCCAGTACATCGTCTGGTATAATCTGCTCTTCGTTTGGATCAACAGACGCTTGTTCGGTTTGCGACGGAATGTTGACATCTTTTACTGGCAGATAAGATGTCAGATAGACGTAATTTGTATTCTGGTATGTTGTGAATTTGCCCCAGATTCGGAAATTTTTATTTTCAGAGTTTGCGATAGATGCCAGCTTATCGAGTGTACTGGAAGGCAGAATCTCGGCGGACGCATTGGCCTGGAGAATTCCTCTGCCGTCGGATACTTCCTCAAATGGGCGGAAGGACCAGTTGTTGCCGTCGTTAGACACGACCCTGCCGTCAATGCCGTCGATGACGAGACCATCACGGAGCGGAATCGGCTTTCGAAGCGATGCCTGACTTGACACAGCGGCAAGCGAAAAAATTAAAATCAAAACTGCCGATAACATTTTCTTCATTACTGGTTTATCCTAAAATTGCAACAGCCTGAAAAACGACTGTAAATATAATACTCCTATTTTTGAAAATGGGCAAGTTCCTTCATAATTTGAATGATATTTTCCTGCTTTTTTTTGTAAAAATCGGAATTATCCGCAACCTCTACGTCTTTTTTTGTGGTTACTTTCTGCTTGCTCAAGCCTGAAAGGCCGGTTGGAAACACGGCTTTGTAGTCATCATCCGCATAAGCCAGCGTATTCCAGCCGCTGATAACTGTAAATTTACGGTAGTCGCTTCCGAGCAGGTTAAAACCGAGGGAATAATCGCCGGGCGGATTAGTTACGCCAAGCAGGGACATTACGGTGGCGGGAATATCAAGCTGGCTGGAAAGCCGGGTTTCAGTGCGCGGCTTTTCGCCCGGCACCCAAAGCACCAGCGGCGGGCAGACCTGCTCATCATTAAAAGCTGAATTGTGTCCCCATCGGCCTTTTTCCATAAATTCCTCGCCGTGGTCGCCGGCGATTATGACAATCGTATTATCCAGCAGATTTGATTGTTTAAGATAGTCTAATATAACGGCGAACTGGCTGTCAAGATGATTGCAGGAATTGATATAGCGGTTTTTGATGAGCTGACTGTCGCGATTTAAGTTGACAGTTGCATAGTTAAACTCTTTGAGGTAATCGGGGCGAATAACATTCTCAGGCGGGAAATAATATCGAGCGTGGGGCGATTCGAAAAACATAAATGTCATAAACGGTCTGTTGGGGTCTCTGTTTTTTAGGAAATCGAGCAGTTTGGCTACGTTTTCGCGGTCTTTCTGCCAGCCTTCGCCGCCGGTAACTTCGGAATCGTCGTGAAGTTCGTTTTTGGGCAGGCGAGCAAATATCGTCTTATCGAATTCAGGATAAGAAAATTTAGCGCTGCTGAACATGTCCATCTGGTAGTTGTTTTCGAGCAGCAGGTCGATGAGTACCGGCCCTCTGGTTTCGTTCAGGAAGCTGAACCAGTAGTTGCCGTATAGGCCGTAGAACATCGCAAACATTGCCATTCGCGTTCCATTGCCGCCGCTGTAATGGTTCTTGAAAGAAATTGATTTTTGCGAAAACGCCCATGTCTGAGGCATAATATTTGCGTCTATCATATCAGTGCGAAGCGACTCAGCTACGAGCCAGACGATATTGTAATTTTTACTGCCTGGTGCGCGAGTAATTGGACTAAGTGGATAATTGATGCCGAGCGACTTATTTTTTGCTTCTATTTTTTGCGGCTGACGCTTTACATCCATACCGAGTGATTTGGCTAATTTGGTGAAGGTAACAGGTATGTATAATGGGAAGGCTTCGCTGGAAGCAAGAATCGGGTCGTAACTGCGGGCATAACTTATGCCATAAGCTCCCGCCTGAAACAGGCCGAGCAGAATAAAAATGATAATGGCGATATTGACGTGGCGTTTTGAAAAAAATCTTTGCGAAAAGCTCTCGAATCTTCTGACATTCAGCATCAGTATCAGCAGTATGCACTGGACTGTCAGAAAGCCTGCGATAATCAATATGAAACTAAGTGTGGTTGCCGGGTCTCCGCCCATAGATTCGATTCCGCCCGGAGTGGTAACTAAATTCCAGACAAAACCGTTAATGAGGAAATCGTACATATTGAAAATAAACCGGTCGGTGAAAATAAAAACCTGGAGTATTGTCAGGCTCGGCACCGCCAAAATATATATCAGCCACATCGGTTTCAGGCGAAGCTTTTGCAGGAACGACTGCATAAATGACAGGCAGACAAGCTGACGGAAGAGTTGAAGTATTATGATAAAAGGCAGCATATAGACAAAACAATAGGTGAAATAAACAGCCGCGGCGAATGGATATACCCAAAATCCGGTAAAATTAACATACTTGAGATATAATGATGCGTTCAGGAGCAGGACTATATATGTTAAACCGAAATACTGGTCTAATTTTTTTGCCCCATCTTGTGTTGAAATCATATTTGAGCCTTTTGATGAATTATGTTCCTGCGATTATTTTGTGTAGTTCAGCAATCCGCCAGCCAAAAGGATTGCTCTATCGCGGGGTGAAAGATTTAATTTGCACTTAAATTCAAATCCGCTGGTTATATTTTTTACAATGACACTGTCTGCGGATTTTATCGCTGTGTTGATATTTTTAACTTCCAGCGCATCGCCTGTGTTGATTTTGTCATAATCGCCCGCGTTTTCAAATTCCGCCGGCAGCAGGCAGAAGTTTATCAGATTGGCCTTATGAATTCGCTCAATACTCTTTGCGATAATCATTTTTACGCCAAGATACATCGGGCAAAGCGCGGCGTGTTCCCGGCTCGAACCCTGACCGTAGCTTTCGCCTGCGACGACGATTCCCGCTGTGCCGGCTTCTTTTAATTTCAAAGCCCGCTGTGCGAAAGTTTCGCCGGCGCCTTCATTGAAGCAATTAAACACATATTTCGAATAGACAGGCACATTCGAGCGGTACTTTAAAAAACCGCCTGCA
>JBAZTW010000028.1:0-28164 GCA_041661665.1 Phycisphaerae bacterium | reverse complement strand
GATTTTCGAGGAACGTTTGAAACACATTACCGCAGCCGCAAACGCGATGCAGGTAAAACGCGGAATTGATATGGCTGTTGAAAAAATCATCGATGAACTAAAAAAAATGAGTACCGCTGTCAATTCGAGTAAGCAAATCGAACAGGTCGCAACCTGCTCGGCAAATCAGGATGCTGAAATCGGCAAGACGATGGCACAGGCAATGGAAAAGGTCGGCAAAGACGGCGTTATTACCGTTGAAGAAGGCCAGAGCCTTGAAACCACAGTCGAGCTGGTCGAAGGCATGCAGTTCGATAAAGGTTATCTTAGCCCGCATTTCGTCAACAATTTCGAGAATATGACCTGCGTACTTGAAAAGCCTTACATTCTTATCAATGAAAAGAAAATCAGCTCGGTAAAAACACTCGTGCCGATACTGGAGAAAATCGCAAAGCAGGGAAGACCTCTGCTGATTATTGCTGAAGACGTTGAAAGCGAAGCTCTTGCTACTCTGGTAGTCAACAAGCTCCGCGGCGTTCTGCAGTGCGCAGCGGTTAAGGCTCCGGGCTTCGGCGACAGACGCAAAGCTATGCTCGGCGATATCGCTGTTCTCACCGGCGGCGAGGCGATTTTTGAAGACCTCGGCGTTCAATTAGAAAACGTCGAACTGTCTCAGCTCGGTCAGGCAAAACGCGTTTCAATCGACAAAGAGAACACAACAATCGTCGAAGGCGCAGGCACAACCGGCGCGATTAAAGGCAGAATCGAACAGATTAAAAAAGAAATCGAAGGCACAACCAGCGATTATGATATCGAAAAACTTCAGGAAAGATTAGCCAAGTTGTCCGGCGGAGTTGCTCAAATTAATGTCGGCGCAGCGACAGAAGCTGAAATGAAAGAGAAAAAAGCAAGAGTCGAAGACGCACTTCACGCCTGCAGAGCCGCGGTTGAAGAAGGTATCCTGCCCGGCGGCGGCGTTGCTGTACTCAGAACACTCAAGAGCCTTGATAAACTCAAAGCCAAAGATGATGAGAGAGTAGGCATCGAAATCGTCAAGAGAGCGGTTGTTGCTCCGATTAAACAAATCGCGACAAACGCAGGCCTTGACGGCTCAATCGTCGCTCAGAAAGTTATGGAAAGCACAGATGTCAACTTCGGCTATGATGCTTTGAGAAAAGAATACGGCAATATGATTGACTTCGGCGTTATCGTTCCGACAAAGGTCGAACGCACCGCTTTGCAAAACGGCGCTTCAATCGCTTCACTGCTTCTTACAACAGACGCGATTGTCAGCGAAATACCCGAAAAGAAAGAAGCTCCCGCAATGCCCCAGGGCGGCGGAATGTATTAAAGTAAAATAAATAGCCACGAAGGCGCAAAGGCACGAAAATATATAAAAACTTTGTGTCTTAGTGTCTTTGTGGCAGTTTTTAAAAATGGTTTTTAGATATTATTCCAATCCGTTCAGTCAGATTACAAAAGGCTTTTCAAAAGGCCTTTTTGTCGTCGGGCTTTTACTCATCGGCTTCGGCACGCTCGTTTGGGTATTAAAAGAAGTTTTCGCGCTTATCGCCGCGGCGATTTTTATGCTCGCAGGAGTCGGCTGCTGCACAAATGCCATCAGGCTATATTTTGCATCACGAAAATCATACCAAAATAATGATGGCAATTCCACCGGCAGAAGCGATAATGTAAGAATACATTCAGAGCCGCGACAGTAATGGAGCGGTAATTAAATTTTCAAGTAACAAAACTATGCTGAAAAAAACTTTTAGTTTGATTTTCAGTTTGCCAAAAATCATTTTAGGCCTGGTATTCTGCACCGCTCTGCTTTTTATAGGCATCGGTGTTTATAAAGGCGGCTCAGCCCTCGACAGACTCTTCACCGAAAACGCGAAACTTAAAAAAGCTATTTCAAACCTCACTGATGCCGGCAAAATCGGATATGCGAAAGTTGTTTCACAAAAGCTCGATGCCAACGGCAAAATAATATCGACAGAGCTTAAATTTATCGAGACCTCCCGCGACAACGAATTGGATAAAGTCCTCGAAAAAAATTACACAGTTATCGGCGACATAGTTCACTTCGATGCCCTTATTGTCAAATTCGGCGACAAAGCCGTTATGGATGGCCAAAAAAAGAGCCTCTATCTGTGGCGAAGAATTTACGGCGACGATACTGCCCCCAGCGAAGGATTCCTGATAGAAGAGCCGAACAAAGAGCCGCAGAGATATAGGGAGCTTTTAACAGAACTGCCTATAAAACAGCGTCAGCTTTTCTGGACTAATATCTGGGATTTGGCCAACAACCCGCAAAAACTCCAGCAATACGATATCGAGGCGATTTTCGGAAATGTTACTTACGTCAAACTAAAAAAGGGATTGCTCTACATCTTCCGCATCAGCCCGACAGGTCAGGTCTATCCCGAAGTCATTCCTGATTTTTAAAGATTTATTTCTCTGTGTCCTCTGTGAGCTCTGTGGCTATTTCTAAAATCGTTTTCTAAATCTCGTCGTCGGTATATTCATAATCTTGCGGTACTTAGCCACTGTTCGCCGGGCGATATTCTTTACGCCCAATTCCTCAAGTTTCAGTTTTATCTCGTCGTCGTTTAGCGGCTTTGATTTATCTTCGTTGTCGATTATCTGCTGCATCTTTGCGCGAATCGCCTCGAAACTTTCATCTATTCCGCTGTCCGTTTCCATTCCGCCGCCGAACAAATCACGCAGCGGCATTATACCCTGCGGAGACTGAATATACTTGCCAGCCGCTGCTCGCGAAACCGTCGCGATATGAACGCCGACAGCGTTTGCTATCTCGCTCATCGGCAGAGGCCTTAAAAACATTGTGCCTTTTTCAAAAAATTCCTTCTGCCGCTCGACAACCTCCTGGCTCACTCGCAAAAGGGTATGCTTTCTCTGTTCTATCGCGTCCATCAGCCATTGAGCTGAGCGGATATTATTCTTGAGAAAATCTCGCGCCTTGACATCAAGATTTTTATCTTTCGACATTGACGCGTAATATTGATTTATCCGCAGCGATGGAATAGAACGGTCTGCAAGATAAACCCTAAATCCGCCCGCATCGTCCGACTCGACAATAACATCCGCTTTTATCGGATGATTGCGCCTTGCTCCAATTTGAAGGCCGGGCGAGGTATCGAACTTTCGCATCCGTGCTATAGCCTGACCTATTCGCTCAACCGAACAATTCATTTTGCGGGCTATTTCAGGAAGTTTATTTTCGAGAAGTTTGTCGAGATATTTCGACACAAGCTCAGTTTCAAAACTCATATCGTCGGCAGATTGAGCCATCTGTATAAGCAGGCACTCCTTTACATCACGAGCGCCTATGCCCGCCGGTTCAAGCCCCTGAATAAGTTTAAGCGCAGACTCCAGATGCTCCACATCGAAATCGTGCCTGTCCTTATTGTGGAGCTGTTGAAGTCTTACGCGAAGATAACCCTTCTCGTCTATGTAATCTATTATCAACTGTCCTGCTTTTTTTATTTTTTCGTTAGCGTCAACTAACCGCCACTGTTCGCTGAGATATTCGTGAAGTGATTGGCCGCTGTCCGCGGTGTTATTCATCGCTTCCATTTTTTTGTCAGGCTCATCGTCATTACCAGACCGCTTTGAACTTTCCGCACGATAAAAATAATCGTCCGTCCCCTCGACAAATTCCTCAAATCTCTTGAACTCATCTCTTTTCTTGTCTCTGCTGGTCGTCAGATTTTTTTCAGCCTGCTCAGCCTCGATAATCTGTTCAACCTTCTCATCTACACCGGCAGCATCATCATTATCGGCAACTTCAAGCGTGGGATTGCTGTTAAGCTCGGTTTCGATTTTCTCAATAAGACCAAGCGTCGGAAGCTGCAATATCTCCATCGACTGAATCATTCGCGGAGCGAGTTTCATTCGCTGGTCCATCCGCATCTGACCTGTCATACTTAGCTTCATAACGCCGCTTACCGGTTAAAAGATGTGCCTTTAGCAAATTCCATTCCAATTAGACATAAATATAACAAATTGAGGCAAAATATGCAATAAAATATGAAAAAATCCGAAAAAACGTGCCAAAAACAGGGTATTCAGGGTGTTGGTTAGCCCCGGCCACCTGTCCTGAGCTTGTCGAAGGAATACCTTGCCGGGGTCATTAAAATCTCATCAGCCTTCAGGCCGATTCCTTAAATTTTCATTCTTCAATCTTCAATCTTCAATTTTCAATTCTGAAACTTATGCTTTCCCCATCAGCTCTTTTATCTCCGGCGATTTCAGCAATACCGCCGAACCTATGAACGAAACCGCACCAACCGGCACACAAACCGCCAGAACCATCAGATAACTCATCTCCCTCATATAGAATCGCAGCAGATAAACAACTCCCGCCATAACCGCGCAACTGATAAGAGTTCTTGCCAAACTCGCTGCGATTTTTCTGCCGCCGAGCAAACCAAGTTTTTTTCGCAAAATTAAAATAAGAATCATAGCGTTTATCGAAAATGTAATCGACGTTGACAAACCGAATGCCGCGATACCTATACCAGGAGTAAAAACTAATACCAGAAATAAAATCAAACTAACTACCGACAAAATACACGAAACTTTGAGAGGGGTTTTTGTATCTTTGCACGCATAAAACGCACGAGCGAGAATTTGATAACTGCAATAAGCCCACATACCAATAACGTATGTTTTCAGGACAAACGCCGCCTGCATCGAATCGGCAGCAGTAAATTTTCGCCGGGCGTAAATCATCATTATTGGTTCAGCAAGAACAAACAGACCGACGCCTGATGCTATACCTTCCATCAGCGATAGTCGAATCGCCCTGTTGATACTGCCGCGAAGATTGACAATATCGCCGCGCAACGCATATCTGCTCATCAGCGGAAAAACAGCTACTCCGAGTGAAATTGCGAATATGCCCATCGGAAACTGATAAAAATTCCTCGCTGCCTGCACGCGTACAATTACGCCCTCATTAAGCGGATATAAAATTTGGTGTCCAAAAAAACTAAACGAACTTGACTCTGCCGTTGCTCTCAGGCCATAAGCAATGAAATCCTGAAAAAATTCCGAGAACTGTAAAAAACCCAGACCTATAAGCATTGGCGTGAGAAGAGTTAGTATCTGTGATATGCCCGGCTCTCTCGGCTTTAATCGCGGCGTTTGGTATAGCCCGCTTTTTTTCAGAAGCCACAAGACAGCCGCCAATTGCACAACGCCTGCGATTACAACGCTAAAGGCGACAATTGTCAACTGACCCTTAAGATTGCCTTCTAACATTGGCGCAAGCCACCACGCAGCGACAATTCCGAATATATTGAAAATTATCGGAGCCGCCGCAGGATATATAAAATGCCCTTTTGAATTTAACGCTGCTGAACAGAGCGCAAGCAGGCACACCGTAAACATATACGGATACATAATTATCGCAAAGAACATTAAAATTTTATGGTCTTTGGGAACAGGAAGAAGTGAATATGCGAAAAATCCAACCTCGCCTATAACTAACAGAAATGCCAGAAAAACCGAAAGAATCGCAAATGCATTGGCAAGTAGAAGGCGTGCTTTTTCAACGCCCTGCTTCTCATAAACATCGGTAAACACCGGCACAAACGCTGAAGCCAAAGCGCCTTCGCCAAAAAGCCGGCGAAAAAGATTTGGAATTTTAAACGCAACCCCAAACGCATCATTATAACCAAGCACACCGAGTGAGGTTATACCCAAATCACGAACGAAACCAAACAGCCGGGAAATCAGCGTAATCCCCGCCACTACTTTGGCGGAAGAAAAAAAATGTTCGCGTTCCTTATGTTCGCTTATGTTTTTTTGATCCATATTTTATAATTTATTTCTCTGTGGCCGTTTTCTTTGTGCCTTAGTGCCTTTGTGGCTATTTATTTTATTCTAACTCACACCTGCCCAAAATCGCGTCTGTCAATACCGCCCCGCCGACAAATTCAATCTGACTTCCGCCCGGCAGGCCTCTCGCCAATCTGGTTACCTTTACGCCAAGAGGCTTCAGAAGAGAACTGATATATAATGCCGTCCCATCGCCGTCAACGGTTGGATTCGTTGCCATAACAACTTCGATAATTTTTTCATTGCGAACACGGCTAAGCAAATGATTGATTGTCAAATCCTCCGGCTCAATACCGTCTAACGGCGCGATATGCCCGCCGAGAACGTGATAACTCCACTTGCATAAGCCTGTCTTTTCCAATGCGATTAAATCCTTAAATTGTTCAACAACGCAAATAACATTTTTCTCGCGCCGAATATCCGAACAAATCGCGCAGGTATCCGTTTCGGAAAGATTATGACAGGTCTTGCATTCGCCGACTGTGTTTTTGACTTTTGTTATCGCCTCCGCCAATAACACTGCCTCATCTTTTGGCGTTCTAAGAACGTGAAATGCCAGCCGCTCCGCCGTCTTTGTCCCTATGCCCGGCAGCTTTGCGAATTCTTCTATCAATTTATTTAAACTCTGCGTATATGCTGGATTTGTCATTTGACTATGCTGGCTCATTGCTCGTCTTCTTTCACTTCTATTATACTTGCGTCAAGACCGAAAAGAACCGTCTTTATCGCAGGCAGTTTCGCAGCCTCGTCAATCGTCTTGCTGCTGGTCTTCGCGCCTGCGGGTTTTGCCGGCTGCTGAACAGGTGCATCGCCCGCTGAAACCTTTTCAAAAACAGCTTTCATCTTTCTGCCCATCGCAGAACTTAAAGCGATTTCAATCGCTTCGGTCTTTCCATTGCTTCGGCAAAGATTAAGCGTAAAATCATCTGCGATACCAAGCGACAACATATCCGCTTTTAAACCTATCGGCTGCGCCTTCTTCAGCAAATCCGCTAATCTCCCATTCGAGTTCGCCCGCACCGCTTCAACTATATTATTCCAATTATTTTTTATCTGCTCAATATCTGTATCTGTGGTTAGCCCCGCCATCACTATGGCGGGGTTCAGAGCCGCGACAGCCTGCCCTGAGCCTGTCGAATGGGTAATGGAGCGGTCATCTTTCGTGGTTAGCCCCGGCAATACCTTGCCGGGGTCAGTGTCCATACTGCGCGGAGTATTAATTACTGAAGTGTTTTTTTTTAACTCTGCCGGTGCTGTTCTGGCCGAATTTTCACAGGCCAGCAATTCCGGTATGCTCATAAAATGCTCGTTGAGCGCAAGTCGCAGCAGCGCAGCCTCGCACAGCGCACGCGGATTATCGCTGTTCTTCACAGGCCAGCGAAGTTTTTCAAGCATCGTAACATTATGCACTAATGATGGTATATCAAAAGACTCAGCAATCTTGGAAAGCGCTTCCTTTTCCGAGCGAGTCAAAATAAGAAGCGATTGATTCCCCCCTGCCGAAGCCTTTAAAACCATCAAATCGCGAACCGCTTCAATCAGACTATCAAGAACGCCTATGCAGCTCATACCCGAATTCAGCAAACCATCAAGACAGGCAAGCGTCGCAGCCGCATCGGATATTCCGATTTTCTCGACAAGGGCATAAATTTTTTCTCTGCTCGGCTGTCCCAGAAATTCTTCAAGCATTTCGACGGTAAGCGTTTCGGCTCCCGCGCTGATAAGCTGGTCAAGCAGACTAAGACCGTCGCGCATCGAACCGTTGGCAAGACGAGCCAAAGCGATAATGCAATCATCCTCGAACTTTATTTTTTCCTCAGTGAGAATTTTTTTCAACTGCGTAATAATATCCGCCGGAGTGATATTGGCGAAATCGAACCGCTGGCATCGCGACTGAATCGTCGGCAAAACCTTATTAGGCTCGGTCGTTGCGAAAATGAATTTAACGTGCGATGGCGGCTCTTCGAGAATTTTCAGCAGAGCATTGAACGCCTCAGTCGTAAGCATGTGAACTTCGTCGATGATATAGATTTTGAATCTTGCCCGCGCAGGTTTATAAATGGCATTTTGCCTCAGTTCACGGATATTGTCGATGCCGCGATTGGAAGCGCCGTCAATCTCAATAACATCGATATCGTCTCCGGCATTCACAGCAACGCAGCTATCGCATTTCAGACAAGGCTCGCTCGTCGGGGCTTTAGCCGAAAGGCAATTTAAGCTTTTGGCTAAAATCCTCGCCATTGTGGTTTTGCCGACTCCTCTTGTGCCGGTGAACAGATAGGCGTGAGCAATTCTGCCTGTTTTTATCGCGTTTTTCAGGGTATGACAGCTCGCCGCCTGACCGACAACGTCGTCAAACGTCTGCGAACGATACCGCCTTGCTAAAACTGTATATGCCATATCTCAAAATTTCAAAAATTAAAAACGCATTTTACATTATCATTGTGATTTTTGCACATTAAATTTTGATTTTAACGCCAAAACAGGCATAATCCACCGATATTATTAGTGCTTGTCATTTTGCGGGAAATGGTTATAATTATTCCCAACACGGCCGGGCCTGGGCAAGCGGCATTCGCGAACCTGGTCAGGCGGGGAACCGAGCAGCCATAAGCATTTATGCTGCTGTGCACGGAAAACCCGGCCGCCTTTTTTTATCAGAGCCCAAGCGATAGCGCAGGGAGTTATTTAGCCCCCAAGCCTGCTTGGGGGTACTAAAGACAATAAATTTCAGGGGAAGTATTATGAAAGTCAGAATTGACGATAGTTGTACCGCTTGCGGCCTGTGTGTCGAAACCTGCCCGGAAGTTTTTCAGATGGGCAGCGAAATCGCCGAAGTCGTCGTCGAAGAAGTCCCGCCGCAATTTGAAGATTCCGCTCAGCAGGCCGCAGATGAATGTCCCGTAGAAGCAATTGAAGTAGAATAATTTCGTTGTCATTTAGACCATAGGGAGAAATCTCGTTATTCTTCTATGTTCTACCTTCTAAATTCTATCTTCTTTTTTGTGTTAATTCGTGTTTATTCGTGGCTAATTTCTATCGCTCCGACAACTCCTTACTTCTATCCGCCGCCGCGGCAATGGCATCATTAACAATTTTTTCAAAATTTCGCTTTGCAAAAACCTTCAGAGCGGCTTCAGTTGTTCCGCCTGGCGATGTAACGTTTTTCCGCAAAACATCAGGCGATATTCCCTTGCCTGCCGAATCGGCAGCGAGAATCCCCGCTCCCTTAGCTGTCTGCAAAACCAATTTTTCCGCAGTCTCTCTTTCCAGGCCGAGTTTAATGCCTGCCTTAATCATTGCTTCCATCATTAAAAAGAAATACGCGGGCCCCGACCCGCTCACCGCCGTTACAGCGTCGAGCAATTTTTCGTTCTTAACCACTTCAACAATACCAACCGCGGAAAAAATCTTTTCAACTTGCTTCAGCCTGCTTTTTGCCTGCGGTGAGCTTGTCGAACCCGTAGTCGCGAACATTCCCGCAGCTCCTTCGCCAATCAAAGCGGGTGTATTAGGCATAACACGAACAATAGGCACATTGCCAAGCGAGTTTTGAATTCGGCTCGTTGTAATGCCGGCGGCAATAGAAATTATGAGGTGCTTTTTGCCGACAGCGGTTTTTATATCATCTAAAACCTGCGGAAAATTCTGCGGCTTGACGCTCAAAACAACAATATCAACGGCCTTTACAAGTTGGCGATTATCCGCTGCGGATTTGGTTTTGTATTGTTTGCATAACTGTTTGATTCTGTCGGTGCGAATATCCGTCAGGAAAATATCAGCAGGCTTATAAACCTTAGCGTTGATAATGCCGTTGATAATGGCCTGAGCCATATTCCCCGCGCCTATAAATCCGATTTTTGACATTTTTAAACTCCCTTGAAACACTGTCATTTCGACCGACCTGTAGTTTTGTAGGGTGGGCACTTTGCCCACGCGGTTTCTTCATCGGGTCATCTCGACGCGAAGCGGAGAAATCTGTTTAAATAGATTTCTCGACTTCGCCCCTTAGGGGCTCCGCTCGAAATGACAACTTGAACGGTTTTCAATATGCCTTGATTTTAACAAAGAACAGGAAAAATGCAAAATAAAGAATTTTAAACGTTTTACCACAGAGCCACAGAGGTTTTATTTTTTAGTTTTTTTTCAATAAGTCTGCGAAAAGGCAATATTAATAATAGTAGGGGGAAAAACAGATACCAGTATTTTCTCTTGAGATAATATTTACTTAATTTTTTACGCCATTTTTCTGCAATCTTCTCAGCTTGTGCTTTTTCTAAGGATTCCTTTCTGTTAATGTGATGCCCGATTTCATGGTAAAGCGTGTTGCCAATGATTAAATCTCTTATGAAAGGTATCTTTGCAAATCCTCCTAATTCCTGAATTAATGTGTCGATGACTACCTCTATCCAGGGCAATTCATCTTTTTCAATAGGGTGATTATATCTTCCCAATGGCGTGTGGTCTGTTTCATAATGTTCCATAAAACTGTCAGAATCACAGATAACTACCGCGCCAAGTCCTTCAAGATATTCTTGTGGAATTCCTAAAAGTAAGTCTTCAATGACTTTGTGAATGTTAAATTCAGGCTTGAATTGGTAATATTCGCAGATTTTAAATGGTAACTTACGCTTATTTTTAGAAAAGTTTTTAAACATCATTCTGCCCTTGCGATAATTACCATTCCCTCAAAAAAATTGTAGCTTTAAATTTAGCGGAAAGCAACAAAAAACATAGGTATTCTCCTGATGCGGGAAAAATAAGTATTTATTCGTGCCTGCCCTTCGTAGTCATGCAAAGGCAGGGGACAGGGTTCTTTTGTTTTAAGGCAAAATCCCGTAGGGATAAAAAATTCAGTGCGACAGTTAAGGAGGCAAGTTCACTTGCCGGAAAACTGGAGCATTGAATTTTACAGGTGCGTTTCCGCACCGCCTTAAAACAAAAACTCTCTGCGAAATCTGCGTCATCAGTGATTCCAGTTATTCGTGTCTTTGTGCCTTTGTGGCAAAATTTTCAGCCAAACGCGCAAGTAAAAACTTGCGCGCTTAAAAAAAATTAAAAAATTTATATCCTTATTTCACAACCACTTACAAAACCACCTCAAAGAATTTTCGGTCAATTTTCAGCAAAAACGCGCAAGTTCTCCGGTAATACAGAGACCCAACAGAGCCGCGACAGTGATGGAGCGGTCATTAAAACTCTATCGGCTTTGCCGATTCCAAAACTACTGTCTACTGTATTCTGAATACTGAATACTGATTTTATCGTGTCTGCGTAAGAAAGTTGCCAGCGTGAAAAACCGCCCAACCTCTTTGGCAGAATCGTCCAGTGGCGACGTTGGAGGCCGGCGGCCAAAAGCCGTCTAACGACTTTATAAATGGAGACTTTTACTATGACTTAGTTACTTTTAAAATTCGTTACTTTTAATAATTTATTTTCGGTAATTTGGATTTCGAATAAACGATTCACCACAGAGGCACAAAGAATTATGTTTTTAACAGTGTAAATCCGTGTTAATCCGTGTCTAAAAAAATTATCCGAACAATTCTTTGAATTTTTCTTCGATGCTTTGTGATTTGCAGAGTGTTTCGCCGATTAAGATTGCGGTTGCTCCGCTTTTTTTAATTTTTTCAACATCGGCTTTTGTTTTTATTCCGCTCTCTGCCACAAGACCTCTTACGTCTCCGGCAAGCTCGGCCAATCGCACTGTTGTGTTTATATCGACCTGCATCGTCGCAAGGTTGCGATTGTTTATTCCTATTACGCTGTAATGCGCTTTTGGAAAATCAATCAGACTGCGAACGCGCAGCAGCGACTCGGCACTATGCACCTCCAAAAGAACCGAAAGCGTACACTCGGCGGCGCAAATCATCAGGTCAACGATTTTGCCATCGGTCGGCGCAAACGCTTCTGCGATTAGCAATATCGCATCTGCCCCCGCCGCTCTGGCTTCATAAATCTGGTATTCGTCGATAATAAAATCTTTTCGCAGAACAGGCACAGAGACGCTGTTTTTGACAGCGGTCAGATATTCAAGTTTGCCCTGAAAATATTTCTCGTCCGTCAAAACGCTGATGGCATCCGCGCCGCACTTTTCATAAATCTTTGCGATTTGAACGGGGTCAAAGTCCGGCCTGATAAGACCCGCAGATGGCGAGGCTTTCTTGACTTCGGCGATTACGTTTATACCGCGAGGATTTTTCTTAGTTACTGCGGCGTGAAAATTTCTGCACTTCGGCAGACCTTTAATCTGCTCTTTAAGCTGGTCAAGTGAAACAGCCTTTTTCCGCTGAGCAACTTCAATTCGTTTATCAGCAATTATTTGTTTTAAAATATCAGCCATTTTTCTCTGTGTCTCTGTGGTGAGAATTATTTCGCTGCGCTGACGAAGCCCATTCGCAACTGGCTAAGGGCATCGGTAAGCAGTTTCGATTCCTGCTCGGTCAGATTGCCCTTTGTTTTTGTTTCGAGTGCCTCAAGCATATCAATATGGAATTTCGCAAGCGGCAGATTCTTTTCAGGCTCTTTACCCTCTTCTGTTGCGATGAACCCCATCGCGAACATCGCCTGTGTCGCCAGCAGACTTATCAGGGAATTAAAATCGCCCGGCGGCAATTGATGCGCCTCCTGCGATTCGACAGGCTCCTGCTGTTTTTCTTTCAGAGCCTCTTTTTCCTTTTGAGCCTGATTCTTCCAGTCTTCATCAATTATAATTTTCTTTTCCTGTTCTTTTTCTTCTGCCATTGTAAGTTCCTATTTTAAAATTTTTTCTTTATGACCGCTCATTTACATTCGCGGCTCTGATTCTATTTACGATATTTTTTCATACCTTTATCAGCGTCTTTTTTCTGTTGTCTTGCTGTGATTTTGTCTCGTTTATCGTATTGTTTTTTGCCGCGGGCTAAGCCGAGTTCGATTTTCGCAAAGCCCCTGTCGTTAAAATAAATTCGCAGCGGGATAAACGTAAAGCCTTTCTGCCGGAGTTTGGTTTCGATTTTCTGGATTTGGGTTTTGTGCAGGAGCAGTTTCCGCTTTCGCAGAGGTTCGTGTTTGGAAATGGTGGCTTGTTTATATGGCGCGATATTGCAGCCGATGAGGAAACACTGGCGGTCTTCGGTAATCATAGCGAACGAGCCGGCCATATCGGCGCCGCCCTGCCGGAGTGATTTTACCTCGCTGCCGAGAAGGGATAGGCCTGCCTCGACTTTTTCGACAATTTCATAGTCGAAGAAAGCCTTTTTGTTCTCCATTCTGGGAACATGAACCAAACCGCCTTTGCCCTTTTCATTAGCCATTGCCTTATAGTACCAGACAATAGGCAGTTTTCAATATGCAATCACTACCAAGACACCAAGAAAAATGGGAAGCAAGGAAATAGGGAAGTAAGGACGTAAGGAATTTGTCGGCCAAAAGCCGACCATTTTTACTTCCTTGCTTCTTTGCCTCTTTACTTCTTTATTTATGCGAATTGCACTGCCACAGAGATAGTCGCGTCTGTTGTGAGGCTGTCTCTGTCAACACGCAAAACCCTGCCGGCCTTTATTCGAGCGAACTGGCCCTTTTTCTTTGCCAGGCTCATTGACCGCGGAAAGTTAATTTCCACGACATTGCCCGGCCTAATCGGCGTTGCCATAGGCATTGACAGCAAAACGCCGCCTTTTGCGACATTTACAGTTTTGCCGTTGAAAAATCTGTTTGCCTCCGGCATCCACATACTAATCGGCCAGGAAAGCTCTGTTCGGTTGGATTGACGATTTTCCGTAACTGTCTCTAACATTAATTCCATAGCTATCACTCCATTAAAAAATGTCCTTTATAAGTAAATTATCGGCAATGTTAATTTAGGGTAAATAGCAAAAATGGTAAAAAATGTTAAATTTGGTAAAATTTTTTCAAATAAATTGATAGGGTTGCAGGAAAATGATTATTACGGGACGTTAAGATGGGATATTTTTAAGGAAAAATAAAGATACTTTAGTGTCTTGTTTTTGATATACAAATAAAAACCCCCAGTGAAACTGGGGGCTAAGTATTATTTCGCAAAATTATTAGTGTTTTATAGTCGCCAATCCTGCGGGTAGATTATGTTGGCGCGGGTGATATTAAATCTTCTGCTGAGAGCCTCGATGAGTTCCTCAGTTCGGCTTATCTGGTAGTCAGAGGTTGTTTTGTTCGTTTCGCCTATGATGCAAACCCTTATGGTTGAAGGGCTTCCATACCAAACGCCGCCCGGCAGAGCAGACCACTGATTGAGCCATTTCTCGGTTGACTGTATTTGGCCATCGATAGCTCCCAGACTGTTGCATACTAAAAAATGGAAATTCAGGTCGTCAGCGTTAGTAAGTCCGCTCAAAGAGGCGAGCTGTCTGATGTCGCCGCCTTTGGTATTGCTGTAAAAAATTTCAATTTTTGTCCATCTGTCGCTTTTTTCCGGCTCTTTGGCGGCGATTACATCGCCAACCGAACCGAGCGAAGAATAACTTGCCAGGCTGAAAGCCCCGGCGGAAATTGACTGATGGTCGAGGGTCATTAGGACAGCAGCGCCTGCGGTCATCGCCGCTACAAGGCTAACGAGAATTTTTGCTGCTCTTGGTTGGTTTGCCATTGGCTTAGTCCGTTAAAAACATCCGGTCCATCGCTGCCCGCCGACACAACAACTGATACGAGCACAGACAACGATGCAATATAACTGCTATCGGCAGGAAGGTAAAGTTTTTATAAGAAAAAAAATGAAAAAAATATAAATTTTATTCGAGGTCGAATTGGGAGTTGTCGGCGGGCGAGAACCAGCCAAGTGAAAAGTCCGCAGGGTTAGTTCCGTTCTCGTTTATCACGCCGGTTTTGACGAGTTTTTCGGAACTGATATGATTATCTGACCAGCAGATGTTTGTCTTGTTTAAATGTCGAAAATGGAGCGAGGGAGAAGGGTCCCAGCCTGGATTTGGCCTGCCGCCCGATAAAAAGTATCTCGGCTCGGCGAAGGAGTACTCGATGAGATTTTCTTTTTTGAGCATCGCGGTGTCAGCGAACATCAATGTCTGGGCTGGATTGCGAAGAGCAGTGTCTTTAGCGGCGGATTTGCAGCTCGAATTTTCGTAGCCGGCAATCCAGATTTTAGAGCCGATGTAAACGAAGTTGTAGCCGTAGCCGCCGTTCCAGCTGTCGTAGTCGCTCTCGTTTGGATTCAATTTATAATATAGGACGTTCTGCGGACAGGCGAGTTTGGCGATATCCATATAATTAGATAGTGCGCCTTTTTTGGTATCGAAGGTGGTGTTTTTGTCCGGCCTTGTGCCATACCAGCGGTTTGTGTTTTCGGTAAGAATATCCGTCGAGCCAATGACATACGCCCCGGCGTTGTCGTGGGCGTAGCCGGCGTTGGCAAGGCCGAGCTGACGAATGTTGTTTTTACAGACAGCCTGTTTAGCCTGTCCTCTTGTTCTCGCCATAACAGGAAGAAGAATGCTCAGCAGCAAAGTGATTATAGAAATCACCACCAAAAGTTCGACAAGAGTAAAAGCCGATTTTTGATTATCGATTTTTGTTTGTCGCGGCAGTTTCACTTCTTCCGGCTTATCCATTTATTGACATTATCTTCAAGCATATCAAGCGGAACCGCTCCGCTATCTAAAACAGCGCTGTGGAATTGACGAATATCAAATTTTTCGCCGAGCTTTTTCTCCGCCAACCGGCGCAGTTCGAGAATTTTCATTTCGCCGACTTTATAGCTCAACGCCTGCCCCGGCCAGGCAATATAGCGGTCAACCTCAACAGCAATATGTTCTCTGCTCTGTGTTGTGTTTTCAGCCATAACATCAATGGCCTGCTGACGCGACCAGCCAAAAGAATGTATGCCTGTATCAACAACTAATCTGCACGCCCGCCACATTTCATTGTCCAGCCTGCCGAATTTGCTGTACGCATCCTGATAGATTCCCATTTCTTCGCCGAGCTTTTCAGCGTAAAGACCCCAACCTTCAACATAAGCGGTAAAACCAGCGGTTTTCCTGAATGGGGGCATATTCCCCAGTTCCTGCTGGAGACAAATCTGCAAATGATGGCCTGGATTGGTTTCGTGCAGCGAAGTAGCGGTAAGGCTATATAAAGTTCTGTCCTTAACATTATATGTATTTATATAATAGAAACCCGCTCTTGAGCCATCCATAGGCGGCCCGGAATAGTACGCTTCCGGCGATTGCGTCTGAATACATTGGGGTACTTCCTTAAGGCCGACGGGCATTCGCGGCAGCCGGCTGAAATATTTCGGAAGTTCACCATCTGTTCTTTTCAGGATATAGGCAACCTCTTTGAACAATTGCTCCGGCGTATCCACGCGGAAACGCTTGTCAGTTGAAAGGTACTTTTTGAAACTATTAAAGTCGCCGTCAAAACCGGTTTGTTTAATAAGCTCGTCCATTTCCCGCCGGATTCTTTTGACTTCTGCCAGGCCGGTTTGGTGTAATTGCTGCGGGTCAAGCCGGAGCGTTGTATTTGAGTAAATACATTGTTTGTAATATTCCCTGCCATTTGGAAGAGAACTTATGGATATATCCTCGCGGCAGGCAGGAATATATTCGGCATTTATGAATTTAAGCAATTGCTGATAAGCCGGCTTGACAGTTTCTTTAATTGCCGTCAAGCCTTCGGCAGTAAGACGCTGCTGCTGAGCGGGAGTAATTATCGCAGGATATTTTTTAAACGGCTCAAATAATTTGCTGTCGTTTATATCTTCGGCAAGGAGCGATTCAAGCGATTTCGGTATTTGTTCGGCAATAAATTTTGGAATTACCAACCCCTTTTTTATACCTTCTCTCATCAAATCAATATGCTGCTGAGTATATAACTCAAACGCGTTTAGTCTCGATATATAATTTTCATAATCCTTTACATTATTCAGCGGAACATCTTCAGACAGCTTTGCAAAATCGGTATGAAAACCAAAGATATGGTCTATAGGCATAAGATATGACTGAAGCCGATTCCATTCAATGCCTTCTTCGAGCATACGTTTGAAAATGTCATAATTGGTTTTGTCAGTATCCGAAAGTCGGGCGCGATTTACAGTTTTGAGTCTATCGAGAAAAACTGATGCTTGCTTTGCTCTTCTGTTTATGCTCTCCAAAGACATATCCGACAATTTGTCGTCGAAACGGTGGTCGCCATAAAAAGTGGCAAACTGAGGATGCTCACGCAGACTGAATTCGTGGTCATCTTCAAACAGTTTATTTAATTTTTTTGCATCTAAATTTTGCCCGCTGACAAAACTCGCTGATGTTAAATAAATTAAGACGACTGATAAAAATAAATTTTTTCTGTGCATTATAAATCCTTGTGTAAGACCTTTGAAAAACTATAGATTGCTTCGTCGTCTCGAAGCGAGACTCCTCGCAATGACAGAGTACGCGTTTTTTGTCATTGCGAGACCTGCCTTGCAGGCCGTGGCAATCTTAATCTTCAGCTTCCGAATGTATTTGCGGCGAAAACTACAAACTTCCATTTGCCAATCGCATCAGCCACAGGCCGTCGAGATTCCGGATATTTCTGCCGCTATCAATCTCCGGTCTGTTTTTAATAGCTTCGTTGTCGATTATATATTCAAAATTCATTTGGCCGATTTGGTTATCATTGGCATAAAAAGTAATTCCATTGAGCAGGTCGCTGTAATATCCAACCTGATAGCCAAGCTTTGCCGGTTCATCAACGAAAACGATATTAACGCTGCAATCGACCTGCTCATCATTATTTTGAGGGGGCGGGGTTGTAATAAATTTAATTTTTTGCGAGGCGGCATCGCGTCTTACAATATCAACAGTGTGTATACCGAGCCACGGACGAGCAAGGCCATTAAAAAATGTACCGGCAGGATAATAAAATTTCGCACCATTCTTTATTAAAACAGCGGCCTGCAGGTTGTCGATAATTTCCATATTGCCGATTTTTATTTTCAGCCAGGGGGTTATTTCTGCCAGTTTATCATAGACAAATACTATACATCCGGCGCCATTAATCGGAATTCCGTGAATTTGGCCTGTGATTTTTATGAAGGCCGTAAGATTTTTATGCAGGTCGTCGCGTTCATCAATCACATTTGCATCGGCAGGCCATCTATATCGGAAGTTGTCGAATTCAGTTTGGTTGAAATTGTTATATTTGATGCTCGAAGAAAAATCCCGTGCGTTATAAAATCTGTGGTCGAGCACACCGGTAAGAAGGTTGGTTTTCGGGTCTCTGTTGTAATCTATATCGGAGGATTTGCCTTCGACACTATCGAGAAAAGCTGTGAATTCAGGACTATCACTTGGCAAACGACGGGTTTGTAAATCTCTGGTCGGCAGACGATAATTATGTATATAGATAGTTTTATTGCCGGAGTTGAAATAATAATTTCCGCCGCCATCCTGTCGCCAACTGCACAGCTTGCCTGTCATTTGCGGATTCCATCTTTGCATCGCAAAGAACATCGGCCCATCAACGCCCTGCGGGAAATAAAACCACTGTTCGTAAGCGCCTTTACTCAAACTCCTGCCGCGAAGCAGGTTTGTATTGCCGCTCATAGCCCCATTCCACGCCTGCTCGACAAAATAAAAACTCTTAATCTGGTTTCTGTCTGGCAAATCGCTGATGAGGGATTCGTTTTTGTCATTAAAGACTGTCGGCAGAAAAATACCTGCGGCAACGATGAGCATTAAAAACATCGCCGCGATTTTTGTGGTGGCAAAGCCGATGATGCCGGCCAGCGTTCCGACCTCTGCGGTTGCCGCTGGAATTGTTACGGCCGCTTTTGACGGACTTGTCAAGCCGGCAAACAGGGCGAGAGCAGGTAAAACATAAGCTCTGCCAAAGCCGCTGCCTGCAAGCCGTTTTTTCAGGCTGCCCCTTGCCCTGAAGAACTGCACTCTTGCGGCTGTTTCGGAACAGTCCATTATCTCGGCAATCTCAACAAACGACCGCTGCTCCATACATCGCAGGACAAGAACATTCCGGTAATTTAATCTGAGTTTTTCCATCGCGGCAAAGACGGATTTTACAAGCTCATTTCGCATCGCGATTGTCAGGCCGTCGTCCTGCGGGTCCTGAATGTCGTAATTGCCGCTATGTGAGTTTTCAGAAGTCATATCGGTTATGGATAGAGTTTTTACCTTTAGGTTTTTAGACCTGTAATGTTGGTAAACCCTGCCAATAGCGGTTCGGTAAAGCCAGGGCCATAATTTTTCGCTTTGGCGCAAATTGCCGAGTGATTTGACCATTTGCATCAGAATATCCTGAAGTAAATCTTCAGTCAGATTCTGGTCGAGAGTAAGCCTGTAAATATAAGTTTTTAATTTAGGACTTACGACCTCGACAAGCTCATCAAGGCTTTTCTTACAGCCGCTTTTAGCACGGTTCACGATTTGAACATAATCGCAACCGCCATCTGGAGTCATATCGTTTTTAATTATAGTCCTCCTTATTTAAGCCTTGTTACACAATTTATAAAAATTTTTCAAAAAAAAACAGAAAAATCAGTATTTAGCAGACTGGCGGCCAATGCTCGGCATTTTTAGGATTTTTGCCGGCAAGAATATCCGCCAGACTGTCAACCGCCAGACCGGCATCGCCGGTTGGTTTGGCGTAAAAAACACCGTCGTTGTGCCGCTGCCAGTTTTCTGCACCTTCACCGTCGTGATTGACAATCACATAATCATAATCACAGGCAACTCTAATTTCATTTATTGCATCGTTCACACGCTGCCGCATATCTGCCAGCCAGACATTATCAATCGCTCTGCCATGAAATTCCGCTCTTTGATATTGCTTGAACATCATCAGTAACCTTATTGCGAGCGGAACATCATCGAGAGCGGGTATTTCATTACAGCTCAGCGGCGATAGAAAAACCCCTTTGATATCAACGCCGGCAAGATAATCGGATTTCACAATTTTCTGTGCCATTGTGTAATACGATTCCATCAGCACCGCATCGGTCGGAGCGTTGATAATTTTGTCGAGGTCGATTACCTGCGCAAAGCCGTGGCAGTAATCGACAACGAAACGGCGGTTGTTTTTGAGCGTTTCAATTTCTGCCATTGTTCGCCAATTGTCGGGATTATTCCAGACGGCAAGTTCATCAGGCCGGGGTTTATTATAGCGGGACTCTTTGCTCTTTATTACAGTTGCCTGTATAAATTTCACTTCAGGCCGATATTTTTTCACCGCTGCAGTGAGCGGACTTTTGCCGACACACGATGGGCCTGATAGCATTACCAATCTTTTCGTCATAGAACAGCATCTCAATTATCAATTTGCTTTTTGCAGATTTACGAAGCAGCGATTATAATCCGGCAGGTATGATATTGGAATTCAAAAAAATTTGTGATTTCTGCAAAATCTGGGCGGCAAGTCTTATCATCATCGGCGCTCTCGCCTGTACGCTGCTGGCAAAGTTATACTGGGCAATTCACGTTCACCGACTCGGCCAATATCCCGGCTGGATTGTCGCTGACCTCATCGTGCTTGTCGGAGCGGAACTATTCTGTTCGCTTACCTGCTTTTCCTGGCAAAAGAACTGGGCGGCAAGGGTCGCTCTGGTTTTTGCCGCTTTAGTCTGCACCTGGTCGGTGATAAACGCCGGCTGGCTCATCGCAACAGGAACTCAGGCATTGCCTGCCGTTATCGCCCCGCTTTTCTTCGACCCTGTGAGCAGATTTCGCATTGTCGGGCATCATTTAGCGATGAGGCCATTTGTCGCTGTCGCATTGCTGGGTCCCAGTGCAATCGCCCTTGCGTTCTTTTTTACCGTTCTGAAAAAACCCATCGTGCCGCCATTCACAAAAAAACACATACAGACCAGACTGATTATCTATATCATTCTGCTCATCGCCGCAGGAACAATAGCAAAATTATCGTTGACAAATGCCGATACAAAAATATCCGCAGAACTGCGATACAACAGTCAGTTCAAGGCGATTAAGTCGATATTCGTCAATATCCGCAGAGATAACAACCACAGGAATTTGCAGAAAGACAGTCGAATACTCCCATTGGCTGACGAAACAAAAATTCCTCTGCAAACTCACAAGTATATAGGAAAATACAATCTCGTTATGGTTGTGCTTGAGGGCATCGCGCCGGGACAGACGAAATTTCTCGACCCCAACAGTGCAAACGTGCCGTTTCTCGCATCGCTTGGCAATGAGGGCGTATCGTTCACGAATTGCCGAACCGTTGCCACACACACAACGAAAGCTCTTTTCGCAATTCATACAGGCGAATATCCCTCGGTAAGTCAGGATTACATTGAAGCCTCTGTAAGAGAAAAGAACTACCGCAGTATCGCAACCATTCTGAAAAGCTGCGGATACCGAACAGCGTTTTTTCAGTCCGCCGACGGAATTTTCGAGGCGAGACCTGGGCTGGTCAATAATCTCGGATTTGAAAAATTCTTTGCCCGGCAGGACATCGCCGATGCAAATTCATATCTCGGCTATTTAGCCGCGGACGAATTTGAACTTATCCAGCCTGTCTGCGACTGGATTAAGCAATCCGACAAACCTTTTATGCTCACCATACTCGGTTCAGCTTCACACGACCCTTATGAAATTCCAGACAAATACAAAGATCCAAACTACTCTGATGATGATGAGCCGGAAGTAAAATACCGCAGGCTTATCGAATATACCGATGCGTTTCTGGCTGACTTGTATAAAAAGTTAGGCAAGGTTACGAATATGGACAAAACCATTTTCTGTGTTATCGGCGACCACGGCGAGGCTTTCGGCCAGCACGATAGATACGGCCACGCCAGGATTCCGTATGATGAGGTGCTGAAAGTTTTTTGGTTTATAAAATCGCCGAAGATGATTAAAAGGTCTGTCAAAATTGATACTACTGTCAGCAGTATAGACGTAACCCCGACCCTGCTCAACCTTTTGGGCTTTGATATCACCGAGGCGGATTTTGACGGCATAAACGCCCTCGCACAGGATATACTTGTTAGGAAATTATTTTTTTCGACGTGGATGAAAAATGGGCCGGCTGGTTTTATGCTTGGCAGAGAAAAATTTATTTACGACACAACCAATGAAATGATGACGGTCTTCGACCTTTCACAAGACCCCGCGGAAATTAACGGACAATTTTTTATGAAGAACTCGGCGGATATGGCCATGACCGCCGACAAAGTTATAAACTGGCAGAGACAAATGCTCATAACGCCGCCGGTCAACAGTAAGGAAGAATACCAGCGAATCTTCGACAACTGGCTATGCCAGACAAACAGCAGAGAACCAAGAGCGGTATATGACAAAATAAAATCAGAGCCCAAGCGATAGCGCAGGGGGCTGTTTAGCCGTCGTCGGCACGACGACGCATTCAGAGAGTGGTCATTGACCTTATTTTTACGCCGATGCCTTTCGATTCTTTGAGCAGAAATCGCCCATCAGTGTCATAGCCTCATTTTGCTTTTCACTTGAGCCGTCCATATTTGCAAAGGCCTCAACCATTTTGACCAAATCCTCATCGGCGGGTTTTACGCCGAACTGATGAGAGACGTTGATAATTCCCGCGTCAAGGCCGTATCGCATCGCCACTTCGACATAGGCTCTGGCAACGCCGATTTTCCTTGCCGGCAAATCGCGAACGCTGTTTGTAACGCCGAGTGAAAAATGACAGCCCTTTAATATCGGGTCAGTTTTGATGCGTTTGATAGTATTAAAAGTTCTATGCGTATAACTTGCCGTTCCCGGCATCATAGGCATATCAATCGCCAGCGGGAAAACCGTCGAGTCGAAGAAAATCTCATCAGGCTTAAAACCATATTTCTTTGTTGCTGCCTCGAAAATAGTTTTCGCAAGATTATGAAGGTCGTCAACGCTTTCGGTTTCAACAATACTGCCCGTTTTGCCTTCGCCGATGAGCAGGCCGATGAATTTATAATCGAAATGCTTCTTCAGCGGCATCATATTTTCGATTGTATAAACTTTTATGGAGTTAATCAGCGGAGGTTTGACATTCTCGGCAGTGTCGTACCATTGCTTGAGGCCAGCGGTAAGAACGGCATCGCTGCTGCTGTCAATGCAGACCGGCACGCCTTTGCCGAATTTACGAACAAGCACGACATATTTTTTCATCAGCTCAACCGCGAACGCGGGATTGGCCTCGCCGAACTGGTCGATATTTACCGCGATGTAATCGGCGCCATCAACAGCCTGCGATTCTATCAGAGCCTTTATGTAATCGAGTTCGCCGCTTGGTTTTGTATCCCAGTTGTCGCCGAACGAATGGAGTTTTGCCATAATCTCGCCGGTCTTTGGTATAGACGCGTGAACCAATTCGGCTATGCCGATGAGTGGACTTCTCAAAGTATGGTCCTTTCCGAATAAAGAATTTAGTATAGATGCGGTGTGCTCAAGGGCCGGGTTGCGGGACTTGTTGATGATTTTCCGCAATTTCTCCAGGCCGCCTTTTTCTGCCGCCGCCGCTTTGTAAATTCTATCGCCGATACAAATTCTGTCGAGATTATTTCCGCATTTTCCTTCCGCCGTCGAATCGCCGCAGGGAGCGTTGTCCATTCCCTTTTCGCAGCCGCCGATTGTGCAAAGGCCGAAATTCTCAGGCAGAAAACAATCGCCGCATTCTTCGCAGTCAAACATCAAATACTTGGCTGATTTCTCAAAAGTGTTAAATGACTTATAGAAAAATCCTTTGCCTTTGTCCGTACCGAGAAATTTCATAAATTTTTTGAGCCCGTGAAAACCTTTATGCTGCGGGTCGAGAATTGCTGCGTGGAAACAATTGAACACGCAATGACCGAGCGTCTTTTTTGTTTTTGAAAGTTCCGCTCTTTTGCCCGCCGAATCATACAGATAAAAAGCATTCTTCGCCGGCCAGCAGAGGTTATCCTTAAACTGCTGCCAGTTGTCGCCGATTTGGGCGGCGCGTTTCAGCAGTTTTATAAACATTTCATAATCGTGAACACCGCCGATGTCAACGCCTGCTGCGCCGATAGATTTATACATCGCAATTTGCTGGGCTGCTCGTTCGATATGTTCATCAACGCTCTCGGAGCAGACCTTTGCGAAAAGTTCATCGCTCACAAAACAGCCTGGCAGTTTTATATCGTGCATAAGACGCGGCGCAGGCGTAATTGTGCTGAGCAGATAAACGTTGCCGATTACCGGAATATCGATTTTCGCATCGGCAAGGTATTTCATCAGCTCAACGCTTTTTTTCCAGTCCCAGCCGACTTGTGTAATTAAAAATTCTGCGCCGGATGTGATTTTCTTTTCCATTTTGAAATACTGCTGCATTTGCGATTCTTCATTGTACTTGAAAGGCGACACCGCTGCGCCTGCGAAAAATTTCGGCACAGAATCAAGCGCATCCGGCTTTGCCTTAATGACGGCCTCATCGTTCATAGAACTTATCAGGCCGAGCAGTCCGACAGATTCGAGTTCAAAAACGCCTTTCGATGTGGCGGGTTTGTCGCCGGTGAGAGCTAAGAGACTTTCCACGCCGGCGGCCTTGTGAGCGGCAAGCAAACTTATGATGCCGTCTTTGTTGGAATCTTTGCAGCTTATATGCGGAATGAAATCGAGTTCGCCGAGCAGATTATTCGCGACGGCAAACCTGTGAACGTCGGCAGGCTCGATATTCGCCACGCCGCCGGGGCTCTGTGGATTAGTTATCCCGACAAAATTAAAATCTGAAGGTATGTCTTTGCCGCCGGCCTGACTGTGCGCAGTCAGAAACTTTTTTATCGGGGCATAATTGAAGTTTGCTCCGCCGACAAGTTCAGCCACAACAACAAATCCATTTTTTTCTTTTAACGCCTTGCTAAGTCTCTTTTTTGCGACCGCCATACTAAACTCCTATATTATAAATACCTGAACCACAGTATATTAACCGCACTCGAAATAACCAGATATAAATGCAAGACCTTTTTTTATCACTATATTGCTAACAGTATCTCTATGGTTTTAGAACGTACGGGTCTTTAATTTTGTGGATAGCTTGTTGATAACATATAGAGAATGTTAAAATAAGTGAATTACGCAGTGCGGGAGATATGCCTTCGTCAGCCGCACGTTTTTGCCCCGGAATATTATAACTTCACAAAGACCGATAATTATTACCATAACTCCATTCTTGTCAGGTAGATAGAGAAAGGTAATTTAATGCGTTTCGTTGAAAAACATACCGGTTGGTATGAAAAAGAAAATAATAAAAGTCTAAAATGTGAAAAAAGGTAAAATTTTCTACTGTGTAAAAAAAGGTGGATAACTTTTTTATGACGACATAATCGTAGCCTTTGCAAAACCAAAGACTTACGGCTGCACCATTTCAGTGTTATCCGGCTGTCAGAGATTGTTTATTCGCTAAGGCCAAGTTCTTTCAGCATTTTATTTTTAGGAATTATAATTTTTGCCTTACCCGCCGGGGCAGGGATGGTTTCTATCATTATTCTAACTTTTTGCACATTTTTAATATTTTTTATAGCCTGTCTTGGCGTTTTGTTATCAAGAGCGGGAATTGACTGGTCTAACCAATCCATATAGTATTTGTTTATATATTCCTGAGCTCCCGCCACAAGCTCATCTGGCAGCGTTTCTTCAAAGATGTTCTTGTTTTCGGGACTTTTTTCAGGTTTGTCATCAGTATTACTTAATTCTGTCAATTCGTCATATAATTCCCACAGCCGACCAAAAATATACGCGTTTTCTCTAAGCCACTGAGGTGATGGGTTCGTCGGCAGATTAAGCTCCTGTAATTCTTCAATTATTTCTGTTGCGTTTAATGGTCCGAACAAGGGGCCTGCGATATCAACAAAACTGAAATTTCCGACTGAATGAACCCAGAAGGGGGCCATCCAGTCCGACTTGGCTGTTTTAGATAAGCCGTAGTCGTGAACGGTTATCGTCTCAGGTATCAGCAGATTTTTGAGGGTGATAAATCCTGTTTCGGCATTAGTATCCAATATCTGATACAGACTCGGATACGCCTTATTCAGAGCTTCAAGAGAACTCCTCAGCGATCGCGGCATCGCACCGGCAAGCTGTGTTTCCACAAAGGTCGGCTCGCCTTTTTTAGCTCTATATGTAAGCGCAGCCCATGTAACATAAGTCGGCAGCACCATTACATCATCATACTCTTCAAGATAATAATCCCAGTTTTCATTGCCGAAGAATTGTTTGCCGGGACGATTTTTGCGAAGGAAATCTGAATCGTGCCAGAAATTGATAAATAAATTTGTAAGGGTTTTCCCAACGGCCTTCCAGCCTTGCAGGTCGTCATCGGCGGGAACTATGGAAAAATCAATGTCGGGCAATTCGAGAGGTTTTACGATATGCTTTTTGGCAAAAGCGAATATATCCTGCTGCAAACTCTCCCGTATATCTTTTGCCACAGGATGATTTTTGTTATAGCAAACATCTATATCTAACGCCTGCAGACAAGAGGTTATGGCGACATATAATTCCTTTTCGGCGATAACGATTTTACTGGGAACGCCGACGCTTTCTGCGGCATTATCTCCGGAAAAAACGCTGTGTAAAGTTTCGACAGCCTCATTAACCGTCATTGTAATAACATCGGCGTGTAAAATATAATTACTTTCCTCTTCTGCAATAGTAAGAATACATCTCTCATTTTTGTCATCCATACCCGGCAAATATACAGGCACGACAACCCACGTCTCGTCAAGTTTCGGCAAGGCCGATATATCCGGCATCAACTGTGAATCCTCAAACGCCGTATTATCGTTGCACATTTCAAGAAGTTCTTTTGACCCCGGAAATGATTTTCGCGTTACTTTAACATCCGGCTCTGAAGCGTCGCCGGACACTTCTATTGTCAACATCTTTGAGCCGGCAACGTCAAGTGTTTTGGGGGAAAATTTTCCATTTTTTTGCGCCCAAATTATACCTTTGAGTGCATATAGCATTAATTTGACATCCTTATCTTTTTCGACGAATTCTGTCATCTGCATAGGCTTTTTGCAAATTACCGACGGCAGCCAATCGGAATTATTAGCGCGGTAATTACAGGATTTGAGCCACTTTTTTTCGATATAGTCCATATCTCTGTAATAAATCATACTGAATCCGATAGTATCCATCTTATCGATAGCAGAAATTCCTGCATCTAACGTAAGCGGGTAGCGGAATGCATCGGGGCCTCTAAAAAGACTAAGGCCATACTCCTGCCCGCCTATACCCATAATCGAAGCTACAACAGGATGTTCAAGAGGAGTCTGGATGACAAAAAAATCCAGATTGTCGTAACGTTCCCACAATTTCATATTTGCAAAATCAATACAAGCCCTGATTAACTGGGTTTTTTGCCACGGAAATTGAAGTTTCATATTTTTATTCCTGCATTTTACTGATATTTTTCGATAATTTGTTTTAATTTTCTGCAAACATCTGCAGGATTATCAGCTTTACAAACGCAGGAAGAAACGGCAATTTTTTTTGCACCGGCTTGCAAAACTTTTTCAACATTTTCTAAATTTATTCCACCGATGGCTACCGATTGAACAGAACTGTTTTTGAGGAATTCGGTTGCTTTGGAAATATAGTCAAGGCCGCAAATATTTACATCCTGTTTTGTGCCCGTCGGAAAAACAGAACCCAGCCCGACATAACAGGGTTGCTGCTCAAAAGCCTTTTCAAGTTCAGTGAACGAGTGAGTGCTGATGCCGATGAGCAAAGGCCTGAGCTGGCAGACGCGAACCTGCTCTATCGACAAATCATCCTGCCCCAAATGTACGCCGTCAGCGCCCGATGCGACAACAATATCAACCCTGTCGTTAATGATACTGATAACATTGTGTTGTTTGCATAAATCGACAAATTTTTGAGCCAGGGCAAAGAATTGCCCATCGGCCATCGTTTTTACTCGAAGCTGAAGGCAATCAGCGCCATTCTCGGCACAGGCCTTTGCTGTGGATAAAACGTCTTTGCAGATTTCCGCAGTCAAAACGACGTAAAGCCTTACTTTTGAAAATCTTATAGCCGGCGATCCTAAAAGCATTATTTCTTTTTCCAGAATGTAGCAATCGTAGCGGAGTTTTTCAAATACTTGCGCAAGTCCGGTGTCGAACGTCGCTGCTGATTCGCTGATTACTCTCAACGCTTCGGTTGTTCTGGCAAAACCGGCTGACACACAATCTTCAAGACTTGCTCGTTTCATTTGTTCTGCGATGCGAACTTAGCAGCCGACATCGTTTTGCGTATCACGTGCCGCGATAAGCTGTTGCGAATCAAATTTGCTCACAGCTCCGCATAATTGATGTCTGATTTGCTTGCATTTGCCGCTTAACAACTGATTGTTCAACGC
>JBAZTW010000027.1:0-28284 GCA_041661665.1 Phycisphaerae bacterium | reverse complement strand
AGATTTTCAAAAACCTCCACTGTATTATCAGACCTAAGCAGTTTTTTGGCTGTTTCGGCGGCCATCGCAGAATCGCCGGCTATGGTAAGTGAAGCAGGTATTTCGTATTGGGCAATCTGCCTGCCAAGTTCAATATGAAGCCTCTGGCTTTCGCCGCCAAGCTCGCCCATTTTTCCGAAGATGAAGACCGGCCTCTTTTTTTTCTGCTCCGCCACCAGTGCAAGACTTTGCAGAGCGTTTTCCATCGAGCCGGGGTTGGCGTTATAACAGTCGCTAATCACGCCCAAAGTACCGAATTGAAGAATTTCCATTCTCATAGTAACAGGCTTAATTTTTGAAACCGCGTCAGCAAACTCAGCGGCAGAAAAGCCAAAATGTTTTGCAACCGCCCAAGCAGCCGAAGCGTTTTCAACATTGGCTTTGCCGACAAGCGGAAGATTAACCTCAACGCCTTCAACAGTGAACGTGCTCTTATCGCCGGTGAGTCTGATATTCTCAACTAATACATCACAGTCCGGGGTTGTGCCGAAAGTTGTAAATTTTAAATTATTTTTTTTGCAGTAATCCAGGAGTTTTTCTTTCCCGCCGCTGATGAAAAACTTGCCGCCTTTTTTAAGACCTGCCGTTATGGAAACTTTTTCCTTTACTATCGCATCGAGCGAACCGAAGCCCTCTAAATGAGCAGGGCAGACAGTCGTTATCACCGCGACATCAGGCTCAATCATTTTCGACAGAACCTCAATTTCTCCAATGTGGTTTGTGCCGAGTTCGGATATGACAATTTCGCAGTCGTCGGGGGCGGCGAAAATCGTCAAAGGAACGCCGATATTATTGTTAAAACTTTTCGGCGAGGGGGAACATTTAAACTTGCTGTCGATAACGGCGGAGAGCATATTTTTTGTGGTGGTTTTACCTGCCGAACCTGTTATAGCGACAATTTTAAATTTGCTGTTTTGCCTTACAAAACTGCCAAGCCTGCCCATCGCAGCAACAGTATCATCGACACGCAGTAGGGGCGAACCTGTGTGTTCGCCCTTTTCATTATTATGGCAGACACATCGGTCTGCTCCTACAACAGCACAAACCGCCCCGCTCTCAATCGCCTTGCTTACATAATCGTGTCCATCGTGATTTTCGCCTTTAATAGCAAAAAACACGCAGCCTTTCGGGATATTGCGAGAATCTATCGAAACCGACTTTACCTGCAAATTAACAGCGGGAATGTTTTTGGATTTTATTATTTCGGCAAGTTTATTGACTGTCAGTGGAATCATTTTAAAAACTCTGCGGCAGTTTCAATGTCGCTAAAGTGATATTTTTCCGAGCCTATTATCTGATAATTTTCGTGGCCTTTGCCCGCAATTAAAATTATATCACCGCTACCGGCGGCCTGCACAGCAAGTTCAATCGCCTTTTTTCTTTCCGGCTCAATCGTGATATTTTCGGCGGACGGATTTGAAAATCCCTTAATAACATCATCTATTATATCTAACGGTTTTTCAGTTCTCGGATTGTCGCTGGTAACATAAATCACATCAGCGAACTGCTCGGCAACGGCAGCCATCCGCGGCCGCTTGGTCTTGTCCCTGTCGCCGCCGCAACCGAAAACAACAGCAAGTTTCCCCTTACACAGCGGCTTAAGTGTCGAAAGGACATTCTTCATCGCATCGTCAGTATGCGCATAATCAACCAGCACAGCAAAACCCGCTGATGATGGAACTTTTTCAAGCCTGCCCGGCACTTTAGCGATTTTCGACAGTCCATCGGCTATCTGCTCAAGTGTAAAACCGCAAGCATAAACCATTCCCGCCGCCGCAAGATGATTGCTGATATTATGTCGTCCAATCAACGGCGTTTTAACATGAACTTTTTTGCCCAGAATTTCAAGGTCATAAACCGTACCTGCGATATCCATTGAAATTATTTTTGCAGTTATCTCGGCAGGCTGCCGGAGCGAATAAAAAAGTATTTTTGCCTGCGATGCGGCAGAGCCCACCTTCTCAAAAACAAGGTCGTCTTTGTTTATAATAGCTGTTGAATCCGGCAAAAGTTTTTCAAACAGCTTCAGCTTGGCGGCAAGATAAGCATCCATCGTCTTATGATAATCAAGATGGTCGCCGGTGAGATTGCTGAAAGCGACAGCCTTAAAATCTATCCCCGCAAGTCGATTTTGCTCAATGGCATGGCTGCTGGCTTCGGTAACCATATAATCGCAGCCAGCGGCGAGCATTTGCGACGACAGCAACGCAAGCTCAACCGCGTCAGGCGTTGTCATTGACGCGGCAATTTGGTCTGTTTGACTGCCCAAATCCGTTGTAATGGTGCCAATCAAGCCGCATTTATGACCAGTGGCGGCAATAACAGAACGCGCCAGATAGGTTGTTGTTGTTTTGCCGTTTGTGCCGGTAACCGCCAGATTTGTTAATTTTTTGTTGGGATAATCGTAGGCCGCCTGAGCAAGAAGCCCCAGGGCAAAAGCAGGGTCTGGAACCTCTATAACCTCGGCAGAGGCAACTTTGGTGGACTTGTCCGTAACGACATATCGTGCGCCGGAAGCGACAGCCTGGCCGATAAAATCACGACCATCAACTTTTGTGCCTTTTATGGCAACAAAAATATCGCCCTGCCGAAGCTTTCTCGAATCACAGCTCACGCGAGGACGATATCCTATCGGTTTGGACTCCACTAATTTTATTAATTGTTCTAATGTCATTGTTCAGTTATCGGTCATCGACTATCAATTTGATAGAAAATTATCACAGGAACATCGGTTTGAAAAGGAAATTTTTCGGCAGAATTGCCGCTTATTTCCGACTTGATAAAAATTCTTTGAGAATCTCAGCGGCAGCGATTGCGTCAAGTCTGTTCTTTTTCTTTTTATGCGTAAGGCCTGTTCTGCCGAGCTTTTCCTGCGCGGAAAAACTCGAAAGTCTTTCATCCTGAAAAAATATCGGAAGCGTTGTCTGCTTTGCGAGTTCACCGGCGAATTTCCGAACAGCCGCCGACCTGTCGCTTTCGCTGTCATCCATATTCAAAGGCAGGCCGAAAACAATCCCTTCCGCCTGATATTGCTTGATAGTTTCAAGAATTTTTGCAGCCAAATCTCCCCCGCCTTCGATAACTTCAAGCGGACTTGCGATTATCTCCTGGCTGTCGCAAATCGCCAACCCTGTTCGCTTATCGCCCAAATCTATACAAATAAATCTCATTACAGATATTGGTCTTTCCCGTGTTCTTTTATACGCTCAAGCAATTCCTTGAGTCTGCCGGTCTGCTCAATCGGACAAACAAGCGTAGCGTCCGGACTATGAACAACAACCATACCATTCAGTCCGATAGTCGCTATCAAATGCCCTTTATCCTCGGTTACAACAAAGCTGTCTTTGCAATCCATAATCTCGCTTTGCTCGGCAATAACAACATTGCCCGCCGAATCCGACTGAACAATATCGGCCAGAGCGGAAAACGAACCCATATCAAACCATCGACAGTCTAATTTTATCGCGTGAACATTCGGCGCTTTTTCCATAACCGCAAAATCAATGCTTATCTTCGGCAGTTTCACAAAATATTCCGCAAGAGCTTCATCCTGCGTAGAACTGCCCCAGGCATCCTGAATCTTCTGCAAAAGCGGTTTCGCCTGCGGGATATTTTCATATATCAATTCAAGAATCCGCTTAGCCTTCCACACAAACAAACCTGCGTTCCAGCAATAATGCCCGCTGTCAAGATATTCCTTTGCGGTCTCTAAATCAGGCTTTTCCTTAAAAGCCTCAACCTTATGAATCTGATTATCGCATTTGTCGCACTTGCGGCCTCTGCCGAGTTTGATATACCCAAGCTGCGTACTCGGAAACGATGGCTGAATACCGAAAGTTATCAGCGAATCAGGATTGCTCTCAATATAAGTAAGGCCGTCGGAAATCGCCTTCTGAAAAACATCAATAGGCTTTATAACCTGGTCAGCCGTTACAACCGCCATAGAAGCATCCGGGTCAAACCGCGATAAAACCGCCGCCGCAAGCCCGATAGCCCCTGCTGTATCACGAACCGCAGGCTCAGCTATAACGTTGTCATAAGGAATTTCCGGCAGATTATCGCGAACAGTATCAGCATACCCCTTGTTCGTCAGTACGATTATGTGACGATGGTCGAATAAATCGCTCACCCTCTGAAAACACCGTCTCAGCAATGTATCGCCATCAATGAGCTTTAGAACTTGTTTCGGCCTGTTCTCCCTGCTCAGCGGCCAAAGCCTTTTGCCTGTACCGCCAGCCATTATTACCGCAAACCGCATAAATTATACCCTTTTAAATCCTGCTATTGCCCGCTTAACTAATTATATCAAATATCAAAATGACAAAGCAAAAATCAAAAATAGTTTGCCGAAGGCAATCTACAATTTTGATATTTAATTTTTGATTTTTGATTTTATATAACATATTTATCGTCAATCTGTGAAAATGGCTTAATTTTTTCTGCAAGAGCCGCGTAATCGCTGCTGCCCATCAGAGCAAATGTCGCTTCCTTGCCAAGTTCAACCGCAGGCTGATCATAAGCATCAATGCCAAACAACAAACCTGCTATCGAAGTGGACGCCTCAAGGAGATAGATGAACTGACCCACAGTATAAGGAGAAATTTCGTCAAAAGCAATAGTAAGGCTTGGCCGCTTGCTTGCTATAAACGCATACTCTGTGCCGAGCCTTTCACAGTTCAGCAGCCTGCTCATATTCTGATTGGATAGATACCCCAACTCAGGCGCAATTGCCGGCGCCGGAGCGATTTTCACATCCGCCCCGAATTTTTCAACCGCAAGGAACGTGAACAGCTTATCATTCGGCCCCTCTCTATAAAGCTGAACCTGACTGTGCTGGTCGGTAGCGCCCAGGGCTTTGACTGGTGTCGGACCCACGAAAACCTCCTTGCCCGATAAGTCCTTTGCCTTGCCTAAGCTTTCTGCCCACAACTGCCTGTACCAGTCCGCAAAATCCTTAAGAGCGTAGCTGTACGACATCATAACCGATATACGTTTGCCCCTGTTATAATAATGCCAGTTTATCGCAGCATTTATAGCCGCCGGGTTTTTATAAAAACTCTTCTCGCTAACCCTTTTGTCCATCGCTGCCGCGCCAGCCAGAAGCTGCTCAATATCAACTCCGCAAACCGCCGCGCCAAGCAAACCAACAGGGCTTAAAACGCTGAACCTGCCGCCTACGCCGTCCGGCACCTCCAAAGTTGTAAGACCAAACGTATCCGCCGTTTTGCGAAGCGTACCAGACTTCAAATCGGTGGTCGCTACAACGTGCTTTTTGAGAGAATTTTTGCCGAGCTTGTTCTCAAGCATCTGGCAAATCGTCAAAAACTGCGAAGCCGTTTCAGCCGTTCTGCCGGATTTGCTTATCACATTAAAAACTGTCTTATCGAGCCTTTCGCCGATATAACTCAAAAACGAATTCATCTGCATCGGGTCAACGTTATCCATCACAAACAGCCTCGGACAGCCCTTTCGCTGCTTGTCATCAAGATTATACATATACGGATTAAGAGCCGTCTGAAGCGCGATATTACCCAACGCCGAACCGCCGATGCCGAGAATCACAAAATTCTCACACCACTTCACCTGCTGGGCAACGGCCTTTACATTCTTAACCGTCTGTGCCTGATATGGCAAATCACGATAGCGGGTCTTGCCTGCTTTTCTTTCTGCGTTTAATTTCTCAATCAATGGTTCGGTTTTTGCCGCAAGTTCGTCAAGCTGCTTTTGAGTTATGCCGTGTTCAGCGCCCAATACCGATTCCAAAACATTCTTGTAATAAAATTTTACCTGTTCTTTCATATTTGACCTCGTAAATTATTCTATAATACTTAAATTCGCATACTTCAACATTAAGGGCTTTACCTGCCCCGTTTTAAACTGAACAACAACTATACTGTTTTCTCCGAGATTGTGAAACTCTTTTACCCTGCCAAGCCCGAATTTTTTGTGCGAAACAAGCTGACCAGCCATAAATGGCTGCTGATTTTCATCGGAAATCTCCGTTTCATAATAAACGCCGCTCGGCTCTTTAACATCGGACTCGACAAAACTGCTTTGTCTCTCGCCGGCTTCCTGATATCGCAGCCCAGCCTCAAAAAGAAACTGCGAATCTACCGTCCTGTTGGTCATACCGTGGACGATTCGATACCTGCTAAGTGTAATGCAAAGCCGTTTTTTCGCCCTGGTAATCCCGACAAAGAACAGTCGCCGTTCTTCCTCAATCTCCCTGGCAGAATCTATGCTCCGCTCGTGAGGCAAAATCCCGTGTTCAAGCCCGATGATTGCGACATTGTCAAACTCCAGACCCTTTGCACAATGAAGCGTCATCAGCGAGACTTTCCCGCTTTTCGATTCATAAGTATCCGTATCGCTGAACAAGGCAATCCTCTGCAAAAAGTCAACCAGCCCGCCCTGTTCCTGCATATCAAACCGCTTGCCAGAATTTATAAGCTCTGCCACATTTTCTAATGGCGGAGATTTACCGCCATCTTCCTGCGCAGCTTCGTTCTTCAATTCTTCATACAAACCGGTAGTCTTAAAAACTTTATCCATCAAATCCGCAACAGGCATTTCAATATCTTTTTGAAAACCGATAATCATCTCCGCAAATTTTTTCAGCTTTGCCTTCGTGCCTGCCGGAATAAATTCCAGTCTTTCGCAATTTCTCACCACATCAAACAATCCGATTGCCTTTGAAGCTGCATAAGCAATGAGTTTATCAATAGTCGTTTTGCCGATTCCCCTGCCAGGCGTATTTATTACCCGCACCAGCGCCTGCTCATCTGCCGGATTCACTATCAGCTTGAGATACGCCAGCATATCGCGAATTTCTTTTCTGCCGTAAAACTCCACACCGCGAACAATCTGATATGGAATATGATTTTCGATAAATGCCTCTTCTATCGCCCTGCTCATTGAGTTGACACGATAAAAAACAGCCGTTTGATTTGCCTCTTCGCCGCTGTCTAACAAACGCCTTACAAACCCCGCCACATAAGCAGCCTCGGCGCGTTCGTCTTCCAGGCATTGAGAAATAATTTCCGCACCTGCCAGCAATACTGGAATTAGCTTTTTGGGTTCGCGCTCCTTATTGACACTTATTAACCTGTCAGCGGCTGCAAGTATTTCCGGGCCGCTTCTGAAATTTTCTTCCAGCTTTACAATTACCGCATCGGGCCAATCCCGCTCAAACGCAAGGATATTGCCGATATTCGCCCCGCGCCAGCCGTATATCGACTGGTCGGGGTCGCCCGTTACACAGATGTTCCCGTGTCCCATCGCAAGCCTGTAGGCAATTTGATATTGCGCAGGGTTGGTATCCTGATACTCATCAACCATCAGATATTTAAATCGCTGATTTAACTGACCGCGAACATCAGGATTATTTTTCAAAAGAAGCGCAGTTGCCATAAGCAAATCGTCAAAATCCAGAGCGTTGTTCTGCTTAAGAATTTTTTGATAATTACGATAAATTTTCCCAACACACTGCGAAAAATAATCCCCGCTGTTAGCCGCTATAAAATCGTCAGCGCTTTGAAGATTATTTTTCAATCGTGAAATGGTTTCCAGTATTCTGGCGGGCGGAAAATTTTTAATATCAAGTTCAGACTGTTTAATCGCCTCTTTGATACAGCTTTTCTGATTTGAATCATCATAAATACTGAAATTGTCCGGCGTGCCCGCGGCTTGCGAAAATTTTCGCAAAATCCTGACGCAAAGCGAATGAAACGTGCTTAAATGCACCCCGCCCGGCACATCCATCGCCACAACCCTGTTGCGCATCTCCTCAGCGGCCTTATTGGTGAACGTAATCGCGCAGATATTAGCTGGATTTACCCCCTGTTCGACGAGAGCTGCGATTCGGTTTGTGATTACACGAGTCTTTCCGCTGCCCGGGCCTGCTATAACAAGTAAAGAACCGTCCCTGTGCCAAACCGCCTTATTCTGCGATTCGGTTAATTTTTCCTTCAAAAAACGATTGTCCGTCATTGCTGCTTGCTCTGGCTTTCCTGTTTCTGCATCTCCTGCATAAAAACCTCATTCTGCTTGCTAAGCTGTTCATAAAGCTGCGACCTTTCGATTTTTATTCGTTCCATCAAATTCTGCCGCACATCTTCAGGATATTGCTGGTCATTCAAAAAGCCCATTATGCCGATATACTTCAGAACATTGAAATCTGGCAGAACAATCCTGTCAACGCCATCGCCTGCGTATTTCCGCTGATAATAATCATAAACTTCCTGCGACATCTTCTCTCTGCTGAACGCCTCATCGTCATCGCCAACGGCATATCGATAATAACCTTCCTGAAGCATAAGCGTTATAATCTCACGCGCATCGCTTATGCCGATACCTTTAAGCTCGTCGAGAAGCCTAGCCCTGGCATAATCGGCAAGCGACATATTGTTTACGTCCCTGTCGCCGGGATATTCTTTTCGCAGTGTATTGTAAATTTCGGCGGCCTTTTTCATATGCCCAGCCTGATAAAACAGCAGAACCCCGCGTTTGAGAGTATTGCGGTGGGCGTTTACGAGGGTTTCCATATTGTTCTCGTCTTTGACTTTATACTTGGCCATAATAGCCCTGAGAGCCTGGTCGTATCTGTCAAACATTCGCAAATCTGGAAACATAAAAATGCTCTGCCGTTCCACAATTGAACAGGGGTCGTTCTTTTTGGGAATTCGCGAAGTATAAATAACAAACTTGCCCATCCTGTAAAGACTCTGAAGGCTATGAAAAACTATCCTGTCGGTATTCAGTTCATCAATAGAGAACTTTTCCTCAGACGCGTTTTTAAGCCCTAAAGCGCCCCAGTAAATAGCGTGCGTATCGGGAAGGCGCCAATCTAAAGGCAAAACCTTATTGGGGTCGTCAAAATCAATCGGACCATATTTCTCATTTAACTGAACCATAAGCTCGGGCTCTAACTTCCAGGTATGCCTCAAATAATATGCTTTGGCAAAAACATCAAACTTTTCAAGAGTTTTTGTCTGACGATAGCGGTCTATAACCTCAAATGCCTTTTTTGAAAATTTTAAGGGCTGCTGCCTGAGAGATAAATAATTATCAACCACTTCATCAGGCTTTGCGAAACTAATATCCTCCGCCGCAAGCTCACTTAAAAATTTCGCAACATCCGCATTCTGCTGAATCTCATCGAGCGTCTTCGGCGCATCAGCAAGAGACTTATAGTATTGCTGCGTCCCCGCCCCGACAATAGGCTTCATCGCATTATAAAACTGAAGTTTATAATACTTATGACAGTCGTCGGTTACGCCGCCGATTTTGTGCTGAAATATCCAGCCAAGCGAACGATAAAGAATTATGCTATGAGGATTTTTCGGTATGCCCTTGTCGCGCAAAAGTTCATATCCGTTCTTCACCCATTGCCATCGCTCCTGCGGGCGGGAAGACGGTATCGCAACAGAGATATTATACGCCATATTCCACGCGTGGAACTCCCACACTGCCGCAAACCTCGGCTGCAAGATAGTAATCCACTCGGCAAGTTGTTTCGCGTCAAAAAACTTGTCCTCCTCCTTCAACTGCTCTGCTCTTATCCACAGAACATCGACCACAAGCCCGCGAAACGCCCCAAGCGCAACTGTCGCAAACGCCAGCGATGGCGGCGCGTTCTCCAAAGGCTCTTCTACCACAAGATTCATTTCGCTGCGCTGAGCGTTTATGGCATCGAGCCTTACAGAACCGAAATACATCAGCCCCGCCGCTGCAGCCAGACAAAGAAAACAAATTATAAAAATTCTCAATTTCATATACTATTTGTAGGGTGGGCTTCAGCCCACGCTGTTTTTATTAAATTCTCACCGCCGCAGGCGATTCCACAATTTTAATTTTTTATTTTTAATATTCTATTTATATTACTACCTTAGCTAATTCGCGTTTGGCGAAAATCAAAAATCCGACTAACAGCAGAATCAGCGACTTGAGCAAAAGCACACCTGCCGCCATCGCCAAAAATCCATATTTTATCATTCTTGCGTCAATAAGGTATTTATTGACATTATAATTCTGGTCAAACTTCGGCAAAAGCCATATCACGGGCTTAATCGTAACATTGTAAAATATCGCCATATTCTGACCGAGATAATCGAACGACTGCACAACAAAGCCGTTGATAACGCCTGTAAAAAATATCGTAAGACTGCAAAGAATCGCCACCGGAAATCCTACCCACGTCGTCAGCGAAACGCCCAGACAGGCCAAGAACACAAGCCTCGCTAACATAAGCAATATCGCCGAAATAAAATTACCGCCGAAACCTCCCGCCTTATAAAGAACTTCAAATCCGTCTTCAATGGGAAAAATCACCGCGGTATTATTCATCGGCTCATTATAAAAACCAACCGCTAAATAACCGTCTGCGGCAACCGCATCAGCAGGCACCTCAAACTCCTGCATCGTGTCGACAACATCTTTTCGCGGAATTTGATAAATCGGCGTTTTCATCGTTTCCGGCCCACCCTGCGTTTGCCGGGAATCGCCGATATACCAAACACCATATAAATTTTTGTCAGCAGGCGTTTGCGCAGCGTTAAATTTGAAACGTATAAAAAGACTTTCGTTCACGTCGAAAGGCTTAACCCGCTGGAACTCCCACAAAACCATTCCGCCCGGACCAGCGGCATACATATTATATTTCGCAGCGTTGCGAAGCTCGGTCATCACCGATTCTCTGCTCCGCGATTCGTCAAGCTGGCCTGTACGAACAAGCTCATTATACACATCATAAGCCTGCTTTTCTATCTCCTGCTTATCAATGGTCATTTTCAGTGAAGCTCTGGCTGTAAAAAATTCATTCTTCAGCCGGACAAGTTCTTCATCGCTGGTTTTCGCAAATCGCGGCATATAAATCGTCAGCCCATAAATCACCGCAGAAAACACCGCAAGCAGCAGCAAATCGAGAAGGATAACCCCCATCGCCTTTCCGATTACAAACTCAAAACGTCTTATCGGCTTGGTTACAACGCTATAGACCCGTTTATGTTTGACATCGCTGCTTAGCGTATAACAGGAAACGACAATCGTCAGCATCGAAAGAAGAAACGAAACAAGCCCCATACCATAACTTACAAAACTCTGCACCCTGCCTATCGCAGTCCCATCCCCGGTGCTGGTATAACTTAATATAGGCAGCAATATCAGAAGCATCGCCATAAAAACTATGGCTGTCTTCATTCTTATCGCAGAGACAAAGGTGTTTCTGGCTACCGCCCAGATTCTACCCATTTTTTTCATCCTCTGCCAAACCCTGCCTGCCTACAAGCTCATCGAGAATATTCTTTTTGATATTTTCCGGATTTTGCGCCTCAGCCGCAGGTTTCTCAATTTTCGACACAGGCGTTGTCAAATTTTCATCACTGCTCTGCGTCAATTTCGTCAGGACGCTCTTATCAGGCTCAATCGCTATCGTCTCAACAGACTGCTTAATCTCTGCCTGTTTCTGCGTTTCGACTTTTGCCGAAACTAATCTGTCAAGCACATCCGACACTGCCGCCGTTGCTTCAGCCTGCGTCGCATCAAGACGATTAACCGCACCGCTGGTCGGCCTTTTCTCCTTATGTGCCTGCCTTACAACTTCTATAAAGTATGATTCAAGCCTTTGCATCGGCTCGGAAACTTCAAATTCACTGCCCTGTTTTTCGACAATGCTTCTGATTTTCTGTATCGCGTCCTCTGTCAGCACTCCCGTTGTAATCTGCCGTTTGTTAGTCTGTTTGAGAAGTTCATCGACGCTGCCGAGCCTTTGAATATGCCCGCCATACATAATCGCCATTCTGTCGCAGACTTCCTCTGCATCAGCCAGCAAATGACTGCAAAGCAAAACCGTCTTGCCGCGTTTGGCAAGCTCGACAATCAAATCCTTTATCTGTTTTGTGCCGATTGGGTCAAGTCCGCTTGTAGGCTCATCGAGTATCAAAAGTTCAGGGTCATTTATCAGCGCCTGTGCAAGACCGATTCTGCGAGCCATTCCTTTTGAAAATGTCCCTATAGGCCGGCTCGCCATTCCCGCCAAACCAACCATATCAAGCAGCGCATCAATTCTCGATGCCCGCACTTTTGAATTCAGCCCGAAAAGTCTGCCATAGAAATCAAGCGTCTCACGAGCGTTAAGATATGGATACAAATATGACTCTTCCGGCAAAAATCCTATTCTCGCCGTAATCTTCGGGTCTCTGCTCACGCCGCCAAGAACCAACGCTCGTCCCTTTGTCGGGTGCAGCAGTCCAAGCAGCATTTTTATAATCGTCGTCTTGCCTGAACCGTTCGGGCCAAGCAATCCGAAAACCTCATTGCGATTTACTTTTAAATTCAAATCCTCAACAGCGACAACCCTGCTGCGTCCCCACCAGTCGCCGAAAACTTTCGTCAAACCAAACGTCTCAACCGCGAATTGACTTTTTTCACTAACCACAAAAACCCTTTTTAAATAAAACTCCATCGGCAAAGCCGATTCCATAATTTTTCAATCTTAAATTTTCAATTTTCAATCTTATGTGGTTCAAGTTCTTCGCCGAAACGCACGAGCCTTGCGCTATTGAACACAACCACCAGCGAGCCGGCAAAATGCAGAAACGCCGCGTAAATCAACGGCAGCCAGCCGACCGCCGATGCCGAAACGCCGAGAATAATAAATAAAATACCAAAAAGCAGGTTTTGATTGATAACCGTTCTCGTCTTTCGCGACAGACGCACCAAAAACGGAAGCCTTTTCAAATCGTTGCTCATCAGCGCGATTGACGCCGAATTTATCGCCACATCGCTGCCCGCCGCTCCCATCGCTATTCCCAAATCGCCGCTTGCCAATGCCGGAGCATCATTTATTCCATCGCCGACAACCGCGACAATATGACCGTCATTTTTTATATGTTCCACAATCGCCAGCTTATCCTGAGGCAGACATTTGGCTTTCACATCAGTACAGCCCAATTCCGCTGCGACTCGCCGTGCAACTTCTTCTCTGTCGCCGGTCAGCATTGTAATCCGCTTGATTCCAGTCGCGAACAACTGCTCAACCGCCAGCCGAGCCTCAGGCCTCGTCTTATCCTGCAAACCTATCCAGCCGACACATTTTCCGCCGGAAGCAACATATAACGTACTGAATCCCTGTTCCTCGTGCAGCGATGGGTCAGACACAACCGATGTATCAATGCCCTGCTCGTGGAGGAATGTATCTCTGCCGACAAAAATCTTAACGCCGCCGACAATCGCGCTGACACCCTTGCCGGGTGTTTCCGCAAAATTATCCGCCGTTGAAAGCACAAGATTAGCCTCTCTTGCAACTAACTGTAATGCTCTCGCCGCCGGGTGCTTACTCATCTGCTCTGCCGAAGCTGCTGACTTCAAAAGCTCGCCTGCCTCAACGCCGCTGGTCGGCGTGAGTTTGGTTACATAAAGCTGGCCTGTTGTCAGCGTTCCGGTCTTATCGAAAACCATCGCCGTAATTCTTCCCGCAAGCTCAAGGTCAGCAACCTTCTTTATCAATATACCAAGCCTTGCCGATGCCGAAAGAGCGGCGACCATAGCCGTAGGTGTCGCCAAAATCAACGCGCACGGACACGAAACAACTATCGCTCCAATTGCACGGTTTATATCGCGTGTGAAAAACCATATTATCGCCGATATCATCAATATCGTAGGTATATACCATTTTACATATCTGTCGATAATTCGCATTATCGGAATTTTCGTATGTTCGGCATCCAATATCAGCGTTTGAACCTTGCCCAGTGTCGTATCTTCGCCGGCACGAGTTACCATAATATCAAGAACGCCGGTCAAATTGCTCGTACCCGCGAAAACCTGCATACCCGGCAGCTTATCCGCAGGCAGAGACTCACCCGTAATCGTCGCTTCATTAACAGAACTCAATCCCTTAACGACATCACCGTCAGCCGCTATATTATCGCCGGGGCGTACTCTAATAATATCGCCCTTCGTTAATTTGCTTGCGTCAATCTCCTTGTCGCTTCCATCTGCTGCGACAACCCACGCTCTGGTAGGCGTAAGTTTTATAAGCGATTCAATCGCCGCCCTTGCACCGAGAGCCGTCCTTGTCTCGACAAGTTCACTTAGCAAAAGGAAAAACGCCACAACGCTGGCCGCGATATAATCGCCCGTCGCAAACGCCGCGATTATCGCAAGCGTTACCAGTTCGTCCATATGCATTTGGCCGCCGATAATCGACTTGATTGAATGAATCACAACAGGCAGCCCCAGCAGTATCGCCGCGAGCATTGCCAGCATATCTTTAACTTCCGAATTTTTGCCATAAAAAATCGGCGAGATTAGACTATTAAAAAGGAGCGTTCCGCCCAAAAGAGTACCAATCAGTGCAAGACTTACCGATACCTGTTTTCGGTGCGTTTTTTCGCTTTCAATTTCATACGCCGATAAATTTAATGCGTTATGTGCCATATCGTTTCTTTATTACCTATTTTTTATTTTCTGTTTTCTTGCTTTTATTCAATGCCGGGTCTCTGTTCACCAATACCCTAAACTCCGTACTATTGACACCGGAACTCGGCTGAGCAATTATCGTTTCCTGTGTATTGCTGAGGACTTCTTCCATCGCGTCCTGATATATTCGAGCTATAACAAGCTTCGGCCTCTTGCGATATTCAGGCAGTAGTTTGGCAAGATAATCTGCGTTGGCTTTGGCCGATTCGACAACCCCTGTGCGATAAGCCTTTGCCTCTGATACCGTCTGTCGAACCTGTCCCGAAGCGTTTGCCCAGTAATACTCCAAATCCTTTTCACTTATATTCGGGTCAGCAATTGCCTTTGCGATATCAACTCCGCCGGCCTCGTTAATTTTGCTCTCGGAATAGCCCCTGGCCTCACGAACCACTTTGTCCGATTCGTTGCTCGCCTTAATCGATGCTACAAAAGCATCATCAACCTGCCTCGGCCAGATAATCTGTGTAATCTGCATCGAATCGACATCTATGCCGCTGTTTATGCTGTCAAGTTTCGCCTGCAAAAGTTTTTCAGCGTTCCTGCTGATGTCCGCATCGCTCTTTATCGCCTCATCTATACTGAACTGAACCATCGTCGCTACAATCGCGTCCGAAGCTAAAGCCTTCAAAAAAGGCGAAACACTCTCAGCGATTACATCAATATAATTCTGACCTGCCGGCGCGGGCTTGACATAAACATTTTTCAAAAACATTTCACAGTCCGAAATTTTATATGTCAAGAGCCATTTTGAATGAACGATATTATAATCATCGCCCCCTTTCAAATCAGCCACAGTGTCGTTTCGCGTAATGCAATACCCATCTGTTACCGGATTCAGCGACGGCATCCCTGCTGAATTCTGCGTCTCATTATACCAGAAACTGTCTATCGGCAGACGCTCTACCGTATTTCTGCCCGGAAATTTTATAACCTCTTCGACCGGATATGGAATCGCCCAGTGCAGTCCCGGAGCAAGAATTCTCTTTTCTTCGCCCCGAATTTTGCCAAACCGCAGAACCATCGCCCTTTCATCGGGCCCGACCGTAAAAACGCCTGAACTAAAGAACAATACCACCAGAGCAACCATCACAATCTTCAATACCACAAAGCTGATTCTAAGCGCATCTGAAAGGCTTCTGCTTCCCGCGTCAAGTTCGCCCGCTATTATCTCGGTTCGTTCTTCTAAAAGATTGTGCCCGCATCCGCAACTGCACGTATGCTCGTGTTTATGTTTATGCTTGTGTTTACGACTATCGCTCATATCTGTTCCCAATTTAAAACAGTTTTGTAGGGTGGGCTCTTAGCCCACGCTGTTTTATTTAGCCCCATATTTTACCGGGGTCTGTATTTTTCATTTTTTTTACTTTTCTTTTGCCGGTTCGATTGTCGGCATCGCCCGAAGCAGCTTAAACGGCTCAGCATCCGCAGGCAGTACAACCGTCGTACGCTCCTTAAGCGTTTTCTTCAGCGTCTCAATTTCTCGCAGGAACATCGCAAATTCAGGATCTGCCTCAAGCATCTTGTAATACTGCGCAGCCTCCGCGTCGCCCGAACCCCTGATTGCCTTGGCCCGTGCCTCCGCCGCTGCCATCAGCTCAACAACTTTCGAATCAGCATCGCTTCTGATTCTCGTTGCTTCTGCGTTACCCTGTGCAAGCGTCGCCTCGGTCTTGCGTCTCCTGTCAGCTCTCATTCGAGCAAAAACATCTTCAGTTACCTTTTCGCTGACCTTGAGCATCTTTAATCCGACCGTCTCAACGCTTATTCCATAAGCCTCTTTGACAGGCACTGCCAGCACGGTAACCATTTCACTTTCAATATCGCCGAATTTTATTTGGCTCCGGTCGGTATTCACAAACTCGCTGAAATAATGTTTGCCTACGACCTTATTCTGCGCATCGCGCAGTCTGCTCTTCAATATCTTCTCCGCGCCTGCAACATCTCGAACTGACTCACGAAACTTCTTCGGCTCTGCGATACGCCAATAAATATAGCTCTGCACGATTATCGGCTCGCTGCCCTTGGTCGTGGTTTCTTCTTCCACACCGTCAAACAGCATCGGCCTTGAATCATACTTTACCAATGTCTGAATCGGTGCAGGCCATTTCCAGTTCCAGCCCGGCCTGGTAATCTGCTTGGTCGCTTCGCCAAACGTAAGCACCAATGCCGATTCGGTCTGCCGCACCTGAAACGACACAAGATACAAACCTAATACCGCAATAATTAACAAAACCAGAATTAATACCGCAAAATTTTTCATTTACTCTTATCCTTAAATTCCCATTCTTAAATTTCTAATGTCGATTTTCTATTTTCTTTTCGTGTTTAGCCCTGCCATCACTATGGCAGGGTTCATTAAAATTCCATCGCCGCAGGCGATTCCACAATTTTTATTTTTTATCTTTTATTTCACGGGTTCTATATCATACAAGCTCGGCATTAGTTTTTCCTGCAAATCTACTACCGTTACCTGCTTGTCGCCATCAGCCACAACTATATATTTCCTGATTTTCGCAAGAGATTCCTCGAGCATACTCATCTTCAATTCGTGCTTATAAATAACCTTCGATGCCCTGTAAGCCTCAAGCTGCTGAGCGAACCGTTTCCCCGTCGCCTCAGCCAGTGTCGCTTTCTCATAAGAATAACTCCTGGCCTGACGAAGTTTGGCAAACAATTCTCCGCTCGCCTGCGAAAACGCACTATCAAGCTCCAGCTTCAGCTTATCAGTCTCTTTTTTGTCGCCCGCCTGAGCGGCTTCCATATACTTGTCCGCCAAACCGTACAAATCTTCTGCTTTTTGTACAGACCCGACATTCATAGTGAACAGCCAGTCCCTTTGAGCAATCGCCTCAAGAACCGCTGCCTGCTTTTTCTGAACAGACCCTATAACCGCCTGAAAATCCTGTGCAACCGCTGGCGGCGGATGAAAACCCTGCAACCCCATAAAAACTATTTCAACGCCAAGCTCAAGCCTGTCCGCCTCTGCCTGTACCGTCCGAACAAGCTCATCAGCGGCCTTCGCCCTGCCCGCGCCGAGCAGACTTTCCTCATTGCTTTTAGCATTTTCCGACTCAGGTTCAATCCTTGCTCCCGCCGCGAATTTAACCACCTCACGATTACAAACCGCCTCGAGAATTTTTCTGCTGTCAGCGTATTTGTAAAGATATTTATAAAGGTTCACTACACGATACTGCACCGGAATCGCCGCCCTGATAATACTCACAGGCACAGCTCCTTTTTCCTGCGAACCGATATTCTCCGTTGCTACCAGAAGATTATACTCTGCCTTATAATGCTCCGTACCCCAGAGCAGTTCTTTCTCTTTCTCCGGGTCATCATCGGGCACATAACCTATATGTATCTCCTGAATTTCCCTCGTCGCAAATTCCTGTGCGACATCAAACGGCCAGGGCAATTTAAACGTAATGCCCGGCTCAACAAGCCGAACCTTACCCTGCGAATCTACCGCCGAACCGAACCGTTCAATTATCGCCTGCGACTCAGGCCCGACAATCAAAATACAACTCAGCGAATAAAGTATCACCGCCGAAACTATTACCAAAGGCACAACTGCCCCGGCAACTATTTTATAAAACCACGTCTGCGAAACCTTAAACCCGAACTGATAATCAATGGCCGTTGCCGCAGTCTGCAAAATATTCCCCGGCGATGATAACGCCGCGAGCAGCCTGCTGTCATAGGCGCACGCCGCATATTGCCCTTTCTGACGGGGTCTGTAAATATCAAATACAAAATTCAAAGCCATCTCAAGACCGAGCAGCAAAATCACAATAGGCGCAACCCAGTCCATCACGCTCAAAACAGCCTCAACCTTGAACTGCGCAAAAGCCATCGCCGCCGCTGTCGCGAATGACATTATCGATATTATCAGAAAATAACTTCCGCCCGCCCTCAATGGCCGCCATTGCGCCTGCGACGAAAGACCCGTCGCGTAAAGCGAAAACAGAAAGCTCAAAAACGCTATCGCAACCATCAAAACCGCGCCCACAAGCAAATGGCTTACCGCAGGCGTTTCCTGCCGCCTCAAAAGATACCGTACAAACATCACCCCGATGAATAACTGATATACCGCTACAATAATTGAAAACACAGGCAGAAACCATTTCTCAAAAATTCTCAGCCTGTTTTGTGCTACCGCGAAAAGTTCCGAATGATTTTTCTGCTCCTCGAATATCGTATCGCCGCTGGCCTTTTCAAGCTGAGCCATATCGAGTTTTTCCTGCTCAGCCAGAAACCTCTGGTAAAACTGAACCGCAAGAATCGCCCATATCGCAGCCGCCGCCAATATCTGCCAGCTAATCGCATATAAAGGTACAACGCCGGTGAACTTGCTCAGCACATAAATGCTGAGAAAAAATATTACGCTCAATACAAGAGCTATTACACAAACAACCCCTGCCCGTTTCGTTTCTGTCTGCATCAATTATTTCCCGTTATCCCTATAATCTAAAAAATGCCGCCATCGGTATCGAACAAACCTTAGAAACATAAGTATATAAGAAAGTTACTTTACGGCAAGTCTAAAAAGTGGTAATATCTTTTAAACTTATGCTTTACAAATTATTTTCAATAGCAAAAAACACGTTCACTGAAGCAATCAGACAGCCGGTCTATACCATCATAATAGTCGCCGCTGCTTTCCTGTTCTTTATGAGCCCATCCCTCACAATGTACAGTATGGACGATGACAACAAAATGCTCAGAGAATTAGCCCTCTCTACGCTCTTTCTTGCCGGTTTGTTCATAGCTACTTTCTCCGCCTCAACGGCAATTACCGAGGAAATCGAAACAAAAACCATTTTAACCACCTTATCAAAGCCTGTCCCACGCTATATTTTCATACTTGGCAAATTTTTCGGAGTTGCCGGTGCGGTTGTCCTTGCCCACTATGTCCTTACAATCGTAATGATTATGACAATCCGCCACGGCGTTTTATCAACCGCTTCCGACACCCACGACCCTACTATTATAGTATCAGCCGCAATATCTGCAATTCTGATTTTAGCTATAACTGCTTTCCTAAACTACTCTTACGATTGGAAATTCACCTCAACCGCCGTCATTATTGCCTCAATTTTCGCGACAATTATCATTGTTTTTCTTATGTTTATAGACCGTGAATGGAAGTTCAATCCGGCAGAAAACAAGCTCAATTTAATAGATATTTACGCCTCAATTTTACTTTTAATCGCCCTTTTCGTCCTCACCGCTGCGGCTTTGATGTTCTCAACCCGCTTCAATGTCCTTGTTACCCTCAACTGCTGCATAGGCCTGTTTTTGTTAGGCCTAATCAGCGATTACGTCTTCGGCAGACTGGCACACGCCAACCTTTGGGCTAAAATAGGTAAAATAATCGTCCCAAGTCTTCAGGTTTTCTGGATTAGCGATGCGATTTACGAACAAACCTTCAGTATCACGGCAGGCTACATTGCTTCCTGTGGAATTTATGGCTTGATTTACTCTGCTGCCTTTATCCTTATTGCCATCGCTCTCTTTGAACGCCGACAAGTCGGGTAAAAAAAGGAGATAAGAAAATATAGAGGTAAAGATGTAAGGAATTTTTGTAATAATTTAGCCAAATGTCATTCCCGCGAAAGCGGGAATCCAGTGTAAAATAGCTTCCGCCGTAGGCGGTTTCTTATTTTTGTAAATTCGGCTAAAATGTTACGAATTTTTTATCTTTTGGCCAACTATCCTTACTTCTTTGCTTCCTGAACAACTATTTCCACCGCAGTCTCATCGCAGTCTTCCTGTTTTGAGCATTTGGCACAATCGCTCCAGACCTTCATCGGCAGTGTCTTCTTGCCTACAATTGAAAAACCCATTTTCTCGAAGAATTCAGGCTCGAGCGTAAGAGCAAATACTTTGCTTATACCGAGTTCTTCAGCCTGTTTGACTGCGTTTTTCACCATAGCTTTGCCGATGCCCTTTTTGCGGTATCGGCAGGCAACGGCCAGCGATTTTATTTCCGCAAGGTCTGCCCATATTACCTGTAATGCGCAGCAGCCGACGACTTTTTTATCAATTTGCGCTACGCTGAACAGTTGGAGGTTATCATATATGTACGCTTTCGAGCGAAACAGCATCCGGTCTAACTGTGCGTAATGCGTTATCAATGCGTGAATGGCTTCAACGTCTGCTACTTTTGCGTTTCGTACTTTCATCCCGCACAATATAACGATATTCCCTAATTTTGCAATAAATTTTAGCCACAGAGATCACAAGGACACTAATTGGAATGCGTATAACAGGCCAATTGGGTACAAAAAAAGAGATAACCCCTTAAATAAAGGAGTTATCTCATGGTGAGCATAGCGGGGGCAGGATTCGAACCTACGACCTCCGGGTTATGAGCTTAATATAAAGCAAAATTACAAGTTCTTATTTAATAACGAGTTATCCCTAAATCTCTACTTTATAGGTATTTAACTTAAATGTGCATGTTGAGCATGTAGAGCATCACGAGCACAAAATATATGACAATTTAATGACAGTGAGCAAGTTGTCCGGAATTATACCACTATTCAATTTAAAGCGCAAGTTTAATTTAAAAAAATGCGTTCTTAGTACCGTGTAAAAAGTCAGCCCATCCATCATGCCGCACTCCTGTAGAACTTCAACAGCCCGCCAAGACGTTCACGGCAGATGATTTCTCCTGTTTTTGCAACAATAAAATATCCTTGTCCTTTTTGATAGGCAAACTTTAGTGTGAGGGAACATGCCATTTTGCTTGCCACATCCATGCTTCTGCCATCTTGGCAAAATCAACAAAATCCACTATTCCGTTCTGGTCAAAATCCATTGGATGAGTGTCGCCCTCATATGCACCCATATCAATTCTGCCAAGTTTTATCCGCGGCTGGCCATCCAAATCTTTTTCGTAAATATATGCCGCATTGTTAGGGTCGCCAGTATTGATGCAAACAGAATCAATGCTCAAATGATAATCGCCAGATATCCAGTTGTTGCTTTGCCATCTACCTGGAGCTGTAAAATACGGATCGATAGCAAGATTGCCAGTTACGTCACGGCCAATATAAGGATTTTTGTAATAAGGCCACTGAATATCACTATACCGTATATCTGGCGTTGTGCCGCGAGATTGTATTATATTCGGTGTTTCTCCCCAAATTATACTATTCGTAATTTTAAAAATGCTCAAACCTGCATAGATTGTACTGTTGTTCGGCTGGTATGAGCGATTGCCGCTGAACGTGCAGTTTGTAATTATGGTATCGCCGGCACTTATAGCACCGCCGTATGAAGTAGCAGAATTTCCGGTTATAACACAGTCCGAAAGATTAAGTGTGCCGACCGTATTACAGAAAATAGCACCGCCAGATCGTTGCGAAATATTGCCGCTGATAATGCAGCGTTCTATCGTCAGCCCGTTTTGGGAATATAGGCCACCGCCATCGCTTGTAGCGAGATTGTCGGTTATCCATGTGTTTTCAAAAGTTGGGTTATTGTTGCCCTCAAAATAAAAACCACCGCCAAGATTAGGGCCTGTTCCCATGACAAGGTTTCCGCTTATATCACAGTTAAAAAATTTGGGTGATGAATCACGACAATATACACCACCACCGCTTTGAGTTGACCAGTTCTCCGAAATAGTGCAGTTTGTGAAAATCGGAGCAGCATTCTGGCAGAATATGCCAGCGCCTCGTTGTGCATCGTTATAGGTTATTACGCAATTACTGATGATCGGGCTGCCACAATTCATAAAACGCATTCCACCGCCATCCATTGTTGTCTGAGCATTCATGACCGTCAAGCCGCTGATCTCTGAACTTGAAATAGACTGAAAAATAAAACCTGAATGAGAAACAGGGGCAAAATCATAACAGTCAATCACTGTGTTATTAACAATATCCGGGTCATTGGGATTGGTACTGCGAACCGTTATTGACTTTCCATGCAGGTCGATATCACGGTTGCCCTGACCGCTGTAAATGCCGGGCGAGATTACAACATTATCACCGGTTATGGCTGCATCCACAGCCTGCTGGATGGTTGCGTACTGGCTCGGTACAAGCCTGTCAGCCCCAAAAGCAGACAGTGCCAGAAGACTTGTCAAAAAAACTAACGATATTCGCATAACAGTCCTCCATAATCAAAAAAGGCCAGTCTTGATGACTGGCCTATATCTTAAATATGTCTTAACCAAATATCAAGATTTAAAAACTATCCGAATCTTCAATAGACTTTCTGAATTCCAGATATTCTTCTTCAGTCATTGACTTTCTGATTTCTTCATCAGTTTTCCAGAGTTCATCAAGCCAATTTAAAATTGAATTAACATCAAAAATGGGTTCTGCCTGTATTTGCTCAGATGTTAGTGAAATCGCGGATTCAGTTTGCAGAGTTTGTTTTGCCTGAACATTAGCAAGATATTTTTCATTCTTAATTGATTCTAATTCTTTCTGTTTTGCAGAAGTCGTTGTCGAAGGTACTAAATCATAAAATTTCTGGCTTTTTTCAGTTAACCTTGCAGGTCTTTTCGCCAGACTTTCAGCAGCAGACGAAATCATAAGTTCGTCACTGCTGTCTACTGGCACTGCGATGTCGAGGATGCTGCTTTCTAACATCACGCTCTTGAGCAAGCTTCCACCGCCCATACACATCTGCATACCGCCTGCAAGACGGTAATTACCTATAATTTGAACGTTGTCAATGCCCCAATAGTTATCATAATTAGCATTGTAATAATGCCACCTTATGCGAATATTAGACTGATCAACAGCATACTCGCTTATATCTACTTCAATATTTCCTTCGGCCGATGAACCAGTATATTGAAGCAGATTTTGCCATGGGCCATTATTAACGCTTATATCGACATCGCCTTTTTCGTTTGGACCTCCGCTATAGTAATCGAAATGATGAGAGAATTTAAGTGTAACCTCCAGTGCATCAGTACAGTCAATAGCAGGTGTGATAAGAATCTCATTCATGTCAACAGTACCTGCACAGTCACTATCAACTTTGCAAAAATTTCCGTTCCAATATTGACTACTTCGCTGACATGTAGTGTTGTCAGTTGTCCAAGTGTGTGCACTACTTCCTCCATTGACCACAGTCCAACTGCCGGGAATACCACTTTCAAAATCCTCACTAAGTAATACCCGTATGTCTGGCCAAGGTGCTTTCCATTGCCAATCTTTGGCAAAAGCTGCAAAGTCAACAAAATCAATAAAATTATTATCAACGATATCGGGGGTACCTTCAACTGCTTCGAGCCAATCTTCACATAAAACAAATAAATCATCCCATGATACTATGCCATCGCCTGTAAAGTCCGCAGGGCTAATGTATATCTCATCTCCGCCGATGTCCACTCTATCACTTGTTATTCTCGGTTCATCATCAATGTCAGTTTCATCATAATTACCATTAGGGTCGCCGGCATCCACACATTGTGATTCTATGTCAATGTGTAAATCATCCTCATCCGCTTCAATATTGACAAATCCAGGATCGCCTGTTTTATTGCCGGTACCGCTATGAGTATGCTGCAGCAAAGAATAATTGACCTTGTTAAAACTGCCGTTCAACCGATAAAGGTCATTTGAATCGTTTCCAACAATAATACAGTTACAAATATTCGGGTCCGCACCATATTGGCCGCATTCAATACCGTAAGTATAGTTGTCATAAATAGTGTTATTTCTAAGAAGAAGCTTGTTTACCGTATGGTTACTGCTGTACACTCCGGCACCTTCACTGGAGCTATGGTTTGTGCCATTGTGGTGTATCCAGTTGTTGAGAATAGTTGTTTCCGCACCATCACTTATCTCAACTCCGCGATTACCACTATAACTTATAATACTGTTTTTCAAAACAAGATTGCATCCGTTATTTGCATATAACCCACTATAGTTCGAATTTTTTATGGAGGACTTTGTTATTGTTGTTGTTACATTATTTAATTCTAAGCCATTGCTGTTATTTGACTCAAACTTACAAGAAGTTACATTTAAGTTGCGCCCTGACGCATTGATTCCATCAGATGTGTGGTCTTTAAAAATAGAATTCTCAACATCAAGATCTGTGTAACTGCTAATATTTACACCATCTGACGTTGTATCGTTGCCGTCAAAGGTACAATAAGAGACTACTGGCCAACAGTGGTTTGTAGAATTTATATTCTGACTTGAATTTCCAACGAATAGGCAATTATGTATATCAGTGTATGAATAATTTATTGCCTGAATTCCATAATTACTGTTATTTCTGATTTTACAGTTAACAATCGAGACATCCGAATCATCAAGATAAATTCCGGCTCCACTATAACTATCTCTAATCGTAAAACCATCAATAATACCGTCTTCGATGTTTTCTGCTTTTACAATCTTATAAACTCCCTGATAAGATTCATTTCCAACTTTACCTTCAAGAATAGTTTCGTTGTTGGCATCGGCAAAATTGCGTTCATCAAGGCTTTCCTCTCCACCAGCAAAATGCCCAAAAAGCCCAACCCCTTGGATAAGCTCAAAGGATTTATTCTGATAATCTGTTTCATTTATGTCATAGACAGGCTGATAACTGCCATTGGCAACCCAAATTGCAGTTACTTCAGCGCAACTGCTCCTTGCTTGCGTGAAAGCATCCCTAAGGTCGTTATAAGCATTTTGCCAATCAGTGCCATTGTTACAGCCGTTAGCATCTTGATCAACGTAAATGATTTCACCGCCCCATGGACAGACAGGGACATTTACGTCAGTGTAAGTCCAGTAACCATCACCAGACAACTGGCAAGTATTTATTATCTGACCACATGGTTTAGCATAATCGTTGACTGTAACGGTAAGAGAAATTACCCCTTCATCACCTGGCGCAAGATTACCGATATTCCATCTAACAGTTCTTGAATTCGAATCATAAATGCCGCAGGGGTCAGATGAATAATATTCCATTTCAATCGGCAGATTATCAATAATATTAACTTCAGGAACAGTGCCGATATAATTAGGGTCGGACGGATTAGTAATCGGATTGCCGTAAGAAATCTCAAAGACAATATAGTTATCATCTATGCCCCACCCTATAAAAGGTTTTGCACAGTTTGGCTCAAGCCCCTGTATTTCATAAGTTTTTTCAAAATAAACGGATGGTGCAGCATCCGCGCAAAGCATTTCTGTTGGTTCTGTAGGGCTGCTGATATTGCCTATCCCGAGCGAACCGTAACGATTGTTACCCCAGCCAAACCCATGACCGTATTCGTCAATTACGACCCTTTGATCATAATAGCCAACATCAAGGGCAACAATACCTTCAAGATAACCTGTTGCTGAATTTTGCTGTCCATCGGTGATTTTGACAGGATACCCGCTTTGCAATTCCCATACATTGCCATTTGCATCAAGAGCAGCGTAAACACTACTTCCAGCGGCAACTTTAACAATATTTTCAAGATATTCTGTTCCCATCTGGCCGCCGGGAATCCTTGTAGGATTACCACCTACATCCCATCGCCAAACATTCCCATTTGAATCAGCGGCTAAAGAATAGCCACAAGTCGCTATATCCACAACATTTCTTAAAAATCCAACACCATTTTCGCCGGGAACTTTCCGGGGTGTTTTATAGCTGTATCCATTTCCCCATTCATAAACAAAACCGCCGTCCTCAAATCTCACCAAGGCGACAGAATGGCTTACTCCTGCCTCGACATCAACAATAAAAGCTTCATCTCCTAAATATATGCCTGTTGTTTGGTCGCAACTGTCTACAACAAGAACAGGATATTGCCTTTGAGTGTCACTTTCGTCCCCGCATTGATAGGAGCTGTTATTGCCGAATCCGTACACATACCCATTACTATCAACTGCCAAACTATGTGTGCCACTTCTACCTGCCGAAACCATTACGATATTTCTCAACCCATTAGCATCATTGTTTAAGCCGTGAACTCTTATTGGTACACTATAACTACCCTCATCGCCATTACCAAGTTGTCCAGAAGTATCATTTCCAAATGACCAAAAAACACCATTTGAATCAACTGCCAGTGAGTGATACCAACCGGTATCGAAAATCTCTATATTCTTTAAATAGCCTACATTATTCGGCCCATGAACACGTTGGAATGAATACACCTGACTTGTGCCGCCAAGCCCCAATGCCATTCCACCGTCACCTCCACCGCAGGAAAATAAAAATCCATCTTCTGAAACTGCTAAAATATGGTCTTCTCCTGCACGAACATCAACTAATCTTGCACAAAGTTGAGCAAAAGAAATTTGAGAAAATAAAAAGACCGATAAAATTATAGAAAAAATCCGAGACTTCATAATCAATTTCTCCGTAAATTATGAATGAAAGTTTGATAATCTCTTACTTTTGTTTTCTTAATGCCAGCAACCCAAAACCAAAAAACAAAAAACTTATTGGCTCTGGGATAAGATTTAGACGCTGGTATTCATAACTGCTTAGCTGATTGATTGTAAATTGATTGTGATCAGATAAATAGCCAGTTAAGACCTGCCCGACGGGATCATAATTGAATCCATATCCATATATGTTTGTAACTCCCCCATTATCAGAAAAATCATCAAAATTTAACAAGCCACCATAAATGTTTAATTCCCCATATAACAGAACAGCATCAGAAAAATTCAAATTTCCACCATCTATATTAACAATAGAGCCGGGTTTGAATTTCCCTCCACCTGTAATACTCCCGCCAGAAAGAGAAACCGTACCACCGAAATCAAATTCTGATTCTATTGTGCCATCCGATAAATTAAAAGAACTCGAACCTAAAGTACTGATAGTGTTTTCAATCAAACCGCCGGACATATTAAATATACTACTATCATTCATGTAAAGTCCGCCTAAAGATGAAGTGCCGATGTGTCCGCCAGACATGTTTACAAGGGTTCCATTATTCTGCACATATACTGTTCCAAACACGTCCCCATCAACAATAGAACCGCTCGATGTGAAAGTTTTATCTGTCGCAAAAGCACAGACCGGTAACAAAATCAGAATTGCGCAAACAAATTTTAATAACTTCGTTCCCATTTTATACCTCCATAAAAAACATGCTTTTTCCCCGCTATCCTCAGTTCCCCAAAAGAGCTGCACCAAGCGGCTAACTTTCCAAAAAACACATATACAACATTATACCATCAAGTAAAACCAAAAACAAGACATTTTTTGACATCTTTGCGTAATTTATTCATTATTTCTTTCAAGCAATACACAAGGATTTCCAGGTTTTAGAAAGGCCACACATCAAACGCAAAACTACTGTCCAACCGAAAGGCGAAATTGAAAAGTTCCTCCCGGCAGATAACTCTATGCGGGCCTCTTTTCCCGCTACTTTGCTGCTTTCTTTACAAGCAGCATCTTAAATCTTTCTTAATCCTATAAGCACTTTTAAACAATGCAAGGGAAAAATTTACCTGATTTAAGCAGAATTATCAGACTGCCTTTTGGATAGCCGCACTAAAAGTTGCAGGGTCTTAATGCAAAAGGTTCAGCTTTGGTATGAAAAGCGAACCTTTTTGCCTTAAGCCAAAATATCATAACCGCTTTATTACGTGTGAGTTACGGGCTGTATATGCCGATTAAGGAATGAGTGTTTTTAAAAGTTTTCCTGTAGCATTGAGGAGACGAAAAGCACCTATGGTTTCTGTGAAACATACGGCTACGACGGAGTTTAGTGAATAAAAATTTTTTCTAAAAAATTTCTCTGAGGAGTAAAACGTTCAGATTTCATACCAAAGCTGAACCTTT
>JBAZTW010000026.1:0-34217 GCA_041661665.1 Phycisphaerae bacterium | reverse complement strand
TGATACAATCTTTGCCATAGGTCATTCCTTTCAATTAGGTTATAGTTTTGTACTGGATTCGTATTATAACCGTTGAATGAATGACCTACATATTATCTAACCGCAAAACTAATGTTAATTATTTTCCATCATTTCGATAAAATCATTGAACAGATAGTTTGAATCGTGCGGGCCGGGGGAGGCTTCGGGATGGTACTGCACGGCGAAGGCAGGCACGTTTTTGCATCTAAAACCTTCCAGCGTGTTATCGTTCAAATTCATATGGGTAATCTGTATATCCTTATCTTTCAGCGAATCAGGTTCGATGCAGAAGCCGTGGTTCTGGCTGGTAATCTCGATTTTTTCGGTAATCAGATTTTTGACGGGGTGATTTGCACCGTGATGGCCGAATTTGAGTTTGAATCTGTCGCCGCCGACGGCAAGGCCGAGAAGCTGATGGCCGAGACAAATGCCGAAAATCGGGGTTTTGCCGAGCAGGCCGCGTATCGTTTCGATTGCGTAGCTGACGGGGTCGGGGTCGCCGGGGCCGTTGCTGAGGAAAACGCCATCTGGTTTTAACGCTAAAACATCTTTTGCGGATGTTTGTGCGGGTACGACGGTAACTTTGCAGCCGTGAGAGACAAGCAGACGCAGGATGTTTTGTTTGATGCCGAAGTCGAATGCAACGACGTGATATTTCAATTCTTTTTTGTGTTCTGTGCCGAATTCATCGACGACGGGTTTGTCCCAGGTATAGCTTTTCTTTGCGCAGACGTTTTTGACGATGTCCCTGTTCATAAGGCCGGGGTATTTATCGAGCTGGGCCTTGAGTTCTTTTGCGGTTGAGCCATCGGTGGAGATGATTCCGCGAAGCGCGCCGACATCGCGAAGATGGCGGACTAATTTTCGAGTGTCGATGTCTGCGATGCCGGGGACTTTGTGTTTTTTCAGATAATCGCTGAGCGACAGTTTATTTCGCCAGTTACTTGGAAAATCGCAGTTTTCCTTGACGACAAAGCCGCTGAGGAATAGTTTGCTTGCTTCTACATCGAGCGGGTTTGTGCCGTAGTTGCCGATGAGCGGGTATGTCATAACAACAATTTGCTCGTGATATGAGGGGTCTGTGAGGATTTCCTGATAGCCGCTCATAGCGGTATTGAAGACGACTTCGCCGCATTTTTTTGCTTCTGCGCCGAAACCGATGCCTTTAAAACAAGTTCCATCTTCGAGAAGTAATATAGCTTTCATCTTATTCCTTTTTTATAACCCCCAGCATAAAGCTGGGGGCTAACTATTGTTTGTAAAATAACTGTATTGGTTTTACGTCAATGGATTTTTTCTTCATCGACTCAATTGCTTTGGTAACGGCAGAAGCGCCGCGAATTGTCGTAACGTAAGGGACGTTTCTTTCGAGAGCGGTTCTTCTTATCGAGAAGGAATCCTTAATAGTCTGTTTGCCGATGGTTGTATTAATCAGCAGAGCCAATTCCTTATTTATAATCAGGTCAAGAATATTCGGCCTGCCTTCGTTCATTTTGAGTACGAATTCGGCTGGGATATTGTTTTTCACCAATTCGATGCATGTTTTTTGTGTGGCGACGATTTTGAAGCCGGCGGTGTGCAGGCGTTTGGCAATGGCGACGGCTTTTGGCTTGTCGCAGTCTTTTACGCTGATAAAGACTTTTCCGCTTGTCGGCAGGGAGTTGCCGGCGGCAATTTGCGATTTGGCGTATGCGATGCCGACATCGTCGCTGATTCCCATAACTTCGCCGGTCGAGAGCATTTCGGGGCCGAGGATTGTATCGCAGCCGGGGAATTTGAGGAATGGGAAGACGGCTTCCTTGACGGAATAATGGCTTCTGTGCTGCTCTTTTGTAAAGCCAAGTTCTTCGAGGGTTTTGCCTGCCATAACTTTGGCGGCGAGTTTGGCGAGCGGTACGCCGATAGCTTTGCTGACGAATGGTACGGTTCTTGACGCACGAGGATTTACTTCGAGGATGTAAATTTTATCATCCTTAACCGCGAACTGGACGTTCATCAGTCCTTTAACTTTCAATTCCAAAGCGAGGAGTTTTGTCTGGCGTTTAATTTCGTCAATGAGAGCGGCGCTGAGCGAGAACGGGGGCAGGCAGCAGGCGCTGTCGCCGGAGTGGATGCCCGCTTCTTCGACGTGTTCCATAATTCCGCCGATGACGACGGTTTTTCCGTCACTGATAGCGTCAACGTCAAGCTCGGCGGCATCGTCGAGAAATTTATCAATCAATATCGGGTGCTGGTCGGAAACAGCCAGAGCGTTTTCGACGCAGGTTCTTAGTTCGCTTTCATCATAGACGATTTGCATAGCTCGTCCGCCGAGAACGAATGAAGGCCTGATAAGCAGGGGGTAGCCGAGCTTTTTGGCGATTTTGAGGGTTTGCTCGTAGTTCATCGCTGTTCCGCTCGGAGGCTGATTTAGTTTGAGCTTCTCAACTATTTTGTTGAACAGCTTTCTGTCTTCGGCGGCGTTGATGCTTTCGGGACTTGTGCCGATGATTTTTACACCTGCTGCGGCAAGGGCGTTTGCGAGTTTGAGCGGTGTTTGGCCGCCGAACTGGACGATAACGCCGTCGGGCTTTTCGATGTCAACGATGTTCATCACATCTTCAAAGGTGAGGGGCTCAAAATACAGTCTGTCGGATGTGTCATAGTCTGTGCTGACGGTTTCAGGGTTGCAGTTGACCATTATGGATTCGATGCCGATTTCCTTTAGTGCGAATGCGGCGTGGCAGCAGCAATAGTCGAATTCGATGCCCTGACCGATTCGGTTTGGGCCGCCGCCGAGAATGATGACTTTTTTGCGAGTTGTCGGATTTGCTTCGCACTGGTCTTCGTAAGTTGAGTAGAGGTATGGTGTGTTTGCCTCAAATTCGGCACCACAGGTATCGACCATTTTATAAACGGCTGAAATGCCGGCTTCGAGCCGCTGCTTTCGCAGGGCGGGTTCGGTTATGTTCAGTTTTGAAGCGATATATTTGTCGCTGAAGCCGAGTTTTTTTGCCTGTTTGAGATTTTTAATACTTAATTTGCTCTCAAACGAGACAATCTGTTTTATGTTTTCGAGAAACCATGGATCGATTTTTGTTAAGTCGAAAATTTCTTTAATTGAAAATTTTCTTCGCATAGCTTCAGCGATATACCAGAGCTTGTCCCAGCGATTTTTTCGTAAAATTTGTTTTAATTCGTCATCGCCGACAGATGCGTTGATGTGTTTGCTGTCTAAAGAATGGCGGTCGATTTCGAGTGAGCGAATGGCCTTTTGGAAAGCTTCCTTGAAAGTTCTGCCGATAGCCATAGCTTCGCCGACGCTTTTCATCTGGACGGTAAGTTCGGGATTTGTGGCTGGGAATTTTTCAAAAGTAAATCGCGGCCACTTGACCACGCAATAGTCAATTGACGGTTCAAAGCAGGCCGGAGTTTTCTTTGTGATGTCGTTGGCAATTTCATCGAGCGTGTAGCCGACGGCTAAAAGCGAAGCGATTTTGGCAATTGGAAAGCCTGTGGCTTTTGATGCAAGGGCGGAGCTTCGCGAAACGCGCGGGTTCATTTCGATGACGTACATTTTGCCGTTTGCGGGGTTGACTGAAAACTGGATATTCGAGCCGCCTGTCTCAACACCAATCGCGCGGATGATTTTGAGCGATGCATCACGCATCGTCTGGTATTCCTTGTCGGTGAGAGTTTGAGCGGGGGCGACTGTGATGCTGTCGCCTGTGTGAACACCCATCGGGTCGAGGTTTTCGATTGAGCATACGATAACGACGTTGTCTTTTTTGTCGCGCATTACCTCAAGTTCGTATTCCTTCCAGCCGAGTACGGATTCTTCGATAAGCACCTGACTGGTGGGGCTGAGACTCAGACCCCAGTGTATGAATTCCTTGTATTCTTCGGCGTTATAGGCGATGTTTCCGCCCGTTCCGCCGAGTGTGTATGATGCGCGAATAATTGCGGGAAATCCTATTTCTTTGATTATTTTCTGCGCTTCAGGCCAGGTGTGTGCGTAGCCGCTTTTTGGGACTTCAAGGCCGATGTCCTGAATAATTTTTTTGAAGCGGTCGCGTTCCTCTGCTTTTTTGATAGTCTCTAAATTAGCACCGATGAGTTTTACACCGTATTTATCCAATACGCCGCTCTCGGCAAGAGCGACAGCGGTATTGAGGCCTGTCTGTCCGCCGAGTGTAGGCAGGATGCAATCGGGTCTTTCCGCGATAATAATTTTTTCGACCATTTCAGGCGTAATTGGTTCGATGTATGTTCGGTCGGCCAGTTCGGGGTCGGTCATAATTGTGGCAGGGTTGCTGTTGACGAGTACGACCTGGTAGCCTTCATTTTTGAGGGCTTTACAGGCCTGAGCGCCGGAATAATCGAATTCGCAGCCCTGACCGATTACAATCGGGCCTGAACCTATGAGCATAATTTTTTTGATGTCTGTTCGTTTTGGCATTTTTTACTGCATCCGTGTCGTTAAGGTTTATTTTGTCGATAAAGGTTTGTAATCGGCATTCTTCTATCCCTTCCGAATGCCTTTGGCGTGATTTTAACCCCGGGCGGACACTGCCGCCGCTTATATTCATTGCGGTCAACCAGTTTAATAATTTTTGTCGTGATTTCCGCATCGAATCCCTGTGCGATAAGTTCGTGCAGAGATTTTTCTTCTTCAATATACCCTTTCAAAATCGCGTCAAGCAGGTCGTAAGGCGGCAGTGAATCGCTGTCTTTCTGGCCGAGACGTAATTCGGCGGTCGGAACTCGCTGGATTACGCTTTGCGGAATTACCTCTTTGCCAAAGCGTTTATTTATATATTCGCATAGCTGATAAACGAGCGTTTTCGGCACATCCTTAATGACCGCAAATCCGCCTGCGGTGTCGCCGTAGAGGGTGGAATATCCGACGGCTGTTTCGCTTTTGTTTCCAGTGGTCAGCACGATATAGCCGAACTGATTGCTGAGCGACATCATAATAGTGCCGCGTATTCGAGCCTGAAGATTTTCATAGGCAAGGCCTTTATCGCTCCAGCCGGCTGTTTTGGCAAGTTCGTTGTTGAAATTTTGCAAAATCTGTTCTATGGGGATATTGTGAAATTCCATATTGAGATTTTTGGCGCATTTTTCAGCGTCTGTTATCGTTTCTGAACTATTAAATCTTGTTGGCATTGTAATGCCGACGACATTTTCGCTGCCCAATGCCTGAGCGGCAATGGCGGCAGTGAGAGCCGAATCTATTCCGCCGCTGAGGCCGATGAGGACTTTTTTGAAGCCGTTTTTGCGGACATAATCGCGTGTTCCAAGTACAAGCGCGTTATAAACTTCTTCGACATAATCGACACTCAAATCTGTTGAGGCAGATGCGATTTTTTGGCCTTTGTTAATTTCTGCGACGAGTAAATCTTCATCGAAACTTTTTGCGCAGGCAGCGAGTTTTCCACTGCATTCGATAATCATACTTCTGCCATCAAAGACAAGCTCGTCCTGACCGCCGACGAGATTGCAATACGCGACAGGGCAGCCGAGCGCTTTTGCGGTATCGTGGATTACCAGAAGTTTCTCTTTGATTTTGCCTGCGTGGAATGGCGATGCGGAGATATTTACGATTAAATCTCTGTCTTTTTCTTCCGCTATGAAATTTTTCAGCCAATCAGCATTCCAAATGTCTTCACAGATGGTGCAGACAATAGAAATACCTTTTATTTTCACCACTACCGGAGAGATGCCCGGCTGAAAGTATCTTTTCTCATCAAAAACACCGTAGTTTGGTAAAAGCCCCTTGCTGTAAATTTTTGTGATTTTGCCATTCTCAAGAACTACAAGTGAGTTATACGGCAGGGGGTGGCCATCTTCAGCAAAACCTAAAATTATGGCGATATCAGGACAATCTGCGGCGATTTGTTCGACGGCTTTTTTGTTTGCGGCGAGGAAGGATTTTTTCAAAAGCAAATCTTCCGGCGGATAACCGCAAATACACAATTCCGGGAAAACAAGCAAATCAACGCCTGCTTGTTTTGCTCGAGCATACATTTGCCGAACTTTGCCGCAATTAGCCGCAAAGTCTCCGACAGTGGTATTTATTTGTGCTAAACCTATTTTCACTTATACTTTATGCCCTGATAACCAACTATTTATTTGCTCTGCGGCTTTTCTGCCGGTGTCGATTGCCTTTACGACAAGCGAAGCTCCGAGCGTCGAATCTCCGGCGACGAAAACATCCGGCCGATTAGTCTGAAAATTTTCCGCAGCGATGTTGCCGTATCCGTCGAGTTTCAGATTCAGGTCTTTTACCAGTCCATCATATTGAACGTGTAAAAAACCCATCGCCAGTATAACAAGGTCGGTCTTAATAGTAAATTCCGAACCGTCTTTTTCTTTTGTGTCCCAACCTCTGGGTGTTTTGAGCCATTCAACCTCGCAGCCCTGAAGTTCGCTGACGGATGTTTCTGTGCCTGAGAGTTTTGTGGTCTTTACGCTCCACATTCTCTGACAGCCTTCCTCGTGCGATGATGAAGTTCTCATAGTTCTTGGCCACATCGGCCAAGGCGTGTCTAACGGCCTTGTTTCTGGTGGTTTTGGCAGGATTTCGAGCTGGTAAATCTGCTTTGCGCCCTGTCTTTTCGCGGTGCCGATGCAATCGCTTCCTGTATCGCCGCCGCCGATGACGACGACGGATTTATCTTTCGCCGAGATTGCTTTGCCTTCAATTTGTTCACCGGAGCAGAGTTTGTTCTGCTGTGTCAGGTAATCCCAGGCGAACACAACATTTTCGTAGCCTCTGCCTGCGACAGCCAAATCTCGCGGAACGCCCGCACCCATTGTGATGCAGAGGCAGTCGAACATTTTTTTAAGGTAATGAGCGGAAATGTCTTTGCCGACTTCCACGCCTGTCTGAAATTCGACACCTTCGGCAACCATCTGGGCGATTCTGCGGTCGATGATGGATTTATCAAGTTTGAAATCCGGTATGCCGTAGCGCAAAAGTCCGCCGACCTTCGCGTCTTTTTCAAAAACGACAACGCTGTGTCCTGCTCTGGCAAGCTGTTGGGCGACGGCAAGACCGGCTGGGCCTGAGCCGATGACGGCGACTCTTTTGCCGGTTTTTTCCGCTGCGATAATCGGTTTTATCCAGCCTTCGGCAAACCCGCGTTCTACAATCTGATATTCGATATGCCTGATGAAGACCGGCTCATCGTTTATCGCCAGTGTGCAGGCAGTTTCGCAGGGAGCGGGGCAGATACGGCCTGTAATTTCGGGGAAATTATTTGTCGAATGAAGAAGTTCGCAGGCCTTTTGCCACCGGCCTTTGTAAATCATATCATTGAATTCAGGTATATTGTTGCCAAGCGGACAGCCGACGCCGTGGCAGAAAGGCACTCCGCAATCGATACATCTGGCGGCCTGCTGGACAATATCGTCGGGCGTGAGGACAAGCTCGACTTCTTTGAAGTCAGTTATTCTTTCCCCAACCGGTCTGTATCCGGTTTTTTTGCGTTTATATTTTACAAAGCCTTTTATCTCAGCCATAGAACACCTCTTCAGTTGCGGGCGTTGTCTCAGTGTGCCGCTGTTCTGCCGCTCTCATTTTTTCAAGCGACTTTCTGTAATCAATCGGAATAACTTTTACGAATTTTCCGAGCATATCGTACCAGGAATTTAAAATTCTCTCGGCCTGTTTGCTTGCCGTCCATTTGTAATGTTTTTCGATAAGCTCTTTGAGAAGTTTTTTATCTTCATCTAATTTTACGCTTTCGAGTTCGACCATATCGAGGTTGCAGAGCGTGTCGAACAACTGCATTTCATCGAGGACATAAGCGATTCCGCCGCTCATACCCGCCGCGAAATTGCAGCCTGTTTTGCCGAGAACAACGATAGTTCCGCCGGTCATATATTCGCAGCCATGGTCGCCGAGGCCTTCGACGACGGCGGTTACTCCGCTGTTTCGAACGGCGAATCTTTCGCCTGCCATACCGTTTATAAATATCTCGCCTTTTGTGGCGCCGTACAGCAGGGTGTTGCCTACGATGATATTTTCATTAGCGGCGAAAGACGAACCTTCGGGGGTCTTTACGATTATTCTGCCGCCTGAAAGACCTTTGCCCAGATAGTCGTTGCTCTGGCCAATGAGCGTCATTGTAACGCCGGAGGCTAAAAACGCTCCGAAACTCTGACCTGCCGAGCCGGCAAATTCCAATTCGATTGTGCCGTCGGGCAGTCCTGCTGAGCCGTATTTTTTCGCGATATAATTGCTAACAATAACGCCGACTGCTCGATTGGTATTGCGAATCGGTATTGAGAATTTTATTTTTTTTCCGCTGTCGATTGCGGATTTTATATTTTCCAGAATCTTCCAATCTAAATGGTCTTCGAGCTTGTACGGCTGGGAATGAATTTTTCTGACTGCTCTGCCGTCAGATATATCAGGCTGGGCGAAAATGGCGGAAAAATCAAGTCCTTTGGCTTTGTAATTTTCAATTGCCTTTTTTATGCAGAGCATATCGACTCTGCCAATCATATCATCAAACTTTTTAAAGCCGAGCTTAGCCATAATTTTGCGAGCTTCCTCGGCGACAAAGAACATAAATCTTTCGATGTATTCCGGTTTGCCTGCGAATCTTGCGCGAAGCTGGGGGTCCTGTGTGGCGATGCCGAATGTACAGGCTCCTTCGTGGCATTTTCTAAGCAGCGTGCAGCCAAGTGTAACCAGAGCGGCTGTGCCGAATCCGAATCTCTCTGCGCCGAGCAGGGCTGCGATTACGATATCTCTTCCGGTTTTTAACTGGCCGTCGGTCTGAACGACGATTCTGTCTCTTAAATTATTCGCGACTAAAACCTGCTGTGTCTCGGCAAGACCAAGTTCCCACGGAATGCCAGTATGCTTAATTGAGCTGAGCGGGCTTGCGCCAGTTCCGCCATCGTGTCCGCTGATGAGAACTTCATCGGCGTTTCCTTTTGCGACACCGGCTGCGATAGTGCCTACGCCGACCTCTGCGACGAGCTTGACGGAAACTTTCACGCCGGGATTGCTGCATTTAAGGTCGTATATCAATTGCGCCAAATCCTCGATTGAATAAATATCGTGGTGCGGCGGGGGAGAGATAAGCGTTACGCCGGGCGTTGAATGACGCAGTTTTGCGATTTCCTCGGTAACTTTATGGCCGGGAAGCTGGCCGCCTTCGCCGGGTTTTGCGCCCTGAGCCATTTTGATTTGAAGTTCCTTTGCGTGCGAAAGGTAATTTATCGTTACGCCGAAACGACCGCTTGCGATTTGCTTAATCGCGCAGTTTCTTGAGACTTTTCCTTCGACTTCGATGTATCTTTCTTCATCTTCGCCGCCTTCGCCGGTGTTGCTCATACCGCCGATATTGTTCATCGCCATCGCAAGACATTCGTGAGCCTCTTTACTTATAGAGCCGTGGCTCATCGCGCCGGTTACGAAGCGTTTTACAATTTCGCAAGCCGGTTCGACTTCATCAATAGAAATCGGTTCGGCAGGGATATTTTTAAATTCAAAAAGTCCGCGAAGCGTGCAGAGCTTTTTATCCTGCATATTGACGGCATCAGCATATTCATCGTAAGCCTTCTGGTCTTCGTTTTTGACCGCGTGCTGAAGGCAGGCAATCGTTGTCGGATTCCATAAATGCGTCTCGCCTCCATTGCGATAGTGATAATCGCCGCCGAAATCGAGTTCAAGCTGTGCGCTCTTTCTCGGTTCAAAACCCGCGTTATGTCGCAGCAGCGTTTCTTTGGCTATTTCTTCGAGGCCAGCACCCTGTATTCGTGAACTGGTATCAGTGAAGAATTCATTTATAAATTCACTGTTAAGGCCGATGGCCTCGAATAATCCCGCTGAATGGTAGCTTCTCAATGTCGAGATGCCCATTTTGCTCATTGTCTTGAGTATGCCTTTTTTTATTGCCGCGATAAAATTATCGGCAACCTGCACCGGCTCCATTTTTGCGGGGAGTTCGCCGTTTCTGTGAAGTTCGTTGAGACACTCAAACGCCAAATATGGATTGACGGCGTTTGCGCCATATCCGCACAGCAGGCAGAAGTGCATTACTTCTCTGGGTTCTCCGCTTTCGACGATAATGCCCGCATCGGCTCGCAGGCCTGTCTTCATCAGTGCATTGTGAACAGCGGCGGTTGCCAGCAGCGAAGGAATCGCAGCCATAGTTTTTGAAATATGGCGGTCGCTTATTACTACGAGACAGGCTCCGCCTTCGACAGCGGCTTTTACATCGCTGATGAGTCTGTCGATGCCGTATCTGAGCGAACCGGCGGGGTCGTTTGTCTCAGCGTCAAACAGGGCTGAAATTGTGGCCACCTTAAAATCATCTCGTTTTACTGAACGCAGCCTTTCAATATCCTCATTGGTAAGTATCGGATGTGGCAGCTTCAACTGTCTGCAATGCTGCGGGGTTTCGTCGAGGACGTTGGGCCTTTTGCCGGTGAAAGCCATAAGACTCATCACCAGTCCCTCACGAAGGGGGTCGATAGGCGGATTGGTAACCTGAGCAAATGACTGTTTGAAGTAATTAAACAGCAGTTTGGACTGATTGCTCAAAACCGCCAGAGCGGCATCGTTGCCCATCGAGCCGATGGCTTCCTGACCGTTGAGACCCATCGGCATAAGAACCATTTTTAACTCTTCACGAGTATAGCCGAATGTTCTTAGTCTCTGGGAAATTGTTTCCGAATCTGTATGTATCAATTTCGGACTGTCGAAAAGGCCGCGAAGTTCTATGCGGTTTTCTTCGAGCCAGCGACGGTATGGTTTCTGTCTTGAAATTGTGCTCTTGACTTCGTTGTCTGTAACGATTCTGCCTTCGACGGTGTCAACAAGAAACATATTGCCAGGCTGAAGCCGGCCTTTCTTTTGGATTTTTTCCGGCGGAAATTCAACTACGCCCGCCTCGCTTGCCAAAATCGCAAGGCCGTCTGTCGTGATAACATATCTGCAAGGCCGCAGACCGTTGCGGTCAAGTGTTCCGCCGATAATTCTGCCGTCGGTAAAGACCATCGCCGCCGGGCCGTCCCACGGTTCCATAATAGAGGCGTGATATTCATAGAATGCCCGCTTATCTGCGCTGATGTGATACTTCTGGCCGAATGCTTCCGGAATCATCATCATCATCGCGTGCGGCATCGACCTGCCGGCCTGAACAAGCAGTTCGAGCACGTTATCAAAATAAGATGAATCGCTGCCGCCCGGCGCGAGAATCGGCAGGCAATCCGCCATATATTTGCCGAACTTGTCGCAGACCATTTTATCTTCGCGTTTTTGCATACTGGTTTTATTGCCGCTGAGCGTGTTGATTTCGCCGTTGTGCGCTATGCAGCGGAAAGGCTGGGCAAGCCGCCAGTTTGGGAATGTATTTGTGCTGTACCGCTGATGAACCGTTGCCAGTGCGCTTTTCATAGTCTCATCGGCAAGGTCAGGATAATACGCGAACAACTGCCAGGCCATAAACATTCCCTTATAGCAGATTGTCCTGCTGCTCATCGAGCAGATATAAAAATCGTTTGCGGCACTGCCGAAAGTTTCTAATGCCTGTTTCTCGGCGCGTTTGCGGGCGAGGAAAAGTTTTGTTTCAAATTTCTCCGCTTCAGTTCCGCAACCGTCAATGAATATCTGGCAGATACGCGGCTCGGCTTCGAGGGCGATTTTGCCGAGACAATCGGGTTTGACTGGCACATCGCGGCTGCCGATGATTTTCATTCCGTGCAGTTCAACGGCCTGATTGAGTATGTTTAAACATTTCTGGCGAAGTTCGTTGTTTTTTGGAGAAAATATCTGTGCGACTGCATAATTGCCTTGCGGAGGAAGTTCAATTTTCAGGTTTTTGCTTTGGGCAAAAAAAAACTCGTGCGGAATCTGGAAGAGAATTCCAGCGCCGTCTCCGGTGATTTCATCCGCTCCTGCCGCTCCGCGATGGTGGAGGTTGAGCAGAATTTCTTTGCCGTATTCGAGAATTGAGTGGTCAACCCTGCCGGAGATATTGACAACAGCGCCTATTCCGCAGGCATCGTGTTCTCTGCGTACTTCGTACAGTCCAGAATCAGTTAAAACTTTTGTCATTTTTACCCTAAAACAGTCATAGATGATTACAAAATGGCCGATTTTAAGAAAAATCGGCCATTGTTAGAACAAATTTTACGCTTTCTGCCACCCGTTATTTGACAAACAGCAACTCTGCATAAGTCGGCAACGGCCAAAGTTTTGCGTCCACCATAGTCTCTAATTCGTCAGCCGCTTTTCGCACAATCGCCATCGCCGGCTTGACAACATCGCGGTAATTTTCCGCTTTTTTAGCAGTGTTGTCAATGTTATTCGCCTTACAGGCCGCATTTTTCAGACATTCAGATGCGCCGCTTAGCGAATCAATCAGTCCACATACATTTTCAAGCATTTTTTTCTGAGAGCCGCAGTCAACGCCCGCCTTACCGATGTTCTTAATTGTCCTGGCCAAAATTCCCGAATACTCAATCGCCGCCGGAATAATCTGCCTTTGAGCAATGCTCACGGCAGTCCTTGCTTCGATATTGATAGTCATACTGTAAGCATCGAGCAGAATTTCAGATCTTGCCTTGAGTTCCGCCTTTGTCAAAACTTTGTGAGTTTTGAATAGTTCGACATTCTCAGCATCCATAACCGTCTCAAGCGATTCTACGGTTGACTTGATATTCGGCAGACCGCGTTTTTCAGCTTCTTTTGCCCAATCTTCGGTGTAATTGTCGCCATTATACACCACTTTTTTGTGGTCTTTGGCGATTTTTTGCAGAATCTTCTGTACGCCGGTCTTAACGTTTGTCGATTTTTCAAGCTCGTCAGCGATTTCTTTCAGAGTATCAGCGACGATGGTGTTCAGCACAAACATCGGGCCTGCCGTTGACTGGCTTGAGCCGACCATACGAAACTCAAACTTATTTCCTGTGAACGCAAACGGCGAAGTCCTGTTTCTATCCGTGCTGTCTTTCGGTAATTGCGGCAATGTGGAAACGCCGAGCTTTAATTGTCCGCCTGTTTTTGACGACTTTGCACCGCCTGCGGCCAATTGCTCTATAATATCCATAGGCTGGTCGCCGAGGAATATGGAGACAATTGCCGGCGGCGCTTCGTGAGCGCCAAGGCGATGGTCGTTTCCAGCCGTCGCTACGCTTGCGCGGAGCAGTTTGGCGTATTTATTAACGGCACGCATTACCGCGCACAGCATTACCAAGAATACCATATTATCGTGAGGCGTACTGCCCGGGTCGAGCAGGTTGACGCCATCGTCAGTTACCATACTCCAGTTATTGTGTTTGCCCGAACCGTTCACGCCGGCGAAAGGTTTTTCGTTCAGCAGGCATACCATATTATGCTGCAGCGCCACCTTCTGCATAGTTTCCATAACGAGCTGATTGTGGTCTGTCGCCACATTGACAGTCCCGAACACAGGAGCAAGCTCATACTGCGCGGGCGATACTTCGTTATGCTGCGTCTTTGCAGCTACGCCGAGTTTCCAGAGTTCGACATTCAGGTCGTGCATATAAGATGCAACTCTTTCGTGCAGAGCGCCGAAATAATGGTCGCTCATTTCCTGACCTCTTGGCGAAGGCGCTCCGAAGAGCGACCTGCCCGTGAGCATAATATCAAGCCGCTTCTCAGCGAGCTTTTTGTCAACCAGGAAGTATTCCTGTTCCGGCCCCAGCGTTGCCGCTACACTTTTTGAAGCGCTGCCAAGAATTTTAAGAACCCTCGTCGCCTGCACATTTAAAGCGTCCATCGACTTGAGCAGCGGGGTTTTTTTATCCAGAGCCTCTGCGGTGTATGAGCAGAACGCGCAGGGAATATAAAGCGTAATATTTTTGCCGGTCTCTTTAATAAACGCCGGGCTTGTGCAGTCCCATGCGGTATAACCGCGAGCCTCAAAAGTTGCCCGCAGTCCGCCCGATGGAAAACTCGAAGCGTCAGGCTCACCCTGAGTCAGTTCCTTGCCGCTGAATTCCATTATCGTCCTGCCTTCAGGCGTAGGCGATATAAATGAATCGTGTTTTTCAGCGGTCAGGCCCGTCATCGGCTGGAACCAGTGGCAAAAGTGCGTTGCGCCCTTTTCGATAGCCCAGTCTTTCATAGCATTGGCCACAACATTGGCCAGTGCAGAATCGAGGAATCTGGCTTCCGCCATCGTCTTTTTAAATTCCTTATAGACGTTCTTGGGCAGCCTTTCTCTCATTGTTACATCGTTAAAAACGTTTGTACCAAACAATGACACAATGGACTCACAACATTCACTCATTTTTTATACTCCATTTGTTACTATAAACATTTTATATCGCTACCAAACCGGCTTACGCAACTGTAATACAGACGCAAGCCTATATATAAGATTAGCAATAACTATGCCAGCCGGTCTTTTGGTACATTTTTTTCATATCACATTGCACTAAAAGGTATTACAAAGAAAAACAAAATCAAGACAAAAATCATTACCGCTACAATTTTGTATATTTTAATAAATAAATCTACATTTTTGTATTTATTACAAAATTGTCTTTACACCCTCGGCTTATCCGATTGCTTCGCTGCCTCGTTCTTCTGTGCGAATTCTGACACACTCCTGCAGGTCAACGACGAATATTTTTCCGTCTCCGGTTTTGCCTGTTTTCGCTCCCTTGACTATGGCTTTTATTGTAGGTTCGACAAAACTGTCGTTGACAGCGATTTCTATGCGGATTTTTCGCAGAAGATTGCCGGTTTCCTTAAAACCTCGATATACTTCGGTAACGCCTTTTTGTCTGCCATGGCCGAGAACTTCACTGACGGTGATAAGATTCACCTGGGCCTTGTACAACTCTTCTTTTACCTGTTCTAAGTGGTGTGGTTTGATTATTGCCGTTATAAGTTTCATATCGGGTATCCTTTTAATCTAATATGGTATAAGCGTGTTCGTTATGTTGTGTGAGGTCAAGCCCTATTGCCTCATCGTCTTCATTGACACGAATACCTACTGCCCAGTCAACAATTTTGTAAAGTATATACGTTGCGATTAGTGCGTATCCCGCTGTGGCTGCCACTGCCATCAATTGTATCAGGAGCTGTCTTGGGTTGCCAAATAACAAGCCATTTGCGCCGGCAGGATTTATCGCTTTTGAGGCGAACAGACCTGTTGCCAGAGTTCCCCATATACCGCCTATGCCGTGTATGCCGAAAGCATCAAGCGAATCATCATAGCGGAATTTGTGCTTTAAAAAGCTGACGGCTGCGAAACAGAGGATACTTGCGACCACGCCAATAAAGATTGCGCTGATAACACCGACATATCCTGCCGCCGGCGTTATTGTTGCAAGCCCTGCGATTGCGCCAGAAATTGTGCCCAGCATTGTTGGAGCGCCGTTGAATTTCCAGTCTATTAGCGCCCATGTTAAAGCTGCTGCAGCGCCTGCGGTATGTGTAACCACAAATGCGTTGACCGCGAGGCCGTTTGCTCCGAGCGCCGAGCCTGCGTTAAAACCGAACCATCCGAACCAAAGTAATCCAGCACCGAGTACGCTGAAAGGCAGCGAGTGCGGCGGAACGGAGTGTTTATCAAAACATTTGCGTTTTCCGATCATAACAGCAGCGACTAATGCAGCGATACCTGCGTTAATATGAACGACAGCTCCACCGGCGAAGTCCATAGCACCCATTTCTCGCAGCCAGCCGCCGATACCCCATATCCAGTGTGCTACCGGGTCATATACGAATGTTGCCCACAAAAGCGTAAAAATCAGAAATGCCGAAAATTTCATCCGCTCGGCAAATGCGCCAATGATAAGCGCAGGCGTGATGACAGCAAACATTGCCTGGAAAATCATAAATGCCTGATGCGGAATAGTTGCGCTATATGGTGTGTATGGCGATAAGCCGACCCCTTTAAGGCCGACCCACTGGAGGCCGCCAATCCAGCTTTTTCCCGGTGCAAATGACAGACTGTATCCGAACAGTACCCATTGAATGCTCAATGCCGCAAGCACGATAAAGCACTGCATTAAAATGCTGAGGTAGTTTTTGCGTCTAACAAGCCCGCCATAGAAAAACGCCAGCCCCGGAGTCATAAGCATAACAAGGGCGGCAGACATTAAGACCCATGCGGTATCGCCGCTGTCTATTTTTGTCGCAGCGGGGGATTGCGCAGCAAAACACAGGCCGGTCGATGACAAAATCATCGCGCAGCATAAAACAATTAAACGTGAGTTTTTCATTTAACACCACTTCCATAAATAAATCAAAAATCTAAAATTATGCATTACGTTCGTGTCGGTATGTTTGGCAATAATTGTGCCAAAGTTTTTATGTATGCATAACTCGTTTATTTGCAGGGAGTTGTGAGTGATGATAAGGGGTTACTGAAAGCTGAAAATTCTACGTTATTGTGATTAAATAGCAGAAAATCTACGTTATTGTAAAACATCAAGGGGTCCACGATGTGAACCCCCTGTGCCAAGACACATACTGGAAGTGGTGCCCTTATACGAACGACCGCTCTAAGGTTTCTGTCGGTTTTGTTTTATCCTATTGCCTCGCCGCCGCGTTCACCGGTGCGGATTCTTATGCATTCAGGCAGGTCGAGAACAAATATTTTACCATCGCCGATTTGTCCTGTCCTTGCGCCCGCGGTAATGCAATCAACAGCTTTTTCCACGAATCCTTCATTGACGGCTATTTCGAGTTTCACTTTTCTAAGCAGGCTGCCTTGTTCCTTATGGCTTCTATATACTTCAGCGATGCCTTTTTGCCGGCCTCTGCCCGCAACGGTTGTAACTGTTACAAGATGAATTTCCTTTTCCGTGAGGTTGTTGAGAACCTCGTCCAGACGGTCAGGCTGAATAACTGCTATTATATATTTCATTTTATTATCCTTTCCTTTTTCAATGTGTTTAGTCAATTATGGTATAAGCGGCTTCACGGTGTTGCGTCAAATCCAGACCGACACGTTCTTCGTGTTCGCTTACCCGCAGCTTCATCATAACATCAACAACCTTGAAGAGTATGAAGCCAACGACAAAAGAGTATATCATCGTTACTAAAGTTGCCTTGATTTGAATCCAAAGCTGTATCGGATTGCCGTACAACAGGCCATCCGCACCGGCAGGATTTACCGTTTTTGTTGCCCATATACCAGTGGCAATCGCCCCCCAGATACCTCCGATGCCGTGTACGCCGAAAGCATCAAGCGAATCGTCATATCCGAGTTTGCTCTTGATGAAAGTTATTATTAACCACGGGAAAACGCTTGCGCCTATGCCTATCCAGATTGCTCCGGTCGGGTTGACAAATCCCGATGCGGGTGTGATTGCTACTAATCCAGCGACCGCGCCAGTAATCATACCGAGAGTTGTTGGTTTTTTGTGCTTGAACCAGTCTAACAATGCCCAGGTTAAGCCGGCTACCGCAGCGGCAATATGTGTTACGGTAAATGCGCTGCCCGCCAAACCATTCGCTCCAAGTGCACTGCCCGCGTTAAAGCCGAACCAGCCGAACCACAGTAATGCTGCACCGAGTACTGCCAGCGGCAGATTGTGGGGTGGAGATATGCCGTCAGGATAACCCTTGCGTCTGCCGAGTATCAAAGCTGCTGCCAAAGCGGTCATACCTGCGTTAATGTGAACGACAGTTCCGCCGGCGAAATCCAACGCCCCCCAGTTTCTCATAAAACCGCCTATGCCCCATACCCAGTGACAGACCGGGTCATAGACCAGAGTTGCCCACAGAAGTGTAAAAACGCAGAACGCTGAAAACTTCATTCGCTCTGCAAACGCACCAATGATAAGAGCCGGAGTAATTACAGCAAACATCATTTGGAACATCATAAATACTTCGTGCGGTATTGTTCCCGCATAATCCGCGTTCGGGGTCATTCCGACTCCCTTGAGCATAAACCATTGCAAATTGCCGATTATGCCGCCGTGGTCTGTACCAAACGAAAGGCTGTAACCCAAAACTACCCATTGCACGCTTATAATGCAAAGTATCATAAAACATTGCATAAGCACCGAGAGCATATTTTTACGACGTACTAATCCGCCATAGAAAAACGCCAGTCCCGGTGTCATAAACATCACCAGTGCTGTTGAAATCAGCAGCCAGGCGGTATCGCCGGTGTCGATTGTAGAAATAATATACATTTTTAGTGCTCCTTAAATGGAAAAAATATTATTTAAAGTTAATTTTTTAAAAACTCTTACCAATGCTTACACCAGTGAATAAATAGTCGCTCGATTTGGCATAAACATCTGAACTTCTTATTGTGCCGTCAACCAGCGTTACATAGTTTATACTCGGTTTTACCGTCCATCCGCCCGGGAAGCATATAGGCAGGGCGAGAGTGAATGCTAAATCGTTCAACCGTGATTCATCAACGCCCCAATAGTCCTTGTTGTATGTGCCATTGCCCCAGCCGAGAGAAGCGCCCCATACCAGATTGCAGTAGCATTTTTCGCTGAAGGTCATAAATTTTTCATAGGTATGCCCGATGCTTAAATTTACATAAGCCCCATTTTCATTGCCAAGGCCGTGATATACTTTAATAGCAGGGCTCAGCGGCACATCAAAATTTAATCCCCAGTAAATCTCGGTCGTATCTATAGCGGAAAAACTCGGAAAGTGATAATGAATCGTTCCAATAGAATAGCCTATTTTACTGTCTTCGCTGAATTTGCCGCTGTAATCAAGCGCCAGGTCGTATTCAGTAAATTCGCCGCTGTTGTCATTAACGCCGTAATCCGTCAGATTCAAATTACCCCAGATACTGGCAGTCCATCCCTTGTAACCTACGCCAATACTCGGTTGAAAAACAGCGCCATTATCAATCACCTGTCCTCGCCAAATGTACTTGGTGTAAAAGTCCGAAGTGAGATTGAACGAAAAATCATCTCCGGCAAATACAGGTACGCATACCGTTGTTAGATAACAGGCCGCTGCTGCAACTGCAAACTTTCTCATTTCATTGACTCCGGTAAAAAACAGTAAAACATTAAAACGCTATGTGTTATAAAGCAATCGTTGTGCCAATAATTTTTAAGGGAGAAAAGTGAGATGCAAGTGCTGTAATTGCAGATAGTTAGGTGATGTAATGCGGATAAGTAGTGTATTGAAATTAACTACAAAAATGTAAATATATATAATTTGTGCTACATTTTAGTAGTTTTAATTTATAAAAAAGCCCCGACAAAAGAAGCCTGTCAGTTGTTTTGTTCAACCTTATGCAGCTCGGCGGATTTATCGCCCGACAGGTCAATATCTTTCAGCGAATCATCCTGAGGCAGTATCAGCAGAAATTTATTGCATGAATCGACTTTGCATAATCCTTCAGTAATTTCAAAATCGAGAATATGTCCACCCTGTGTGCGGTCGTCGCTCAAAAAGTGAAAATGGCAGCCCGGCACATTCACACCCCTGGCGAATTGAGGCGACCTAAAGCCGACGATTACGCCCGAAACATCATTCATTTCAAATACGGATTGTTTTTCCGCGGCCTGTGCTAATGGTGGATAGGGTTTGTTCTGGGCAGGTACGCTGCGAACCTTCATATATTTAAACTTCCCGACAATTTCAACAGCGGTAAATAAATTCTGATTTGGATTTTTTTCATCAATGATTGACTGAACGGTTTTATAGTCCGCTGACTTTATCGGAAATTCCGTATCAAGCTTAAAACTGCAAACTGTCGCAAATGGCGTTTTGGCTGCGGTATTTGGCAGATAAACTTTGCCATCGGATTTAATCTGATAGACTTTACCATGGTAGACAATCATTTCTCCGTCGAGCCGAGCGAATGTTCCGATGCCGAAGTCGCCGTATTTTAATAATTCCCCACAGGTCATTTTCCCATCATAAACTCCCGCCAGCAGGGCATCGATAGTCGATGTTTGGGTAATTTGATTTCTCCCGGCAGGCAGACACCCGCCGCAGAATAACAGTGCGATAACAGCGAAAACTAATAATTGTTTCATATATGCTCCAAAGATAATAACTAAAAATCTACCTGTTTTTCAGAATAAAGCAATGATGAATATCACTATAACCCTCGTATTGCAAAAGATATGCACTTCGGATATTATATAAAAAATAATTGCCTATTTGAAAGGGTTAAATGAAGCTTAAATGGTTTATTTTCGGGTTTCTGGCGGGGATAGTTGTAACTGTTATTACTGTGGCAGGTATTCTCCTTTTTGCTGCTAATAAATACGTCCAAAGTCATACTGTCTCTCAGATTCCCGATTCTGCCTACGCTGAATGCCCCAATGATGGCGATGCAAATATCATCAGGTTGCTTGAGCCGATTCGCAAAAAACACAAAGTGCCGGCTATTTGCGCAGCAGTTGTTACCAGCGAAGGCTTAAAATTTGCAGGTGCTGTGGGAGTTCGGAAAATTGGTACTGATATTCCTGTAACGTTAAATGACAAATGGCATCTTGGTTCCGATACAAAGGCGATGACGGCATCAGTTATCGGAAGGCTTGTTGAACAGGGGGCTGTTAGCTGGACATCTACATTGGCAGAAATTTTTCCGGAACTTGAATCTTCAATAAATCCGGAACTGAAAAATGTTACGGTGCTTCAGCTTCTGTCGCATCGAGCAGGTCTGACCGCAGATTTAGATTGGCCTGAACTGTCAAAAAAAGGCTCTTTGCAGGAGCAGCGATATGCCGTTGTCAAAAAAGCTATCGCTGACAAACCGGAATATAAGCCTGGCTCAAAATTCAGTTACTCTAATCTGGGTTATGTTATTGCCGGTGCCATTATTGAAAAAGTTACAAACAGCAGTTGGGAAGAGCAAATTAAAAACCTGCTTTTTGAGCCTCTGAAAATGATAACCGCAGGATTTGGCGGGACAGGAACATCTGGCCAAATAGACCAGCCGTGGGGACATAACGCTAATGGTACACCTGTTGCCAAAAATGGTATGGATATAGACAACCCGCTCCTAATGGCGTCTGCCGGCTGTGTGAATTGCTCAATGGCCGACTGGTCTAAGTTTGTTATTGACCAGCTCAAAGGTGCGATAGAAAAGCCGGCTCTTCTGAAACCACAAACATATAAAACAATCCAAACACCACCTTTTGGAGGCGATTATGCACTCGGCTGGATTGTTACGAAAAGAGATTGGGGCGGAGGAACGGTATTCAATCACTGTGGAAGCAATACTATGAACTTTGCGAATGTCTGGATTGCACCGAACCGGGACTTTGCAATTCTTGTGTGTATTAATCAAGGCGGCGATGAAGGTTTTAATGCTTCCGATGAGGTAGTAAGCGAATTGATTAACTTTTATTTCAAAAATAAATAAGTGCTATTTATGATTTATTTCTGGCTCACATTGCTTACAATCGTCAATGCCATTTGGCTTGGGTTGAACTTTTTTGTTCTGCCGGGCAATTGGCTGATGATTATTACGGTTATTCTCTTTGCTGTTTGGCAAAAGGGCGTATTCAGCGTTTATACGATAATCGCGGCAATCGTTCTGGCTGTTATCGGCGAAATCATTGAATTTGTTTCCGGCGCAGGCGGAGCCAAAGTCGGCGGCGGCGGCAAAAAAGCTATGGCTGCGGCTATTGTCGGTGCGATTATCGGCGCAATCGTCGGAACAATAATCATTCCCATCCCCGTTATCGGCACACTGCTTGGAGCTGCTCTTGGCGCAGGCGGGGTGGTGCTAATTGTCGAAAAAAAGTCGGGCAGGGCGTTTGACAAGTCTCTAAAATCCGCGACCGGCGCCGGCGTTGGTCAATTACTCGGAACCTTCGCAAAATTCATCGTGGGCGTTATTATCTGGCTTGTTTTTCTAATCGCGGCATTTGTGTAAAGAAAAAGAAGCAAAGAAGCAGAGATGCAGGAAGTAAGGACTTGGATTCGACTGTTTTCCTTACATCTTTATTTCTTTACATCCTTGCTTCATTTAGCTGACTACTGTTTACTGCCTACTGCTGCAAGCATTTCTTTAAGAAGCGTGATTTTTTTGTTCTCTAACCACTGCTGATGCGATGTCAACCCAGCGGTATCGAGTTTCTTTTTTGATTTTTCCAGAAGATGTTCAATTTTTTCCCTGCTTGTATTCCACACGCAGACAGCGTCGTCAGCTATGATGTTCACCAGATTCGAGCTAATCAGGGCAAATCCGCCGGCAATGAGGGCTCTTTTATGGCTATTTCCGTTTTCGTTTTTTTGTTCCACGGTAATTTCCATAAATCCGACACCCAGTTCGCACAGCATCGGCGTGTGATTATACAAAACGCCCATACTTCCATCGTGTGCGATGAACACAACCGAACTCGACTGACAGTCGAGCAGTTTGCCCGCCGGCGAAACAATCACGCATCTGAAGATATTCTGTGCTTCTGCCATAAAGATATACCAATTGGTATTATTGCTCACGCGTCGAGCAGTTTGTAATCATTTGTACCAGCTTCGCTTGCCCGCGGAGGATAGTACGAATTATATTTTGAATTTGTGTTTATTTTTATTTTCCTGTAAGAACAGCCGCCTTACTTGCTGCATCCTCGACTGTGCCTACATACATAAACGCTTCTTCCGGCAGGCTGTCCCATTTGCCTTCGCATATTTGTTTGCAGCTTTCGATAGTATCGGCTCGTTCGACATAATTGCCCTCAAGGCCGGTGAACTGCCGAGTTACCATAAACGGCTGCGAGAAGAACCGCTCTAATTTTCTTGCTCTGGATACGATAGTTTGGTCTTGTCTGCTTAATTCGTCAACGCCGAGAATCGCGATGATATCCTGAAGGTCGTTGTATCTCTGGATATATTCGAGAACAGTTTGAGCGGTATTATAATGTTGACTGCCGACGATATTCGAGTCGAGAATTCTGGATGTGCTTTCCAGCGGGTCAACAGCAGGGTAAATACCCTTTTGCGTAATTGAACGTTTAAGCACGACAAATGAATCCAAGTGTGTAAATGTTGTCGCCGGCGCAGGGTCTGTGAGGTCGTCAGCGGGGACGTATATGGCCTGTACCGAGGTGATAGAACCGGATTTTGTCGATGTAATGCGTTCCTGCAACTGTCCCATTTCCGTAGCCAGAGTCGGCTGGTAGCCCACTGCCGATGGAATACGTCCCAACAGAGCCGACACTTCCGAGCCTGCCTGTGAAAAGCGGAAGATGTTATCTATGAATAAAAGCGTGTCGCCTACACCGCTTTCGCAGAAGTATTCAGCCTGTGTCATACCCGTAAGGGCTACACGAAGTCTTGCTCCCGGCGGTTCGTTCATTTGTCCGAATACTAAGCAGGTATGGTTCAGCACCGTATCCTCGGTATCTCCGATATGCGTTCGCTGCATTTCGAGCCACAGGTCATTGCCCTCTCTTGTTCGTTCTCCAACGCCGGCAAACACTGAATATCCGCCGTGCTTAGTTGCTATTCTGGCGATGAGTTCCTGAATTATAACTGTTTTGCCGACACCCGCTCCGCCGAACAAACCTGTCTTTCCGCCTCTTACAAACGGGCAGAGAAGGTCGATTACCTTTATGCCTGTTTCAAACATTTCCGTTTTTGCAGTTAGTTCCGACATCCGCGGCGGCATACGATGAATCGGCATTTTTGCTGATGTTTTGATTTCGCCTTTTTCATCAATAGGTTCGCCGAACAGATTCATCACTCTGCCAAGCGTTTCTTTTCCGACAGGCACCATAAGCGGAGAGCCTGTGTCATAGACATCCATCCCCCTTCGCAGGCCTAACGTGCTGCCCAGCGAAATAGCGCGTATTTTTCCGTCGCCCATATGCTGCTGAACTTCTCCGCAGAGTTTTTTTCCGTCTCCGAGGGGAATTTCCAGCGCGTTCTGCACGGCAGGCACATCAAGAAGTTCAAATTTAGCGTCGAAAACGCTTCCTATTACCTGAATCAGTTTTCCTTTTTTCATTGCAATGCTCCGGTTCCGCTCACTATATCCAGCAGTTCGCCTGTAATCAGGCTCTGTCTGGCATAATTGTAGTCGTTTGTTAATTCTTTTATCATAGTTTCAGCGTTTTCTGTCGCGTTTCGCATCGCCACCATACGCGCCAAATACTCGCTTAACGCAGCGTCCACAAAACAGGTTTCTATCGACGAGCGCACAATTGTTCTGGCAAGCTCCTTAATCAGCTCAAACGCGGCAGGCGACAGGATAAAATCTTCAAAAGATATTTTACCCCACGGCCAGATTACCGTAGCGCGGGTGGTAAGGTTATCTATCAGTTCGGTCAGCGGCAGGATTGTAAGTGTCTGAGCCTGCTGGCTTGTCGCTGAATAGTATCTCATATATACAATGCCGAACGAATCTATTTTACCCTCCATATATTGATCGACAAACTCCTCGGCAATGTCGTTGAACTCATTGATGCCGGTTGCCTTTTCAATATCGGGATATATTTTTTTTGGCGTTATATGGCGGTAGTTCAGCAGACTCATAAGTCTGCCTTCTGTCGCGTAGACATCGAGCGTTTTGCCTGCCTGAGCCGCTGCCTTGATATGAACATCAACCATAGCGGCTATATAGCTGTTATAAGCTCCGCACAGACCGCGTGAAGAACTAATCGCCAGAATAGCCGAATTACCGGAATTATTTTCCTTCAGCAGGGGATGGTCGATTGGCTCCTGCGATGTAACCAAAAGATAAGTGATTTGCGACAGTACATTATGATATTCAAAGATAGCCTTTCTTTTGTTTTGGTAAGATTTATACCTGGCGGTAGATATCATTTCCATCGTGCGCGTTATTCGCCTGACGCTGTCTGCCGCTTTTTTGCGTTGTAATATCTGTCTTATACCTGCCATTATTTGCCTATAAATTACAATCTATTTACTAAAAAATTCCAAGATAGCCATAGATAAAAGGAAGCAAGGAAATACGGATGTAAGGATGCAAGGAAACTTTAAATCTTTGGTTGACTGTCCTTACTTCCTTATTTATTTGCTTCATTACTTTTTTTTATTTATTTGCTTCCTTAAACTCTTTTGCCGCAGCCATAATTTTGTTCGAAAGGTCGTCTGTTAATTTTAGAGTTTTGTTTATTTCGTCGATATATTCTCGGTGTTCACTGGCCAATCGGTTTATCAGTGATATCGTAAATTTCGCGACAGACGCAACCGGCATATCATCTAAGAGGCCGCTTAAGCCTACCAAAATTGTGATTACCTCTTCGCCGACGCTTAACGGCGAAAATTGCGGCTGCTTGAGCAGCTCAACCATTCGGCTTCCGCGGTCAAGTTTAGCCTGTGATGCCGAATCGAGTTCAGTGCCGAGTCTGGCGAAGTTCAGCAGTTCGTTATACGATGCAAGGTCGAGCCTTAGTTTTGCTGCAACTTTTTTCATAGCTGCGGTTTGTGCGTCGCCGCCGACTCTGCTTACGCTTGTGCCGACATCAACCGCAGGTCTTATGCCCGACAAGAACAAATCTCTCTTGAGATATATCTGTCCATCCGTGATTGAAATCACGTTGGTTGGAATATACGCCGAGACCTGCTCTTCGAGTGTTTCGACTATCGGCAGGGCGGTGATAGAGCCGCCGCCGAGTTTGTCCGACAGATTTGCGCTTCTTTCCAACAGTCGGCTGTGCAGATAAAAAATATCGCCCGGATAAGCCTCTCTGCCTGGCGGACGACGAAGCAGGAGACTTAGCTGGCGATATGCCACAGCGTGCTTGCTCAAATCATCATAAATGCACAAGACATCTCGCTGATGCTCATACATAAAATACTCTGCCAGAGTGCAGCCGGAATAAGGTGCGATATACTGCATAGATGCATTGCTGGAAGCGGATGCGGTAATCACGGTTGTATATTTCATCGCCCCATTTTTTCTCAGCGTTTCCACTACCTCGGCTACCGTGGATTCCTTTTGACCTATTGCTACATAAATGCAGATAACATCTTTGTCCCGCTGGTTTATAACAGTATCTATCGCTATGGCGGTTTTGCCGGTTTTGCGGTCGCCGATTATCAATTCACGCTGTCCGCGTCCGATTGGAATCATAGCGTCTATGCTTTTGATTCCCGTCTGCAGCGGTTTTTTTACAGGCTGGCGCTTCGCTATGCCCGGAGCATCTGATTCCACTAATCTGCTCGTAACGGTCTTTATTGCCGTTCCGCCATCGAGCGGTTCACAAAGCGGATTAATCGTTCTTCCGAGCAGCTCGTACCCGACAGGAATCGACAGCAGCTTTCCGGTTGAACGGACATCCGAGCCTTCTCTGACTTTTGTGTAGTCGCCGTAGATTACCGCTCCTATCGAGCCTTCTTCGAGGTTGAACACCTCTCCTTTAACATCATTTTCAAACAGCAGCATTTCTCCTGCCATAGCGCATTGCAGCCCGTAAATGCGGGCGATGCCGTCACCGATTTCAACTACTCTGCCAACGGTGGAAATATCGAGCTTATTTTTATATTTGCCGATTTCTTCTTTTAGAATGCTGCTTATTTCGGTTATATCAAGTTTCATAAACATTTTCCTGACATTATTGTCTCAACGGCGGATCGCAGCCGTTTTTTGACGGAATTGTCGATAACGATATCATTGCAGCGAATAATTGTTCCGCCGATTATTGACGGGTCCACATCCGTATTCAGCGTTACTCTGCCGCCTGGCGACATCTGGGACATAGAACTTTTAAGGGCTTCCATTTCTCCCCAATCCAGCGGCTGCGAAACGGTTACGAGAATATCAAGATACTTATGATATCTGCGGTACAGCCTGTTGTATTCTGCTATAATGGCCGGCAAAAACTCTGTCCTGTGATGCGCTATAACCGCGGATAGAAAATTAAATGTTAATCCATCAATCCTGCCGCCGAAAATTTTCTCTGCAAGCGTCTGTTTTTGTTCGGACGGAAAGTATGGCGATGTCATAAAGCCAATAAAGGACTCCTGAGACATTATCAGTTCATCGATTATGTCCATACTGTCCTTAGCCGCTTCAATTGTCTGCCGCTGCAAAGCAATTTCAAAGAGCGATTTAGAATAGACATCAGCTATTTGACAGGACATATCAGACGTATTCATTGTGATGCTTCCGCAGATTGTTCCGAACGAAGTTTTTCTGTCGCCTCACTGATAAGCCTGCTGTTGTCGTCTGTCGTAATCGAACGTCCAATTACTTCCTGACCGAGCGCAAGAACCATATCTCCGACATGCTGCCACAATTGCTGACAAGCCGCATCTTTCGCAGCGTTAATTTCTGATATCGCGTGCTCTTTCATTATCGTAGCTTCTTTACCGGCTTTTTCTATGCTGTCTTTTTCTATCTGGTACGCTCGAATCGTTACCTTCTCGATAAGTTCTATTTCGCGTTTTTTATACTCATCGAGCATCTTTTCAGCTTTCAGCCGGGCGTTTTCAGCGGCAGCTAACTGCTCTTTTATGGTGTCCTCTCTTTTTTGTAGAGCCTTCAGCAAAGGCTTCCAGGCGACTTTGCCCAGGACAATCAGCAAAACTAAAAACGCAATTACCGCCCAGATAGCTTCCGCCATCGAGCCGTCGAAAATGCCCTGCTGGCCGGACTGGCCTGATTCTTCCGAACCCAATACGACCGCCGCGGCAAAAAGGATTGTCAAACCTGCCGTTATTTTTTTGTTCATTTTAAGACTCTTTTATTTTGACCAGAAAACGGCAAGAAAACAGACTAACAGCGCAAAAAACGTAACGCCTTCGATTAGGGCTGCCGCGATAATCATCGTCTGAAACAGTCGTCCGCTGTTTTCCGGCTGCCTTGCCTGTGATTCCAGAGCTTTGCCGCCGATTAGGCTGATGCCGAAACCTGCGCCGATAATTATCATACCGCATCCAATTACCGCTCCAAAAATTGCCAGACCGTTTCCGCCTTGTGCCAGCGCCAGTGTCATACCTGTTAAACCTTCCATAAAATCAAATCTCCAAAAAAATATTAAAATGTTTTTAATGTTCAGGTGTTACCGAAAAGCCCATAAATACAGTTGTCAGAAACACAAAAATATATGCCTGCAAAAACGCTACAAAAATTTCGAGAAAAGACATTAGCACTACTGCCGTTATTGAAGCGACTGTTGTTATTGAAGCAACAGCCACGCCGTAATTTTTAAAAATAAGTATCATCCCCAAAAGTGTTATTATCACTATATGGCCGGCAAAAATGTTGGCGAAAAGACGTATAGTCAACGCGAAAGGCCTTACAAGCGTGCTTATAAGTTCAAGTGCATATATGGGAAGAATCATAGGCCACGGCACTTTGGGCGCAAAATTTACTATATAATGGCGAAGTCCCTGCTGTTTTATGCCTGCCGCGTGAATTACGAAAAACGAAATCATAGCCAAGCCTCCGGTAATCCAGATATTAGCTGTGGCAGGACCGCCGAAGTGGTTTTCTTTGCCTGTCGCCAAATGTATAATCATTTCAGTAGGCACTATACCGAGCAGGTTCAGAGTTAATATAAAGAAAAACAGTGTCCAGATAAAACCTATAAATCTGTCGGTGTTTTCTCCCAGAATAGGCCTGGCCATCTGGTCGCGTAAATACACACAAACCGACTCTATAAGATTTTGGAAGCCTTTTGGTACGAGGCCGGCTTTTCGCCTGGCCGTCAGCAGAAACACCAGCAGCAGCAGCACCGTTGCCAGGGTTATCGAAAACATATGGTTGCTGACGACTATCTGATGGCCGCCGATGTAAAAACTGAACAGCGGCACCGACAGAACCGGCTTAAGCGGATTAAACTCGCATAAAACGCTATTGTGTAAATTTAGAAGACTCAAGATTTCCTGTTTTCTATTAAAAAATTCACCAGTCTGTGGTTTTTATTTTCGCCGTGTATCCCGTGTTTCTTTAAAGAGCAGATACAGCATACCGGTAAAACTCAAAAAGAATCCGCCAAGTAAAAAATAGGGGAAACTTGTATTCAAGGCCTCGTCTAACCGATAGCCAATGTAAGAGAACACGGCAATCACGCCACCGAACTCAAGCCCTGCCCCAAGCAATTTAGAAGGCAACTGCCGATTTTTTTGGTCACCGGGTGTTTCCACTAACCAATCTACCTAAAATTAAGAGATTACAAAGGCCAACAGCTTATGCTGAAAGCCGGATAAGTCAACATAAAAGTTAATCGACAAAACGGAGAGTAAATAATAGAAGAAATATCCAGAATGATTTTGTACCGTCTGTCGTAAAAAACCGCGTTTTTTACTTGTTATTGATTTTTTTTTCAATCGGCGGCAGTAAAAGCAGGACAATCAACGTTATAGCAGCGGCGATTAAGGCGATAAAATACATTTTTGCCCCGCAGGCCATCCCGATAGCTGCAACAATCCATATGCTCGCAGCAGTGGTCAGGCCGTGGACGCTTCCGCCGCTTTGAATTATAGCCCCTGCACCCAAAAAGCCAATGCCTGTAACGATTTGCGCTGCTATTCTGCCGGAGTCCGAGCCGGACAAATTTGTCGAAATAATCGTAAAAACACAGGAGCCGAGACAAATCAATGCGTTTGTACGCACCCCTGCGGGCTTGTCGTGGATGTGCCGTTCATAACCTATAATGCTGCCGAGAATTGCGGAAATTGCCAGCGATAAGATATTCTGCCAATTTGCTTCCATACCTTTATTTTCCTTAAATTATGCTGGTATATTGTACAAATAAATCGGCGATGGACAAGAAATAAAAGAAATTGCCGATGTGGACGGAAGATAACCACAAAGCCAGCTATAGCGGACAGGCCAACGAGATAGGTTGCCGCTTGAGCCCGTGACGGTTATAAAAAAAGCCTGTTAATCAGGATTTTTAGGGGTTATATCTGTATGCCCAGCCATCGTACATAAAGTCTATGTCACGCTTTTGACCATCCGGGACAGGGGTGGCTCCATACATTTCGCCCGGCAACATTTGCTTTTTGGCCAGAGATAATGTCAATTTTTCTCTCCATTTATATAACCTGGCATGGCCATCACAAAATGCTATAGTGCTGCTGTCGCCATGTAATACAGCTAAAGGATTCCACCACATTGGAGGATTCGCGCCATGCTCAGGAGCAACGAGCGACCACCAGGTCATATTGAAGCCTCGTGAATCAGCCTCTTCAACCAGCATATAAGAGGTTGAAGTGGATTTGATTTCATCCATTTTTCTTATCTGACGGTCATACATATACTGTTCAGCCGGCACATCATTACTCCATCCGTTCAAACATCCAATCATCGAATAGCTGCGTTCCGCGTGCGTCCCCTCTACCATTCTCAGATCACCCGAGCAATAATATACTTTTATAGTCTTCAGATAAGGGTACATAAGCCCCGCTGTAATTCCGAATATCCTTTCCTCAAGGGTTCCCTGTTTTGTTAGAGACCATTTATTATTCCCATATTTATCCTGAGGAAATTGTACCCATGCGGTTTTTCTGCCCTGTCTTATCCGCGATGGCATGAGCTTTCCGTTATTCTCTATCGAATAACACTGATATGCCACCGCTATCTGTCGAATATTCGCCAAACAGATACTGCTCTGACCAAGTTTTTTTGCCTTTTGCAGGGCAGGCATCATAATAGACAACAGGAGGGCAATTATCGATATGACCACCAAAAGTTCAACCAACGTAAATGCTTTTTTCATTTTTATTTCCATTCTCATATCCTTATCAACCCAAACACTCCATTTTAGAACCTGTATTTTACAAAAAGCAGGCATTGGACAAAACTGCCCAACGCCTGCTTATTAACAATCAAACTAAACTAAACTAAACGCTTACGGCCATAAAACCGCAGAAGCCCAACTGTCAAATATGACCGACAGGTCTTTGAAATCAACAGTATTATCTCCGTTGATGTCCCCAGCCGTAATCAATGGCTGAACAACGCTGGCTTTACCTGCAAGGGAAACAATTTCCGCATGCGAAAGAGCTCTGTTATAAAGCCTGAAATCGTCAGAAGAGCCAAGGAAGAAACGGTCATGGAATGCGGCGGTGCCTATCTTTGCCTTAGTTATGCCGGCAATCGACTGGAACGCATTCTGGTTTTCACCAATTAATATCCCGTTGAAGTACATCCGCTGGATGCCTTTAGAGGTATCTGCCACTACTGCCCAGTGATTCCACTCATCCGCGAAATTTTCAGAACGTCCTTCCACGATTATCTGGTCTGGCGGCACCGGCGGCGCCCAGCCATTCGCAGTGAACACAAGCACGCCGTGCAGCAAGTTATCTGCCTCGGACTTCCAGCTAAGATAGGTTGAAAAGACATACGAATTGATGTTTTTTCCTGCATCGAAGTAATGAGCGATGTTGGTATTGCCGGCATCTCCAAGCGGATTACGCACCCACGTCGAAAAAGTCATCTCATTGGTTATTGTGTTGAATGCGGTAGCCGGCAGGGTTACGAAAACTCCGCCGTTGTGGAAAAGAGCGGTGCCGCCATTAATGCCTGGCACACCCCAGTCTCCTTCAAAATTAATATCTCCATCATTCATATTGGCCGAAGAATCCGCCGCGGTTGTGCCGCTGCCAGCTTCGAATTCATACCGGAGCACGAGGTTGCTATCCGACGGCGCAACGGCGGTTACCGTTTCACCTGTCCGCTGCCAATTTATAGCAAGACCCGCAAAGTCAAAGAAATTAACTAAACAGTCCGTCACGGTAGTCTCTAAATCTCCACCGGCATATGGAACGCTGTTGGTGAAGACGATATCTCCCATTGGGGCGGATTTGCTTGCAAAACATGCAGACGGATACACTCTGACATCATCGATATAGACTTTGCCTGCTCCACCGCCTGCGGCGCTGCCATCGCCTACGCCTATCGATATTGAAGTAATATTGGCAAGATCAATACCCGTGAAATCAGAAAGCGCGGTGCCAAAAAACTGCCAATATGCCCTACAGTCAGTAATCCTGTTCGGATCACCGGAATTGTAATATACCCTGGCTGTATTCGTGCCATCGCCTAACTCAACGAACACAACTTCAGGAGTATTGCCCTTATCCGCGTGGAAATAAAGAACGAGCGATTTAGCTGCTGAACCGGCGGTAAGGTCCTGCGGGCAGGCAAGCGTCTGCGTTACTTTCTTCTCATACGGAGCGTTCACAGTATTATAGTCAATCTCCATAGACTTTAAATTAAGAGTCCCGCGACCGCCAACGGTGGACGTACCCGGATATGCCGCTGAACCTATCTGCAGGATTGCGTTAGTCCCCCACACCGCCTGCAAGTTAGCATCGGTGATATAACTCTCAAAACTATCTATCAAGGCTTCGCGAGTGAAACTCCAAACATTTCCCTTGGTTGTTGTCGTCGAGCCGACTTCATCAATTCTCCAGTAAACCGTCTGCCCTACAGGTATTACGCTTGAATTTAACTCAAACGTTTCATCGCCCAGCAACTGATTTCCCTGGAATATCCCGGCCGTACTGGTGTTGGCATCGTTGACATCATTGAAATTAGTGCCGCCATAAACATTATGACTGACGGCGCCGTCGCCCGACAACCATGTAAATACAATGTTCGCATCGGCACATGGTATAACCGTACTGCCGACGGTAGGAGAAGGACTATACGCCAACTTTAACATACTTGGATCAGCAGTTACAATGACCTGAGTAGCCGTCGTCGCAACATTAATGCAGCGGCTGCTGCCATAACCGGTGTATATTCTACCCGATGCAATATATCCGTTGACGACAGAAAGCTGAATTTTAGGCAATACCAACTTACCGCCAGTAATGTTTATTCTACCAGCGCTATTAATCACAAAACCAGTTGGTACAGTTATGTTCGCACCCGTTAATGTTCCGCCCTGCAACTCTATCAGTGCAGTGCCGGTAGTCGGCGTCGTATGACCCACATTTATTGCTCCAGTTACTTTCACCTGTGATGTGCCCGTAATAGTCAGCCTACTTTTTGAAGCGGCAGTACCGGCTGCAACAAATAATACTCCTCCCACCGTGACGTTTGCATCATTATTAAGCTGCACCCAATTGTCATTCGGACTCTGATTGCTTACATACAAGTTAGAGCCTACCTCAAGGGCGCCTCCGTTCATTGTCAGATGGCCAGTGCCAGCCGCATAAACGCCAACTTGTACACTAGCGCCAGTGAGTGTTTTGAGCTTTCCGCCGCTATTTATTTCTAACTCTCCTAAACCATACGCTCCAATATATGTATTGGTCCCCGTGGTGGTGCCATTGAGAAAAGCGCCATTATTTATGACCAACTTTGCTTTTGCTGCCGTTCCCCAAGCACATCTAACGGCATGCGTAGTAGTTATTGTCCCGCCGTTCATGGTCAGGATACCGTTTCCATTTGCACTAGCGCCTATAGACAGGGCTGGGGCAACGGTGGCTGTTAGATTTACAGTACCACCCAGCATATTAACATCGCCTATCGTGGAGTAAGCGGGAGAAGTTCCGTTAACACCAACAAGAAACATTGGAACAGTAAGCACTGCGCCAGGCTCGATATTCAACGTTCCTCTGCTATTTGTGGCAGCAGCAGCCCAGCCTAAATTCAATGAGGTAGTAAAAGCTGCTTCGCCTTTGATGGTTAAAAAAGCATTGGTGCTTGCGATACCGCCGCCAAGATACACATTAGCGGCTACTGCTTTGGCATCGCCAACCATATCTGTCCCAATAATACACTCTTTAGACTTATAAATAAATGCCGCATCAGCGCTGCTGGTTGGAACAGTACCAAGCACGACATACGATGAGTTCCCCCAATTGTGTATAGTCTTCCATGAGTAGTCGCCGGCGACACCTGGATCCATCCAGTAATAGTCAGATGCCTGAGAACTCGCCGAAAAGAACACCATACACAAAACAATCGCTGCAACAAATTTTACCGCTTCTTTCTTCATACTAACCTTCATCTTTTCAAAAGTAGAAATTACTCTACATTTTCGTTCGGTTAAAAGTGATTGTCCGCTGTTTGGCTTATTCTTGCATTATCATTCATAATTTTTCATTTCCAGTAAATAATTCACTTTGATGGTATTAAGGTTTTTCCAACACAAATTTCATAAGATTGGTCAATACGCGTGCAGCTATAGGATCCGAATCCCAGGCAGAAGTGCATAATTCTGAGACAATGATGCGGCCTTTGCCTTGTTTCACTATGAAAACAGGATAAAGTTTCGGGCCCTTCCAATCGTAGTGGGTGGGGATGTATTCAGCAAGCATATCGATGCGCTCTGATTTCGGTAATTTTATTTTGTACGCTCCTCGCGAAACATAAGGGGCTGTATTATTTAAA
>JBAZTW010000025.1:0-37876 GCA_041661665.1 Phycisphaerae bacterium | reverse complement strand
TTCTGCGCAGTCATTGGCAAAATACGGTAGAAAAATATACCAGTTATGATAATCATCTTGAAGGTCAATTGAACTTTACACTCGCCGACAGGCACAACATTTCCATTGGCGGCGATGTAAGCTGGCTTCAAGCCGCTATGGCATACGGCGATAACGGGCCGAATTGCAATTTCATCGGGGAACCCTTTAGCGAACTAAGCGGAGGCTTATTCCTTATTGACAGCTTCGAAGTAACTGACCGTCTGACATTGGAAGGACAGATACGAAGCGATTTTCACAGTGAGAACGACAGAGACTGGTCAACAAGACTTTCAGCCATATATGCGCTTGATGAGGCAAAAAAACATACCTTGCGGTTCAGCGTCGCAAGAGCATTTCGCGCCCCGAATCTTATGGTGCGAACTATGACCAAAAGCACTCTCTTCGGTCTTATGAATGTTTTGCCGGTTGAAGAAAGACTGCATAATGAAAATATATGGTCGTTCGAGACAGGCTACACAGGCAAATTCACAAAGAACCTTACATTTAACGCGAATGTCTATTATCAGCGATTTGAGGGTATGCTTGGCACGATAAACGAAACCACTGCTTTTGGCGTAACAAACAGCACCTTTAAAAACATCGACGGCGCTACAAATGTTGGGTTTGAAAGCGAACTGGCATTGGCAGACAGCAGAGGCAAACTATCTGTCTGGTACGCCTATGACCATTTTGAGACAGACCAGCATAACCAGTGTGTTCGCGCACTTGGTCCGGCTACGCACAAAGCCGGTCTGACAGGCCGTTTGTTTTTACCTGATGGCTGGACGTTTAATGCCAATTGTGTGGCCAACAGCGCTATCAGGCCTACCGGCGATACGGTTATCTCTAATCCCAGTTTTGATCGCGTGGATTTGACCATATCCAAGGAATTTGGAAAAGGCAGCGGAGAATTTATGATAGGAGTTTCCGATGTACTGAATAAGACAAATAAAGTCATTGCTGAAATGGGAGAATTTACTGCCCATGAAACTCCGGGACGAACATTCTTTGTACGCGTTCAAATGAAATTTTAATAATAACACTCAACGACCGCGCACGATGCTTTATCTGCCGGCTGACGTTTGTGAACGTCCTATAAATTATTTCCAAGCAGTGATATATATAAAAAAAATCGGTATTTAGGACAAAAAAAAGGGGTAGGCTGTTGCCTGTTTGATTAAGACCTAAAAAAAACCGAGATAAGAATAACTGTTTGTGTTTTTGCGACTATGATAACTGTTTATCTTAATGGGGCCTATGGTGTTTGATAACAGGTGGATTTGAAAACAGTGAAAAAAACTCACCATAACATAGAATTTTTTTTAATGGCATTGATTTTGTCGATTGCCGCATTGAACCTATACGCTGCTTCCGATACGGATAAGGAAGACCAACTCAAGGCGGCCTTTTTATATAACTTCCTCAAATTCGTAGATTGGCCTGCCGATAAACTGCCAGACAATAATGAACCGGTTGTTATTGGGATTTATAGCGGCCAGAAGTTTGCCAAAATGTTTGAGCCGATTAAAGATAAAACCGCAGGCAGCAGACAAATTATCATAAAGGAGTTTGCCTGCGCAGCTAAGGGCATTTCCAATGAGGACTGGAATAAGCAGATAGAAGCATTTAGGCAATGCCACATATTATTCTTTGTTGATTACCCAGACGCTGAAATTACAAAAAAAATTATCGAGGCGCTGAATGGCAGGGGCGTGCTTATTGTCGGACAAAAGGAGAACTTTCTGGAGGCCGGAGGAAATATCAATTTTATAATTGAAGAAAACAAACTCAGGTTTGAGATTAATCTTGTTTCAACAAAAAACAACAATTTAAAAATAAGGTCGAATCTGCTCAAGCTTGCCAAAAGAGTAATTGAGGATAAATCCTCGCAGGAGACAAAAGGCTAAGTTATGTTAGTTCTGCGAAATATGACGATAAAGTATAAGCTAATGACGATTGTCATGATAGCTTGTCTTATAGGATTATCGCTGGCCGGGGCGGCGTTTATCGGCTGGGAGCGAAATTCGCTTCATAAAAAGATGTCCGAAGCCTTGTCAATCCGTGTTGCGATGATAGCTGAAAATTGCAAATCGTCTCTGGCTTTTCAGGACAACAAGGATGCCGAGCAAATACTGCAATCGCTCTCTGTCGATAGCTCTGTTATCTTCGGCGGCATCTACGATGATAAAAATGAGCTTTTTGCCGCTTATTATCATAATAGCAATAAAGTCAGAGTATCTCCGGCAGAATTCAAAAAAACAATGTCCACTTTCAAGGACAATTCTCTGGTAATTTCCGCTCCTATTGTTCTTGATAAGGAAATAATAGGAACGGTTTGTATTCAGTCGGACCTGAAGGATATATACACGACACTAAAACACAGCGTTCAAATAATTATTGCTGTTATGTTTATTTCCTTATTGGCCGCGTTTTTAGTGTCAGCTCGGCTTCAAGGGGTTATTTCAAAACCCATTTTAAGTCTGGCCAAGCTCGCAAAGGATGTTTCTGAAAACAAGAACTATTCCGCTCGAATTGTAAAGCAGACCAATGATGAGGTAGGTTCGCTTATCGACGCATTCAATGAAATGCTTCAACAAATCCAGATGCGCGACTCTGAATTACTCAAAGCTCAAAAGGGACTGGAGATGAAAGTCCAGGAGCGTACTACGGAGCTTAGTAAGACCAACGAGCAGCTTACAACAGAAGTCGCTGAACGTAAAAGTATTCAGGATAAGCTGGAAGAGACCAATCAGGAACTCAAAAACTTTGTCTATATAGCCTCGCACGATTTGAGAGAACCGCTGCGGAAAATATCAGCCTTCGGCGGTATGCTGCAAAAATCATTGACCGGTAAAATTACTGGCGACGACGCTGAGAATCTGAACTTTATGATTGATGGCGCAACTCGTATGACCCAGATGATTGAGGGGCTGCTTGCGTATTCAAGAGTAAGCACAAAAGCTCATTCATCAGAAGCGGTGAACCTCAATGACATAGTAGAACAGCTTCGCCAGCTTGAACTGTCGGTGCTGCTCGAAGAAAAACATACAACGATAGATGTTCCCCAGCCCCTGCCTGTAATTGATGTTGACCCGGCTCAAATTCGGCAGTTGATGCAGAATTTAATCGCCAACGGTATGAAGTATCAGGCCAAAGGCAATGTGCCTCATATCACGATAACCAGCGGGCCTGCCGCCGATGGAATGGTCAGGATCAACGTAACCGACAATGGCATCGGCATTGCGCCGGAATTTCAGCAGGCGATTTTTATAATGTTTAAACGGCTGCATTCTAAAAACGAATATGAAGGCACAGGCATCGGCCTTGCTGTCTGCAAAAAGATTGTCGAACGTAACGGCGGTCAAATAGGCGTGGATTCCCAGCCCGGCAATGGCTCAACATTCTGGTTCACAGTGCCGGCAGCAGGCGATTCGCAATTATTGGCGAAAGAGCCAAAACTTGCAGTTCAGAGCAATTAGTCCTATAAAAAGCAGGGCATAAAATCGGATATGATTTATCGTGCAATTATGAGCAGTTTATTAGACATAAAAAGAAATAATTTAGTCTCCGGCAAATAAAGCCGATTTACAAAAAGACAGGGAATAAAAGTCTCCGTCGGTAAAAAGTCTGCTGCACCATCGCAAAATGATGGCGTTCTTTAAAATGTTAAAAAGTTGTATCCAAGCTCCCAATTAGGGGTACAGATAGAATTTATGTTGTCGGTATGAAAATGACCGGCAACTGAAGAACCAAAATCACAGCCGAAGAGTGTAACAACTTAGTGAAGGGGCTTATATGGAAAGTGAGCAGAAAAAAATTACCGTTCTTCTGGTGGAGGATGATCCAGGAGATCAAAAACTGATTAAGGCCGCAATACCGTGCCAAAGCTGCGAAATCAGCCTAAGTATGGTTTCCAGCGGCGAAGCGGCTCTTAGTTATCTGGAAAAAACCAGAGAACAGCCGCGGCAATTTCTTATGCCTAATCTGATATTGCTTGATTTGAATATGCCGGGTATGGGCGGAAAGGAATTCCTTAGAAGAATTAAGGCAAACGAGGAATTTAAGGCCATTCCGGTAGTTGTAGTTACGACTTCTGATTCTGAAACCGATATACAGGAATGTTATGCTTTGCACGCGGCTGGATATATACAAAAGTCCGCTATGCCGGATGAGTTCAGCAGTGTGCTGCAAAAACTTACGCGTTATTGGTTTTCGGCCTCGGCTATAATGCAACATTAATTAAAAGGTAATTAATCGCTATATTGATAGCATACAGGAGTTTAAAATGGATATTTATAAGACGGTTATGGTGATGCTTGTAGAGGACGACCCTGGCGATCAGAAACTGATTAGGATGTCGCTCAAGGACCAGCGTATCGCCAACATGCCAATAGTCTCCCCGAGCGCCGAAGAAGCTCTCGAATATCTCAATGCCAACAAGTCAGGCGATGTGCAGGTTAATCTGCCCGACCTGATACTGCTCGATTTAAATATGCCCGGCATGGGCGGCAAAGAATTTTTGCGGCAGATAAAATCAGACCCGCTGCTTGCATCGATACCTATCGTGATACTTACGACGAGTGATTCCGATAAGGACATTCTCGAAAGTTTCAAATTACAGGCCGCAGGATATGTTAAAAAGCCTGTGAGTATCGCGGATTTCCAGGAAGTAATGCGTACATTGACGGATTATTGGTTCACTATTTGCAGGCGAATTACACATGAGCCAGACAGAGAAAACAGCAAATGTCTTGCTGGTTGACGACGACGAACTCGATCGCAAGCTGATAAAAGTGATTTTGGTTAAAGCCGCGGAATTGATTCGCTTTAATATCGAGACTGCCCAGAATATAAGCGAGGCTGTAGCCAAACTGACGAGTTCCAGTTTTAACGTCGTGCTTCTTGACCTCAATCTTCCCGACAGCAGGGGTATGGAAACAGTGCAGAAAGTTTTCAAAGTCGCCCCCAATATCCCCATAGTTGTATTGACAGGCCTTGAAGACGAGGATACAGGCCTTGACGCTATCAGAACCGGCGCAGAAGATTACCTTGTAAAAGGCGACGGCCTTGAATACACACTTGTCCGAACCATCAGACACGCAATCGAAAGAAAAAAAACAGAGTTGGGCATTATTGAAGCGAAGCAGGAGCTTGAGCGAATTAACTTAAGACTCACGAAAGCCACCAAGACCGCGAATGAAATGGCTACCGAGGCTGAAAGGGCAAACGCCGCAAAGAGTCAGTTTCTGGCAAATATGAGTCACGAGATAAGAACCCCTATGAACGCCATTATAGGTTTCAGCGAAGTGCTTGAGGAAGAGCTTCTCACCGAGCAGCAGAAGGAATATATAAGACTGATTCTCGGCAGCGGCAAACATCTCCTGGAACTTGTCAATGATATTCTCGATTTCTCAAAAATCGAGGCAGGTCAGCTTAATACCGAATCTATAGATTGCGATGTTCGGGCGCTTCTGGCGAATATAGAGTCTATGATGACTCCATTGGCCGTTAGTAAGAATCTCAAGTTTATCATTGAATGTTCCGACGATGTACCAGTCTCCGTGATGACCGACCCTGCAAGGCTCAGGCAGTGTCTCTTAAATCTCATTAGTAACGCTATAAAATTTACCGAACGTGGTTATGTAAAGTTCAGCGTCCATCAGATTTTCAGAGAAAGCAAACCTTTCCTCGAATTTGAAGTTTCAGACACAGGCATCGGGATACCGCACGATAAACTCAACAGTATTTTTGAGGCATTTATTCAGGCCGACGGAAGCACTACCCGCAAATACGGCGGAACAGGACTGGGGCTTACGATTACCAGACAATTGGCAGGCCTGTTGGGCGGCGATATAAGCGTTGAATCAGAACTCGGCAAGGGTTCTACCTTCAGGCTTCTTCTTCCAGCCGTTATGCCCGAAGGGCAGACTATCGAAAACGCGGACTCTTTTGTTTCCGATACGACTGAAAATAATTCCCCCAAAGACCAGAAAATTTCGCAGGTCGAATTTTCAGGCAGAGCGTTAGTAGCAGATGATTGCCCAGCCAATCAAACGCTGATTAAACTAATTATTGAAAAACTTGGATTTGTTGTAACCGTTGCCGCCGATGGCATTGAAGCGGTCGATGCCGCGAAAAATCAGCATTTTGAAATAATTTTTATGGATATGCATATGCCCAAACTCGATGGCTATGACGCGGTAAGAAGATTAAGGTCTCTTGGCGTCAACACTCCGATAATCGCGATGACTGCCAATCTTGCCGATGAGGACGAGAAGCAGTGCTTAGCCGCAGGTTGCGACGGCTTTATATCGAAACCAATCGACAAGACATATTTGGTTAAACTGATAAAAGAACACCTCTTCGTTGCCAATACCGCTAAATAACCAACCTGTCATTATTAGTTTTTTCCGCCATAAATAAATCTCAGTTTGCCGATGTCAGGCACTATTCCGAGTTTTAATTTTTCCAGCCTAAAACTGCTTGGCCAGTAGACAAAGAACGCCTTGCCCACGAGATAATCGCGTGGAACTATGCCCATTCTATAACTTGTGCCGTTGTTGCCGATGCCTTCAATCGACCAAAGCCTCGAATCTGCGCTGTCCGGGCTGTTATCGCCCATCGCGAAAAATTCATCCTTGCCGAGCGTGAACGGATTTCCCTCGCCTGCGCGGTCAACTGGCTGTCGATTGTCCGGCCTGATGCTTAAATAATTAATATCGCGATACAATGCCACATCATTCAGCGTCAGACTGCCCGTACCGAAAATCAGCGCCTTGGGTTCTATCTCCGCTAATCGCTGACCTGCATCGTCTTTGTTCGTACCCATATCATAAACGAGTTTTTCTTTTTCGACTTCAAATACAAGCTGATGGTCAACATTGGCGAATTTTACAAAAAATGATTTACCTTCAACAGGCAATGAAGTTTTGCCTCTGGCAAGTTCCAATGTTTTTCCTGCCGTATCGACCTTCTCAATAATCATTTCCCCCGTGCTATTCACATAGGCCTTATAAAGTGTTTCATATTTTTTAAGTCCTATCCCGACAGAACTTTGCCCGGCATCAAATCTTGCGTAATACTTCATCATCAAATCGCTGCAATACGGTATATTGTCATAATATCTGGGGTCGCCATAACCATACGCAGCTCTGAAGTTATTGCCCTTTGTCGTGTCATAAAACATTATGTTTGTTTTCTCAGCCGAAGCGGCAAGCGTGAACTTTGTCGGCTCTTGCGGATTATATTTCCACTGCGAGTCAGTGTCATTTGTGAACGGCTGATGCCAGCTATGGCCGTTAAATCTGTTTTCCATCTTCCGAACAGGCTGGTAAGCATTATCATAAACACACATCCACACTTCGTCCTGTACTGTGTCGGGTTTTCTCTGCAAAACATTGTTGATATAAATATCGCCGTCGATTATTTCAATCGTTTCACCGGGCTTGCCGATGAGTCTTTTGATATAATTAGTGCCCGGCTCGGTCGGACATTTGAAAACAATCACGTCCCATCTCCTGGGTTCGATAAACTGGTAGAGACATTTAAAGACAAGTATCCTGTCGCCGTTGGATTTCGGAACCAGCGTACTTGGGTTTTCATAATATCCGCAGCTCGGACATCTTGGCGACGGCCAAAGCCTGTACAGCCCCTGACCAGCGGCTGTTTTATAATTTTTCGCTATGTATGGATTGAAATTATATTCGTAGCGGTAGCCGCATTCGGTACAGCAGATTTGAAAGTGGTCGCCCATCAGCGTATCAGCCATACTGCCGGTCGGGATGCGAAACGCCTCGAGCACAAATGCCCTGAAAACAAAGGCAAGGACAAATGCCGTTATCAGCCATTCAAACGTATTCGCCACTGATTCAGCCGTCGTGTGTTTCACAGTTTTTACTTCATCTGACATTTATAAACCCTTATCCTTTCACTGCATCAGCGAAAATGTTTATCAGTTCTTCCGTCTCATTCCAGCCGATACATTCGTCTGTAAGCGATTGGCCGTAAGTAAGATTTTCAGCCTTTGCGGGCTTTTGATTTCCCTCAACGAGAAAACTTTCGAGCATTACACCTGAAATTATATCCGTGTTTTTTTTGAGCTGCTCTGCAACGTCTAAAAGGACAGTTCGCTGCTGTCGAAAATCCTTCTCAGAGTTAGCATGACTGCAATCTATAACGATGCCGGTTTGTATATTTGCTTTTTTCAGCAGGACTTTCGCAAATGCCACATATTCTTCCGTATAATTCGGACAATCTTTTCCGCCTCTGAGCACAAGATGGCCGAATTTATTTCCACGAGTTTCAGCTATTACAACCTGTCCCGCTTCGCTGATGCCCATAAACGAGTGCGGACTTGCCGCAGCTTTTACAGCGTCGATGGAAGCGGTTAGATTGCCATCGGTGGAATTTTTAAAACCGACAGGCATCGAAAGTCCGCTTGCCATTTGGCGGTGTATCTGCGATTCAGCCGTCCTTGCCCCGACCGATGCCCAGGAAATAATATCCGCCAGATACTGCGGCACAATCGGGTCAAGAAATTCCGTTGCGCAAGGCAGACCTATTTTGCTCACCGCAAGCAATATATCGCGAGCCCGTACAAACCCTTCCTCTATATCATAAGAGCCGTCGAGGTATGGGTCATAAATCATTCCCTTCCAGCCGAGCGTCGTCCGCGGTTTTTCAAAATACGTCCGCATCACAATCAAAACTTTATCGCTTACCTTCGACTGCAAATCCCTGATTTTCGCCGCGTATTCAATCGACGCAGCCTTGTCGTGCAGCGAACAAGGCCCAGCTATAACGACTTTTCGCCTGTCCTTATTCGTTAAAATACCCTGTATAATCCGCCTTGACCTTGCCACAAGCTCGGCTGCCTGCTCGGTTTCGGGATATTTTTCCCTTAGCTGCTTGGGCGTAATCAGCGGTTTAAACCGCACAATATTGAGATTATCGGTCGTTTCCATTTTTGCCGGTCCGTTTTGATTTATGTCGATTATTAGCTATATTCTACGATATAACAGTCAGATAGTCCAGATTCTTTATGGGTATGTGTGCAGCCATTCAGATTCGCCTGCGGATATAAAACCTATAGATATAAAACCCATAAAAAAGCCGCCTGTTGTCAAACCATTTGACTAAATTTGGAACGGTTTAACCGGCATTTGCTGTGCCGTTATCTTTAATCAGCAGCCAGACAAAAAACGGTCCGCCAAGCAGGGCGGTTATCACTCCTACGGGAATTTCCGCGGGCGAAATGACCGTTCTTGCGATGGTGTCGCACAATACCAAAAATCCGCCTCCGAACAAAACCGAGGCCGGCGTTAAAATTTTATGGTCGTGCCCGATTAACAGCCTGCATATATGAGGAGCCATCAAACCAACAAAGCCTATCGGCCCGCAAAAAGCCACCACGCCTGCAACCATAATCGACGTTGCGAAAAACACAATTTTCCTTGTGCCTCTGACATTCACGCCTCTTGAGATTGCGATTTCGTCGCCGATACTCATCAGGTTTAATTTTGCGCCGCACGCTGCGATTATCGCCACGCCGGCGGCTGTAAATATGAACATTATTTTAGGTTTTGCATAACCATTAGCTTCTATACTGCCCATCAGCCAGTGAACAATCTGAAACGACTGCGTAAAATCACTTATGTATTGCAGCAGCAGTATCAGACTCGAGAAGAAGAAATTAACCACAACACCGGCAAGCAGCATTGTTCCGACTGAAAAACCTCTCTTGAGTTTGGTCAGGCCGTAAATAAAAATCGCAGCGGCAAGCGAACCGAAAAAAGAAAAAAGCACAGGCCCCAACCAAATCGGCAAAAACGCCGCGATTAAAACATACACAGTCGCACCGAACGCTGCGCCGCCCGATATACCCAGCGTAAAAGGCGTTGCAAGCGGATTTCGGAACATTGCCTGCAAAGCCACTCCGCAGCAGGCAAGGGCGGCTCCGGCTATAAAAGCCGTCAAAACTCTCGGCAGACGAATGTTATAAAAAATCTTCGATGCGATTGTCGTATGCCCAAAGTCCGTCAATGCCGAAAACGGTATTTTTATCGAGCCGATAAACGGGCTGATAACCAAAACCACAACGGCGAAAACAATTATAAATATAAATTGAGTTTTTTTCATTTGATTGTGTCCGGCACAATAATTCTCTGCCCCGTAAGCGGATGACAGACAAACTGAAATTTCTTGCCGTAGATTTCTTCCAGTGTCCGCTCGTTCATAATTTCCGCCGCGGAACCTGCAAAAACAATTCTTCCCTGTTTAAGAGCGATAATAGCGTCAGCGTTCAAAACCGCCGCGTTTAAGTCGTGTGTTACGCAGAGGAGCGTTGTATCAAGCGTTTTGTTGATTTTTGAAAGCAGCGACTGAATATCGTTTTGATGTTTATAATCAAGATACGTCGCAGGTTCATCGAGCAGAAAAATTTCCGCCTGCTGTGCAACGGCGGCGGCGATAGAAACCTGCTGCCTTTCTCCGCCGCTGAGCGTCGAGATTATGCGATGGGCAAAACAATCCGTTTGCGTCATTTCCATCGCATCGCGAACGATTTTCTCGTCGTTGGGCGTAATAACAGAAAACGGGCTCAAATGCGGATAACGTGCCATTAAAACAAATTGATGAACCGTGAATGGAATATCAGCGTCGAGCGACTGCGGGACATAAGTAAGGATTTTCGCAAGATTTTTCTGAGAATAACTTTTCAAATCCTGATTTTTTATTTTTATATCGCCCCTAAACCCTCCGACAATCCTGCTCAAACATCGCAGCAGAGTTGTTTTGCCCGCGCCGTTTGGTCCGACAATATACAGCCTCTGCCCGGATGATACCGAAAAGCTGACGCTGTTCAATATCGCCTTGCCGGCGGCGGCAAAGCATAAATTTTCAATTTCAATTACTGTTTGGTTCATTTATTTTCAATTTCAATTCTGGATTTATCGCTGATGCAATTTTTTCAAGCGTTAGTATAAACCTCGGCCCGGGAATAGCCACAAAATCTTCAGTAAGCACATAGATTTTGTCATTTTTAACCGCGTCAATCATACCGATTTTTTTCCATTGTTTTTTGATTATCTCCGGGTCAAATATGTTTTTCTCCGGCGATGCGGTCATAACATCGATAATAACTTCCGGATTCATCGATACGATAGATTCATAGCTGACCGCAGGGAACTGAATTGAGCCGGCATAAGCGTTTTGTCCGCCTGCCTTTTCAATCATATCGCTGTAAAAACCGTCTCTGCCGGCGATATAAACATTCTCCGGCGATTTATCAGGGTCTTGCGATATATCGTGCCCGACCGAAATTAAAACCTTCGGCTTGCGCCGGGCATCTGACTGCGTCTTTATCGCCGACATTTTATTTTCGAGTTCATTAACCAGCTTCATCGCTTGTTCGTTTGCATCACAGACTCTGCCTATCGCGAGAATCGAGTCGAGTATATCGTTGATGGAATCGTGTTTGACAGCGAGAATGTTTATTCCCATCGCGGCGAATTTATTTTCCCCTCTGACCATTTCATCGAGAACAATAACTAAATCAGGCCTTGCCGCCAATATCGCCTCGTAATTCGGATTCATCAGCGCGCCGAACCTCGGTCTGTCTTTCGCCTCGGCAGGATAATTGCAAAATTCCGATACCCCGATTACATGCTCGCCCAAACCCAGCGAAAAAAGTATCTCCGTTACATTCGGCGCAAGCGATATAATCCTTGCGCAGGATTGCGAAGGTGAAATTTTTACGGCAGGGGTCAGGATATTCTGTCTTATTGATATAACTAACAGAATTATCGCTATCGCCAGCGCCGGCAGCAGTATTAAACTTTTCGTATTTTGCTTCATTATGATACAATCTTAATTTTACTGCATTTTTCCTGCATTCGATATTCTTTAAGAAATTCCAGCCAGTCGGCCAGACTTTCGCGATAAATTTGCCCCGAATATAAAAACCCGTCATTATGCCCGCCGAAAATTTCTGCAAATTCTTTGGCGCCCCTGGCTGCCGAGTAAAGGCGCAATCCAAACTCAAACGGCACTACCTCATCGCTTCGGCTGTGAATGAATAAAATCGGGCATTTGACCTTTTTTATGTATTCGAGCGTATTGAAGCTGTATTTCGCAAAAGGCCTTACCATTATATAAGGATAAAATTTCTGTGCGATATCGGCGTAAGAAGTAAATCCGCTTTCGACAATCAGTCCGCCGGCCTTCACATTTCCGGCAAGATGAGCCGCGATACTGCCGCCCAGCGAGCGGCCAAAAATAATTATATCTTCAGCCGGTGTATTCTTTTCCGTTTTCAGCCAGTCATAAGCCGTTTGAGCGTCAATATATATTCCCATTTCACCCGGCTCGCCGCCGCTGTCGCCATATCCGCGATAATCAAATATAAAACAGTTCAGCCCAAGCTTATTAAAAATATCTATCGTATCCAAATAGTACGCCATATTTCCGCCGTTGGCGTGGCAAAACAACAGGGTGGCCGCCGCGTTTTTCGCCGGCACAAACCACGCTGATAGTATCAGCCCATCAGGCGTATTAAGCTGAACTTTTTCATATTCCAGTCCGATATCGCCCGGATTATAAGGCACATTTTTTGTCGGATAAAACGTCAGACTCCGCTGCATAAAATACAGTACAATTGCCAGTACGCAATATGCCGCGAGCAACAGAGATATAACGGATATAACCATACCCAAAAACCTTAAAACAGGGCGGTATTTTAATTTGCTCATCGCAATAAAACAAGATAGAATTCGGCGATATGATAAAAAGACGAAAAACACAGACCGTTGCCGCAGGGAGCGTAAAAATCGGCTCAAAACATCCCATAGTCATTCAGTCTATGATAAAATTTGAGACTACCGATGTTGCACGGTGCGTAAAACAGATAAACGCCCTGACCGATGCCGGCGCCGGCCTTGTCCGGTTGGCCGTTCCAACCGCCAAAGACACCGCCGCGTTTGCCAAAATTGTGCAAAAAGTCAAAATCCCGCTCGTCGCCGATATTCATTTTTCCGCGGACAGGGCGATTGAGGCCATCGAAGCCGGTGCCGCCAAAATCCGCCTGAACCCAGGCAATATAAAAGATAAAAACGATGTTGCCCGCATTATTGACTGCGCGAAGGCTCACAAAATCGCGATGCGCATAGGCATAAACGAGGCCAGCATTCGCAACCTGCTTCACGATACCCCGATGCGAAAGCGAATCAGCCTGATGATAAACGAAATGGCAGGCTATATCAGAATTTTTGAAAACAGAGGCTTTAATAATATCGTCTTGAGCGTAAAAAGCTCCGATGTACTGCGAACGATAGAATCCAATATCGCAATCGCCGAAAAATTCCAGTATCCGCTCCACCTCGGCCTGACCCACGCCGGCCTTGCCGAAGATGCGATTGTCCCAGCCTCCGTTGCCCTTGGCACATTGCTGTATCAGGGCATTGGCGACACAATCAGAATCAGTATTGCAGGCGACCCGGTGCAGGAAGTCGAAATCGCAAAGCAGATTCTCGGCTCTCTGGAACTTTATAAAACAGATGAGCCGCAGCTTATCGTCTGCCCGACCTGCGGCAGATGCAAATGGGATTTGGTCAGCTTTGCTCAGCAGGTAAAAAAACTTTTGGACAAAGTTGATAAGCCTTTGAGAGTTGCCGTTATGGGCTGTGTCGTCAACGGCCCCGGCGAAGCCGCCGATGCCGATATCGCCGTCTGCGCCGCCGCCGGCAAAGGATTTATTTATAAAAAAGGGCAAAAAATCGCCGCCGTCGCCCAAGCTAAATTACTTGCTGCGGTGAAAAAGGAAATATGCCGTTTATAAGAATAAATGGCGTTATCGGCAAGTTATATGTCCCGCAAAAGGCGGGTGAGCGAAAGCACAAATGTAAAGATTGTTATGTCTGCCAGATGTGCAGTGATGACAGATGCCGTCAGTGCATCAATCGCAAGTCCGATAAATGCCGCAGAAAAAATAAAAAATAGCTATTCAAGAGTCTTGGGTGACAGCGTGGGCTAAGAGCCCACCCTACAAAACGTTCCACTGATAAAAAAGTTCGCATAAATTTTTGCATATCGCAAAATCATTTCTTATTCTTTCATTGGCATATTTAGTCGCCGTAGAGCGGCAATTGGGATTGTCTTTAAGTTATGGGACGTAAGATGGTTGAATAAGTGAATTTGTTGCCAATGTGGTGTACAGGTTAAGCGGGCGTACCGGTTAGCCGATACCAATTTAGAATAATTGACAAAAAATGTATTCCTTAATTTAGGAGCAAGAAAAATGAAAAAAAGAAATGGTTTTACATTGGTCGAAATTTTGATCGTCGTAGTTATTTTAGGCATTCTCGCTGCGATTGTCATTCCGCAGTTCAGCGATGCCAGCGAACAGGCCAACCTGTCGAGTCTTACAAGCAATTTGCAGACGGTTCGTTCACAGATTCAGCTTTATAAGATTCAGCACAATGGCGCTTTGCCTGGCGCTGGAACAGCAGATTTTACTGCTGCATTAACAGGCGTTACGAGCATTGCGGGTGCGACTGTTGCAGTTGGCACATCAGGAGCTGTTGGTCCTTACCTCCAGGCGATACCGAAGAATCCGTATGTTACCGGCGCGGATGCAGCGACTGTGGTAGAAGGTGTGGTTGCACCTACTGTTGATGGCAAAGGATGGTATTTCAATACCTCTACTGGTTCGTTTAATGCAAATGACACCGCGGCTCATGCTGCTTACTAATCTGACGATGAAGTTTCGATAGAATCGAAAATGAAAATACAGGCTGGTCGGTCTTTCGGGGCTGACCAGCCTTATTTTTTAAAGTAAATTAAAAATAAAAGAGCAAAAATAAAAAATAAGGAATCCGCCTAAAGGCCGAGACTGTTTTATGCTGGATTCCCGCCTGCGCGGGAATGACAGAAGTACCGCGTGGGCTAAAGCCCACCCTACAAAACTGACCAGCTGTTTTTGTAATTGAACATTGAAAATTGAAGAATGAAGATTTTACAAATAAGATAGTTTCGCCGGAGGCGAATCCATAAATCTTCCCTTCGGCAAGCTCAGGACGTGAGCCTGTCGAACGCAATTTACAATTTTCAATCTTCATTTTTTTGTATTTCGATATTATGGCAAAGTTGATTATAAGAAATAATGGTTTCACTCTTGCCGAAGCGATGCTTGCGCTTGTGATTTTTATGATAGCGGTGACGGGACTGCTCCTGCCATTTGCATCGAGCGCGGCTGTTCAGCAGCAGGGCTGCAATCAGACGCTTGCCGCCAGGCTTGCGGCTGACCTGATGGAACAAGTCATCGCGACCGATTACAGTCTGATTGTTTCAACTTACGGCAGCTACGCGGAATCCAAAGGGCATATCAAATCGGCGGCAGGGGCGGATTTAACAGATTCCATATACGCTCCATTTAACAGAACCGCATCCTGTGTATATGTTTATATGCCTCAACAGGTGAACTATGGAAGTCCTAATTTTATAAGAATAACGGTTGGCGTTTATCAGGATAATACTAAATTAGCTGAGATTGTAAGGTTAAAGAGCAAATGATAGAAATTGAAAATTGAAGATTGAAAAATGAAGATTTGTGGAATCGCCTTCGGCGATGAGATTTTAAAGCTGCGTGGGCTAAGAGCCCACCCTACAAAGCTCGCAATGACAAGTGCGGGATTGCAGTTCTGCGCTCGCAATGACAGACGCGGTTTTACGCTTGTTGAACTGATTATGGCGATGACGGTTACGGGCATAATTCTTGCCGCGGTCGCGACGCTGGCTTTTGCACTCGGTTCGGCAAATGATTCGGCTGATAATACTTCCGAAATTCAAAGCAGAATCAGATATACAACAATTCGATTCGGCGAATTAGTCAGGAACTGCAAATTAGTTTGTTCTAATTCAGGCGCTGAAGTCGCCATCTGGCGGGCGGATGACAAGGCAGTCGACAATAAAATCAATCCCGGCGAATTAGTCTATATCGAAACCGGAAACAGTAACGGTCAAATTAAACTGCTGCAGTTTGCACCGACAGGAGCAATGGCTGCAAATTGGTTTACATTGGCCGCTATTTCAAACGGCTCGGCGAAAACATGGCTCAAAAACAACTGTCCGTACAGCTATATCACTCTTGTAAATAATTGCAGTTATGTAACATTTACGACCGATACCGCGGCGCCTTTTTCAAAAAGGCTCAATATGTTTTTCGGCGTTACACAAAAAGCAGTAATTCAAAATTATCAGTGTTCGGCGTTTTTGCGGGCGCAGGCAGAGTATCTTTTGGACAGCAGCGGAGCAATTATTGCAAGTGATGATGATATGTAAAAGATAGGGTATAGGGTTTAGGGTATAGGACGAGATGAAATGTAAACGTCATAATAATGCCAAAGGAATGGTGCTGATTATAGTGCTGATACTCGTTGGTGTGATAACGATTGTTGCGCTTGGGTTTATTGTACGCGGCGATACGGAGCTTGCGTTCGGCCAGAATATGGAAATGAAGGCAGATATGGACTATCTGGCCGATGCGGGGCTTGAACACGGCAGGGGGCTTATTATGTGTCCGCAGGATACGGCGGGCGAATTTTGGGCAGGCGCAACCGGCTGCCAATTAGTCTCCGGCAGCAGCGATTATTATGATGTCAGTGTTTCGCAACTTTCCCCATTCGATTTCCAGATAACGAGTTCTGGTTATCGCCAAATCGGCGGACAGGTTACGGCTCAGCAAAGCCTGACGGCAAAATTGCGTTTTAATCCTGCCATTGTCTTCCGGGTCGGCAGCAATGAAACGATTCCATCGCAAATGATTATTAACGGTGATACTTACTGTAACGGCAATTTGTATAATTACGGATATATTAACGGCGATAGTTATACAACAGAACATACAATTAATTATAGTACGGTTGTAGGCAGGCAATATGAACATACGGCTACCCCGCCGGTCTCGCTGCCAAATATTACCACTGCCACTTACAGCCCGCAGTATTATTACAATGGGGCAGGGCCTTATTCTGCCTTAGTGGTAAGCGGAACATACGCTGGTACGTTTCCTGATCCGGGCGGCGGAAATCCCGGCCGCGTGTATTATTGCAGCAGCGACCTTACTTTGAAGAACACTATTAATATAACCGGAACGATTGTGGTTGAGCACGACCTGCAATTTGAAGGCGGCCTACAGGTAACAATCACACCGCTAAAGGGTATGCCTGCCGTGATAGTTGGCCATGATATCAAAATACAGAATGCCAATCAGTTAGTGGCCATAGCCGGCTATGCCCAGATAGGCAATGCTCTTGATATGGGGAGCAAAGCTGGAAGCAGCGTTACTGTTAATGGTGTTTTGTACATTATAGGCGGCGGTGTAAGGAACCCATGGAGTACGATTATCAGGGTAAATGGCGCTCCACAAAAAGCAGCCCTTGCAATTTGGTCAAACACAACGACTCTTCGCAGATGGTCTTCTGCAGGCGGGGCGTTTTACAAATCAATAGTACGAAATTAGTGACACAACATTGAAAATTTTTATGGAATCACCTGCGGCGTTTTTTAATTCTTCATTTTTCAATTTTAATTCTTAAATTTATTATCGGCCATCTTGGATTATTACGCACTCAACGCCCGATAATAACGCCACAAAATAATCAGCCTATCAAATTTCCCAATCATTACGGTTAAGCCTAAGTCCCCATAAGACGAAACAATATAAGGAATTACCGCGGATTTACTGTGTTTAAAGAGCGGAAATGATGAAAAATATGAAAAATAAAGCACCGGCGTTCACGCTGGTGGAAGTGATTATTGTGGTAATCATCGTCGGCATCATTGCGGCGATTGCGGTGCCGATGTACACATCGGCGGCGAGCGTGCAGTTGAGCGCGGCGGCGAATATGGTCGCATCGGATTTGGAATACGCAAAGAGTATGGCGATTAGCACAGGCAAAACTTATCAGGTTGTTTTCGATACGGCAGCGGAAAGCTACAGCCTGAAAAATTCTTCCGGCACGATAAATCATCCGGTTCGTGTCGGACAAACTTATGTTGTCAGCTTCGCATCCGATGGCAGGCTCAACAAGGTTGATATTGTAAGCACGAATTTTGGCGTGAGTAATACTATTACGTTTGATTATCTCGGAACGCCCAGCGTCAATAGCGGAGAAGTTGTTTTATCTGCCGAGGGCGGCACAATGAAGGTAAAGATTGAATCGGTAACGGGATATATAAGCATAGAATAAAAGATTGAAGATATGTTTGAGATTAAAAATATATTTGAATTTTTGAAAACAAATACCAGCCCGATTGGATTGGATATAAGCTGTAATTCAGTGAAGATGCTTCAACTCCGGAGCCAGGCAGATAAGATGGCTGTAGTTGCGGCTGATGAAATTCAGCTTGACGCTGAGGTCTGCGATGATGAGCAGTCGGCAAGAGACGCTACGGTTGCGGCCATAAAGGAGATTCTGGCAAAGGGGCGATTTCAGAAGCGTGATGTCGTTTCGTGTCTGCCGGGCTCCAAACTAATAATTAAAAGTTTAAGGCTTGATGCGTTTGAAGACCAGGAAATTGAAAAGGCTCTTAACTCCGGCACAATTGACCGGATAGGGCTAAATGCCGATACGCACGAGATAAGATTTTTCTCTGCGGGAAGCATTAAGCAGGGCGAAGAGGTTAAAAATGAAATAATTCTTTTCGCAATAGAGAAAGAGGCTCTCAGGAAGCATATAGAAATGCTCGAGGAAGCGGGCCTTACGCCTGTGGCAATTGATACCGTGCCTTGCGCATTGTTCAGAAGTCTGCAAAGGTCGCTGCGGAGAGTCGCTGACCAGGAAAAGGCCAATGTTTTTGTCGAAGTCGGTTCAAGTTATACGACAATGCTAATCGGCAAGGCCGGCGAAATAATTTTCGCCAAGCAAATAGATATAGCTTCGGAGCAGATAAATAAACAGGTCGCTTCGCGTTTAGGCATCGGGATAGATGATGCCATTCATTTGCGAAGCAAGCTGCGAAGCGAGACCGAGTCGCAGGAAATCGAACCAGCGACGCGGCAGATAGTTATTGACAGTATGTACTCGGTAATCGACGAGCTTGCCAGGGAGATATCGCTTTGCTTTAGATATTATTCCGTAACATTCAGGGGTCAAAGGCCGAGTCATGTGGTTTTTGCCGGCGGAGAGACTTATGAGCAGACCCTTATAAACGCTCTTAAGCGTCATCTTGGGATTGATATAGAAGTAACCGAGCCGTTGAGAGGATTTGACCTTTCCGGCGTTGATTTCCCCGCGGACAAAAGAGCTATGCTGTGTGAGTGGGCTGTGGCAACCGGACTTTGCCTTAAAGGTATGGATATAGCTGAAAGGGCGGTAGAACATGAGAGAAATTGATTTTCTGCCTGACTGGTATAAACACGGACGCGTAGAGCATCGCAAATATCGCGAGTTCTATGTTGCGATAGGACTTATTGTACTTGTGATGGTTGTATGGAGCGTTTTTGCCAACGGCAGAGTCGCCGTTGTAAAGGCTAAAAACGCGACTTTGCGAAACGCCAAACTTATTCAGACTCGCGGTCAGGCGGAATATGATTCCGCTCAAAATCAGTTTTATCAGATGCAGGCGAAACAGCGGATGTTAGACAGCGTTAAATCCAATATGGCTGTCTCGAATGTTCTCGCTGAAATATCGCATTTGCTCAATGGCAGAGTGGTTTTGAAAAAACTCGAAATAAAGTCCGAGCCGCTGCCATCGCAAAATAGCGCTAAAAACGAAATTCAGGTTTATTCAGCCGATTCGGATAAATCGAAAATGTTTGATAATAAGGTAAGGTATAAAATTGTTCTCGGCGGTCTTGCGGCTGATGCGGCACAGGTTGCTGAAACAATAAATATGCTTGAGATGTCGGATTATTTTTTTCAGGTTATACCTGGATTTTCAAGAAATATACCTGTCGGAGGACGACAGGTGTGTGAGTTTGAGTTGACCTGTTATTTGTCGAATTATGTTTTAAAGCAGTAGATATGATTCCAAAACCGGAACAAAAACAAATCGTTATGTCGGTTGCCGTTGTGGCGATGGCGGCGGCGTTCGTGTTTTTTCAGTATATGCCGCTGAATAAGAAAGCCAAAATGCTCAAGGCGGAAAACGTTGTTTTGATAACTGAGAATTCTTCTGTCGGCGCTCGTCTGGAAACTCTGTCGCAGATAAGCAGGGAAATTGAGACGTTAAAACAGCAGGTCGGCGATTTTGACGCGAAGATTCCTTTGGGCAGGGCGCACGGCGAATTTCTGCAAAATCTCGCTTCGGTGATGAAGCAGCAGGGACTTGAAGAGCTTGTCGTTCAACCGGGCGTAGAAACGCAGGCCGGCGAGCTGGTAAAGATACCTGTGTACATACGCTGTCAGGGCAAGCTGCCGCATATTTTTAAATTTTTCAAGGCTCTGGAAGGTTTTCAGAGAGTTATTCAGATAGAAGAAGTTTCGATGACCGGCAGCGATAAGTTTGACGGCAGTTTGGTTATGCAGGCGAAAACAAATATATTTTACAGGAATAAATAGTGAGACCGGTTCCGCAAAAAACTGTTGACCGAAAAAGAGCAATCGCTGTGAAAAATTCTGCGCAGCGAAAGAAGCTGGCAGCGGCTCTTGTTCTGCTTGTGGTAATGGGTGTTTTGTGGCTCAGGGTTTTTGCGGTCAAAGATAAGCCTCAGGCGGCAAAGGCTGCTGCACCGACGGATGTTTCCACCGTCGCTTCTTCCGCATCGGCGGAGGACAATGTGGTATTTGTAGATTTGCCGGTTGTTCCTGAAAGGCATAATGTTCTGGCGAACGATTTCTTTGACGCCAAACTTTTTAAGGGATTCGGCACGGGCGATTTGGGCTCTTCAGGCGAAATAACAGACCCCAACAGAAATTCGCAGGATACCAGCGCCGCCGGCGCCGCAGTTGACGCGATGGAGCTTGTAGCGATTGTCAACGATAAAAAGCCGCAGGCTTTTATCGAAGATAAGCTGCTGGAAGAAGGACAGAGTTTCAAATTCGTATTTCACGACCAGAATTACGAGTTCAAAGTTGTGAAAATCCACAGCAGTAAAGTTGAACTCGAATGTAATGGCGCAATCTTAACGAAAAGGATACCTGAATCTTCGTCAGGTCTGAATAATAAGGAGTAAAAAATGAAACGGAAAAATAAAATCAGAAAAATAGCTGTAAGCAGAAAAAATATTATTATTTTTTGCACGGTTATATTGTCGGCTGCCGCGGCGATTGTTGTCGCTGCCGCCGAATCGAATTCTTTGCCGCCGATGGAAGAAAAGTCAGTCCTTTTGGAACAGGCAGACAGCGGCGTTGTAATCGGCGAAGCTAATCAGGCCGTCCAAAGCGAAGAATTTTTCAGCGACGAGTCTGTGCAGTCGATAAGTTTCAGAAAGGATATGTCCATAAGAGACGCTCTGCGATTTTTGGCAGCGAAGTATCAAAAGAACATTATTCCATCGGCGAATGTCAACGGAAAACTCAATATCACAAGTCTGTATAATGTTTCATTCGAGCAGGCTTTAAACGCTATTCTCGGCCCCGGCTATCATTACGAGATAGACGGTAATTTTATAAGGGTTTATACTACCGAAGAATACGCCAAATACTCGAATGATGCCACAAGATTGACCAGCAGTGTTTATACGCTTAATTATGTTAACTCTGAAGAGGCGAAAACGCTTATAACGCCGATATTGAGCGCATCCGGCAAAATCGCTTCTACGACCGCGGCAAAGTCCGATACCGAAGCTGGTACCGGCGGCAATACTAACGCAATGAAAGATACGGTAGTTGTTTTCGATTTTCCCGACAGATTAGAAAAAATCGGGAAAATGATTAAGGAAATAGACGTTCGGCCTCAGCAGATTCTGATTGAGGTTACATTGCTTGAGGCAGGCCTTTCGGAGCAGACGCAGTTCGGCATAAAATGGGATAAAATCGCAGGCATTACGGCTGCTTCGACTCCTTTCGGCATGGCGGCTAATCTTTCCATCACAGGGACAACAGCATTCAGTGCAACTCTTAATAATGATCAAATCACCGCTGCGGTTACGGCGCAAGAGGGTATTACTGATACGACGGTTCTTGCGAATCCCAAAATTATGGCGCTGAATAAGCAGGCAGGTTATATAAATATCGGCGAAGAGAGAGGTTATACCGCCAGCACAACGCAGGCTCAAACTACGACAACTTCGGTTGAATTTCTTATAAGCGGTACAATTTTAAAATTCAGGCCTTTTATATGTAGTGATGGATATGTTCGTATGGAACTTAATCCCGAACTTAGTACCGGCTCATTGCAGGATGCCAATGGCAATTTGCCGTTGAAAACAATTACGACGGTCAAGACCAATATAATGGTAAAGGACGGCAAGACGATAATTATCGGCGGCCTGTTCAAGGAAGACCTTACCAATATTGATTCACAGGTGCCGATAATAGGCGATATGCCGATAATAGGCGGGCTGTTTAAGAGCACTAATGACAAAAATATTCGCAAAGAACTTGTAGTTCTTATAACACCGCACATTATCAATACGCCTGAAGACCTTGTTTCTGAATCGGAAGAAAAGATGGATGATGTTGACAGAATAACTTCCGGCTCGCGCGACAGAATGGGCTGGGGTGCAAGAGCAAGGCTGTATGAAGAAACTTATGACAGAGCGATAGACTACTATGCGGACAAGGAATATAACAAAGCATTGACGGAATTAGACTGGATAATAGCTTACAGGCCTAACGCTCTTGAAGCGGTTAAATTGAGAGAAAAGATTCTCGCTGAGACTAATCCCACCAAGCTTAAAGGCTCGAAACGGGTAATGCGGGACGATATGGATACTAAGCTCGATAAAAAATGGAAACGACGATAAAAATTGAAAATTGAAGATTGAAAAATGAAAATTTGCGGAATCGGCTGCGCCGATGGATTTTTAAAATAGTTTTGTAGGGTGGGCTCTTAGCCCACGCGGCAGCTTTGCCTGCAATGATTTTATATTTGTTATGGCTGGATAGTAGTTATGATTAAAAAGTATTATTTATTTCCGATAGCGGTAGGGCTGCTGGGACTGATTGCGGTTCTGACAATACCGCTTGGCGGAGCTTATTGGGCAAGGACAATGCTCTGTATTCTGGTTGCGGGAGCTGCCGGCATAATCGCGTGGTATTTATACGTTGAGAACAAAACGCTTCTTGTGCAGTTTGAAAGTCTTAAAAACGATTTTAAGGCTCAGCGTGAAAAAGCATCGCAATGTAATAAGGAAACAAAGGATATGCGATTGCAGGTTCAGCTTCTTAAACGGCAGAAGCGAAATACCGAAGCGATTATTTACAGTATATCCGATGCAGTAATTGTTACCGATGCCAGCGACAGGCTGCTGATGGCTAACGAACCTGCCGGCGAGATTTTCGGGTTCAAACTCGAACAGGCGACTCTCAAACCGATTGATGAACTTATAACAAAAGATGAACTCGTCAAGCTGATTAAAAGCAGCAGAAACAGCAGGGTAAGGCACGTCAAGCACGAGCTTGTGTTTGAATCCGCTGAAACGCCGTTCACATATAACTGCACGATTTCGTGTATTTACGATGACGATAATGAAGTTTGCGGCGTTGTTGTGGTTCTGCACGATATTACGCGTGAAAAAGAAATATCGCAGATGAAAAATGATTTCGTCAGCCACGTTTCGCACGAATTGAAAACTCCGCTTGCTTCGATTACGGCATATTCAGAAATGCTCGTTGACGGCGAAGCGAATGACGAGAAGACAAGAAATGAATTCTATTCGATAATTCAGAATCAGGCACAGAGGCTTAATCGTCTTATCGAGGACATTCTCAATATATCGCGTATTGAGTCCGGCCTGATAAAAGTTAATAAGGAATCTGTAAGCACCGCTCTTATTGTGCGCGATGCGGTTCAGATGATTAAGAGTTATGCGGCAGAAAAGGAAATTACCGTTGAAGACCAGACGGCTATTGTTTTTGACCAGGTCAGCGCGGATAAGGATATGATTTCGCAGGTTGTGATAAATCTGCTCAGCAACGCGGTAAAATATACTCCCAATGGCGGAAAAATAACCGTCAATAGCGAAGTGAACGAATCAGAAGGAGTCGCAAAGGTAACGATAACCGATACGGGAGTCGGTATTCCCGCCGATGAACTTTTGCACGTGTTCGACAAGTTTTACAGGGTAAAGGCGAACAACAAGTGCGCCAAAGGAACAGGCCTGGGTCTTAATCTTGTAAAACAGATTGTCGAAAAAGTGCATCAGGGCAGAATTTTTGTAACCAGTGAAGTCGGAAAGGGCAGTTGTTTCGGATTTGAACTGCCGCTGGTGTCCGCTGAAAAAATTACGATGAAATAATCTTTAATTAGAGGGATAAAAAATGGATAACAGAAAAGTTTTAGTGGCTGACGATGAAGTGCATATTGTAAATGTTGTCGCGATGAAACTTCGCAACAACGGTTTTGATGTTCTAACGGCAGATAACGGCGCAGAGGCGTATAAGCTGTGCTGCGAGGAAAAGCCGGACATCATAATAACCGATTATCAAATGCCGCAAATGACCGGTATTGAGCTGATTGAAAAGGTTCGCTTAAATCCTGATTTGCAGCATATTCCAATCATAATGCTTACCGCAAGGGGCTTTGCGATTGAGGATGAGCAAAAGGAAAAACTTAATGTCGCCGAGTGCCTGAGCAAGCCGTTCAGTCCCAAGGAACTTTTGAGTTATGTTGAAAACGTGTTGCAGAGTTCTGCGGCGAAATAGTAACCAACCACGATTAGGATACAACTATGTTAAAAACTGCCGGCTATCAGTTTAGTACAATGCAGATGAGAACCCTGAAGGATTTCGGGCAGGAAATTTCCGCATTCGGCGCCAATGTTATTGTGTATGATTATGAACTTAATCTTCTTATCAGCTATGACGGAGGCAGGTTTATAAGCGATTATGAATCAGCGTCCGCCTGCGCAGGAGACGTTCTCGATTCGCAGTCCGGGAAAATAGAGACGTTCGGGAAGTTCGGTCAAATCCTTGCGGCGGCGCTTTTGCCGCGCAATCAGGCTGAAGCGGTTATTCTTATAGACTGCGGCGAGCCGTTCGGTAATTGGGCGGCGGATAAACGAGCAGGCTATCCGAGACTTATGCAGCAGATTTTAAAAATGTTCATAGCGTCATTTAACGCTGACTTCAAAAACAGCCAGGAGATGGAATTGGTCAGCAGCGAACTGTCTCAGACTTATGAAGAGCTTATGCTGCTGTACAAGATGAGTACGAATATGAAGATGACCCAGTCCGACTCGAATTATCTTCAGATGGCCTGCGACAGCCTTACCGAACTGGTGAGCGTCGAGGGTATAGCTATATTTCTCGAAAAGAAAATCGGCGATTCCAAAAGACTTATCCTCACCGCGGGAGCGGGTCTTATCGCGCTTGACCACAAACAGGAAGATATGCACGAAATCCTGTTTGAAAGACTTGTTGGCGAACTTGAGGCCGGTAATGACGCTCTGTTGGACAGCGAAGTTGATGCGCCATTCAAGTATGAATGGTTCGGCAGAGTCAAAAATATAATCGCTGTTCCGCTGCACGGCAAAGACAGAATTATCGGAATGATGGTCGCCACAAACAGGCTCGACAAGTCTGATTTCGACAGTATTGACGCCAAACTTTTTAATTCCGTTGCCAACGAGTGCGCGGTTTTTATCGAAAACCAGGGCTTGTTTCGCGACCTCAAGGAGCTTTTCATAGGTTCTCTGAAAGCTCTTACCAACAGTATCGATGCAAAAGACCAATATACTCGCGGCCATTCGGAACGTGTTGCGCTTATCGCAAAATGGATTGCGGAACGCTATTCCAATGTTACAGGCGAACTTGATGGCGATGTGATACAGAAGATTTATCTTGCCGGTCTGCTGCACGATATAGGTAAAATCGGGATATCAGAGGCAGTATTGGGGAAAAAGGGCAAGCTTACGGAAGATGAGTATGAGCAGATAAAAACTCATCCTTCAATAGGGGCCGGGATTCTTTCCGATATTCGTCAAATGGCCGATATCGTGCCTGGCGTACTTTGTCATCACGAAAGATATGACGGCAAAGGTTATCCGAAAGGGCTTTGCGGCGAAGATATTCCGCTTGTAGGCAAAATTTTGATGATAGCCGACACCTTCGACGCAATGACATCAAAAAGAACATATAGAGAAGCCTTGAGTGTGAAAACAGCAATCGCTGAAATTGAAAAGGGGCTCGGCGGCCAGTTCGACCCGGAAATAGGCTCGATTTTTCTTAACAGCGATATTGATAAGCTGTGGGAAATTATTCAAAATGGAAATGTCGAAAGTTATTACGCTGATGATGCCGGGGATTATGGCACCGTTGCGGTAGGAGCGCTTTTAAGATGAAAATAAAACATCAGGATTATAATGACGTTACAGTTGTCGAATTGCACGGAGAGTTTATAGAAGAATACTGCAAGCAATTTCAGGATGAGGTATCCGCTCTCATCAGACCTGATATGGCAGGCATTGTTCTTGATATGAGCAAGGTAGCGTTTATTGACAGCAAGGGGCTGGAACAACTGCTCTGGTTTCGCGACTACTGCCACGAAAGCAGGAGCCAGCTCAAACTCGCAGGCCTTGACGATAACCTTGCGAAAATTCTTGAGATAACGCGAATAGACAGCAAGCTTGACCGCTACGAAGAATTGGCTGAAGCGGTAAAAAGTTTTACATAGAAGGATTGCTGATATTATGAAAAACGCAACAGAAACAAAATTACAGCTTGGCGAAATACTTCAGCAGCGAGGCATTATAACCGCTGAGCAGATTACCGAAGCTCTTTCGCATCAGAACAGCGGCGGTCACCAAAAACTGCTCGGAGAACTGCTCGTCGAAAAGGGCTACTGCACTGAAAACGACATCGCCTCTGCGCTTGCGACGACTTATGGCGTGCCTTATGCCCAGATAACGCCGAAAATCTGCGACCCTAACATTATCGAGACGCTGCCTAAGGAATTTCTCGAAGAGCATTGCGTTCTGCCTTTGTTTAAGGTTTATGATACTCTTACCGTTGCGGTGAGCGAGCCGACAAACGTATTTCTGATTGACGAAATAGAACGCATCTGCGGTTGTGCCGTTCAGGTTGTCTGCGCGACAGCTAAAGATATCGCACAAACGCTCCAGGCGTATATGCCCGCTTCCAATGTTTTTGTTATCGACGACATAATCGACGAAACAGGCCTCGACGATTTTACGCTAATCGAAAATATCTCTGAGGATATTTCCAATCTTGAGGAAGTGGCAGGCCAGTCGCCTGTCGTTAAACTTGTTAATTATCTTGTTTATAACGCTGTTCACGAAAACGCGAGCGATATTCACATCGAGCCGGATAATAAAAAACTTCGCGTAAGGTATCGCGTAGACGGCAGATTGTATGAAAAAATTCGCCCGCCGCATCAGATGCTTTCCGCGATTGTTTCGCGTATAAAAATTATGGCGGAGCTTGACATCGCTCAGCGCAGAATTCCGCAGGACGGCGGCATTCACGTTATGGTTGACGGCAGACCCATTGATTTACGTGTTTCGGTTATGCCCGGCAATTTTGGCGAGAAAGTTGTTATAAGAATTCTCGACGCCAAACACACGTTGTTTAATCTTGAAACGCTTGGCTTCAGTTACGACAATCTGAAACTGCTGAAGGAAAAAGTTCATTCTCCAAACGGCATTATTCTTGTTACAGGCCCGACGGGTTCAGGTAAGAATACCACTCTTTACGCGATTCTGTCCGAACTGAACAGCGAAGAGGTTAACATCTGCACGGTCGAAGACCCTGTCGAGGCAAATGTTCCAGGCGTTAATCAATTCGGCGTTCATGAACTGGCGGGCTTTACGTTTGCATCCGCACTGCGAAGCCTTTTGCGTCAGGACCCGGACATTGTGATGATTGGCGAAATTCGCGATAACGAAACTGCGGGAATTGCCGTTCAGGCGGCGTTAACAGGCCACCTCGTACTCTCGACGCTGCATACGAATGATGCTCCTGGAGCGGTTACCAGGCTTATCGACCTCGGCGTAGCTCCTTATCTTGTCGGGGCATCTTTAGTCGGCGTTCTTGCGCAAAGACTTGTAAGAAAAATATGTTCCAACTGCAAAGAAGAATACGAGCCTGCCGCTTCAATCAAAAAACAGGTTGAAAAAACGCTTGGTTCGCCAGGCAAATTCTATCGCGGGGTCGGCTGCAAAAAATGCAGAAACAGCGGCTACCTCGGCAGAATTGCCATACACGAATTATTCGTGCCGAACGGACAGATACAGGAATTGATTTCGGAAAATGCCAATTTTAAAAAGATACGCGAACTGGCCGTACAAAATGGTATGGCATCGCTTCATATTGACGGTCTGCATAAAGTAAAGGCGGGCATTACGACAATTGAAGAAATTCTGCGGGTTACAACCTGCGAGAGTTAAAAATCAGATTTCAGATTGTTTTTCTGACATCTGTATATTTTTAATAAAGGAAATAAAATGCCGGGATTGCTTGATTCATTGCTTTCGACAAATACCGAAGCTGAGGCAAATTGCGCTTCGGCAAAAGCCAAGCAGTCTGACCTTGTGCTTTTCGCCAGTCAGTTATCGGTTATGCTTTCCAGCGGCATAGTGCTTAGCGAAGCCGTAGAAGCCATCGCGACACAAACAAACCCCGGACCGTTTCAGACGGTACTATTTGATGTATCCGACAGGATTCAGGCGGGCGAGAGTTTTTCAACCGCCATTTCCGCTTATCCTAAAATTTTCAATTCTATGTTTATCGGCGTTATAGAAGCGTCCGAGGCTTCAGGAAAAATGCCTGAAATGCTTGATGTGCTTCAGGGCTATCTCGAAGGCGAAATGGATACTAAAAAGCAGGTTCAGGGCGCTTTGGTATATCCGGCCATTATGCTGGTTATGGCTATTGTAGCTACTTCGACGCTGCTGTTTTTTGTTCTTCCTAAGTTCACAAAGATATACGAATCAAGAGGCCAGGCCTTGCCAAAACTTACCCAGATGCTTGTCAGTTTCAGTAAAATCGCCACCGAACCTAAATCGGGATCCATAATGCTCGTTGTGCTCGGCATTCTTATCGGGGGCGTGATTTATGCACTGCGGACGGAATGGGGGCAAAGGGCACTGGATTATCTCAAATTGCATACCCCGATTCTCGGCACGATGTTTGTTGACAGCATTATGACAAGAAGTACAAGGATAATGGCTACGATGCTTAACGCCGGCGTAACGCTTCTTGATACGCTTAGAATTATCGAGAAGTCTTGCGACAATTGTTTTTTCAAAACTTTCTGGTCAGAGACCTGCGACAGGGTCGAGGGCGGCGCTCAGTTTTCAGAGGCGATGAGTTTTGCTTCGTATAGCGAACTGCTCTCGCCTGCCACGATACAAATGATAAAAGCTGGCGAAAAGGGCGGAAACCTTGGCTCGGTTTGCGAAAAAATCAGCAGCTTTTATGACAAAAGACTCAAAGGTTCAATCAAAGCTGTAACAACTATGATTGAACCTTTAATGATTACCGTAATGGGTGTAGTTATCGGAACGATTGCGATTGCGCTTCTTTTGCCGATTTTCAAAATTTCGAGCATTATGGCGCATTAGTCGGGCAAAAACTCTTAACTATATTAAAAACAAGCGGTTATGGCTCATTTCACGTCGTTTCCACTGCGAGTTCTCACTGATTTTTGTCTTTTATGATAAAAGTATTGCAACCAAAGACTTAATTGCTATAATCATCCGTCTATTGAAATCAGATATTGGATAATTAACAGATATATTTTTGAAAGGCAGTATTGGCAGATGATAACGAAGGAAAAAAAGGCGAGTGTTATAAAAGAATACAAAACCGCCGAAAAGGATACCGGTTCGCCGGAAGTTCAGATTGCGATTCTTACCTCAAGAATTAACGAGTTGACCGGCCATTTTAAAACTCATCCCAAAGACCACGCATCAAGGCGCGGCCTGCTTCAAATGGTTGGCAACAGATCTGCTCTTCTCAAATATATCAGCAGGAAAGATATAAAGAGATATAAGGAAATCATCAGTCGTCTGGGACTGAGAAAGTAATTTAATCGCCCGCTTTCCGCTGAAAACGGGCATTTTTGTTTAAATGTAGTTTTAAGAAAGAATTTAACGTAAGCTGCAGAGACAAGAAGAATTTTTAATTCTTAATTTTTGATTCGTGGCCGGGTTCAAAATTAAAAGTTCAGAATTAAGAATTCCTCTTGTGTGCCCTGTGGCAAAAAAGCCGCTCAAAGCGGGTTCATAGTTTTTTGTTACAAGAGGTAAAAATGTCAAATGTAGTCAAAGTAGAAAAGCAAATCGGCGACAAGACCATCAGTATTGAAACCGGCAAAATAGCCAAACAGGCTGACGGTGCCGTTATCGTACGATGCGGCGACACAATGGTGCTTGTAGCTGTGGCATCAGCGCCGCCACGCGAAAATATAGATTATTTTCCGTTGAGCGTTGATTATCGCGAAAAATTAAGCGCAGCGGGAAAATTCCCGGGCGGCTTTATGAAACGCGAAGGCAGACCGAGCACAAAAGAAGTTCTGACCGCTCGAATGATTGACAGACCCCTGCGTCCGCTGTTCCCGGATGGTTATTTCAACGAAGTTCAGGTTATGGTTACTGTAATAAGCGCAGATTTGGAAAATGACCCTGATATTCTTTCGATGATTGGCGCAAGCGCAGCTTTAGCAATCAGCACTGTTCCATTCCAGGGGCCAATCGGCGCTGTAAGACTCGGCAGAGTTGACGGCCAATTTATTATCAATCCGGTTCACGACCAGCGTGAAAAGAGCGATTACAATTTGATTCTGGCGGGTCGTCGCGACGCAATCAATATGATTGAAGTCGATGCCAAAGAAGTTGCAGAAGATGTTGTCGCTTCCGGCATAGCACAGGCTCATCAGTCAATCGTTCAGGTTTGCGATATGATTGACGAACTTACCGCAAAGTGCGGCAAAGCAAAACAGGCTTACGAGATTGAGTGGAATCAGCAGGTCTCTGATGAAATTACCGCTCAATATACAGACCAATACGCAAAGGCTTTTCAGATTGTTTCCAAGGCTGACAGAAACGCGTCCGTCAAGGCGATAACCGATAAGCTTGTCGAAATCTATTGTGTTCCTGCAGAAGGAGCGAAAGAGGCTCGCTGCTCGAAAGTTCTTTTAGGCAGAATTATCGATGCTATCCAAAGTAAAATTGTCAGGAAGCTCGCTATTCAGGGCAAGCGTCTCGATGGCAGAGGATTCGAGCAGGTAAGACCGATATCCTGCGAAGTCGGCCTGCTGCCGCGTTCGCACGGTTCATCGCTGTTCACCAGAGGCGAAACTCAGGCTCTGATTTCCGTTACTCTCGGCACAGGTCAGGATGAGCAAATCGTTGACGGCCTGCTGGAAGAATACGGCCAGAAATTTATGCTGCATTATAACTTCCCGCCATATTCCGTCGGCGAGGTAAGGCCGATTAGAGGTCCGGGCAGACGCGAAATAGGCCACGGAGCTCTTGCTGAAAAGGCTCTTGAGCAGGTAATGCCGGCGCCGGAAAAATTCTCTTATACTGTTAAAATTGTTTCCGAGATTACAGAGTCCAATGGCTCAAGCTCGATGGCTTCCGTTTGCGGCGGCACTCTTGCGATGATGGATGCCGGTATTCCCGTTCTTAATCCTGTCGCAGGTATTTCAATTGGAATGGTCAAGGAAGACGGCAAATGCGTTCTTCTGACCGACATCATCGGCGATGAAGACCACTTCGGCGATATGGATTTCAAAGTCGCGGGCACAAAGCAGGGCATTACAGCTATTCAGCTTGACATCAAGTCAACATCTCTGCCGCACGATGTTATTGTTGAAACGCTCGAAAAAGCAAGAGTTGCTCGTATGCAGATTCTTGAAACTATGGCCGGCGCAATAAGCGAATCAAGGCCGCAGTTGAGCGTATATGCTCCGAAACTTATTAGTATTAAAATTGACCCTGAGCTTATCGGCAAAGTAATCGGCCCAGGCGGCAAGATGATAAAATCCATACAGGCAAAAACCGGGGCGACAATTGAGATTGAAGACGATGGCACAATTTGCATCAGTTGTGTAGGCGGAAACGGCCACGAAGAAGCCAAGCAGATTATTATTGATATGACCGAACCGCCGACTGTAGGCAAAATTTATACAAATGCCAGAGTCGTTTCGATAAAGGAATTCGGCGCTTTTGTGGAGATATTGCCGGGCGTTGAAGGCCTTTGCCATATCAGTGAAATTGACGATGGTTACGTCAAAAATGTTGAAAATGTCTGCAAAATAGGCGACTTGATTTCAGTTAAGCTGCTCTTAATAGACGACCAGGGCAGGCTGAAGCTTTCACGAAAAGCCGCTTTGATTCAAATGAAGGCCGAAGAAAAATCCGGCAAATAATAGATACCAATATGGCGGACAAGTATGCGATATTGATAGTTGATGTCGATGCTGACTATGCCGATGCTTTGGTACAGTCATTGTCGAAGGGCGATACCAACGCTTCTGCCGTTTATAACGCGGCAGAAGCTGTTGAGATGCTCGAACAGCGTTTCTTCAATCTTGTCATTACCGACCTGAACCTCAACGACAACAGCATCAACGGCATAGATATTCTCAAGGCCGCAAAGCAGAGCAGTCAGGATTGTCAGGTTATTTTGACCGCCGCTTCAGCAACGATTGAAAGCTGCAAAGAGGCCATTCGCCTTGGCGCGTATGACTATATTGAAAAGCCCGTCGAAATTTCTCAGCTTCGCCAAATCGCTGAACGTGCGCTGAAGAAAAAAGAATCCGTCGTCGTAAAATCATTCGGCAGGGGGATTTTCAGATTCCCCGGCGTAATGGGAAAATCACCGGCGATGCAAACAGTCTTTTCCGTTCTAAGCAGGGTATCGCCGACAAATCTCACCGTTCTTATCGAAGGTGAAAGCGGCACAGGCAAGGAACTTCTCGCCCAGGCCATTCACAGCAATTCCCTTCGCAGAAATAACGCCTTCAGGCCGCTCAACTGCGCAGGACTTACCGAATCGCTTCTGGAAAGCGAATTGTTCGGCCACGCTAAAGGGGCTTTCACAGGCGCTACAGAGGCCCGAAAGGGTCTTTTTGAAATTGCTGATAAAGGAACGCTGTTCCTCGATGAAATCGGAGATATGCCTTTGGTTATGCAGGCGAAATTACTCCGTGTTCTCGAAGATGGCATAGTTGTTCCGGTCGGCTCAAACAAATCAACCGTCGTCGATGTCCGTGTAATCAGCGCAACCAATCATAATCTTACCGCTCTTGTCGAGCAGGGCAAGTTCAGGCAGGATTTATATTTCAGAATCAAAGGTGTCAGCATAACCGTTCCGCCTCTTCGCAGCAGAATTGAAGATATTGCCGAGTTGGCTGATTTCTTCCTTGCCGATGCCTGCCGCGAGCTTGGCATTCCGCCCAAGACAATTTCAGATAACGCACTTATGATTTTGCAGGGCTACAGTTGGCCGGGCAATGTCCGACAGTTGCGAACCGCAATCAGGACTATGGCCGTTATGAGCGATGCGGAAAAACTCGATGTTCGCGATATACCGCAGGAAATCCACCATTTAAGGCAATTGGCAGGCAATGTTGCCGTTTCCGCCGCGGGCAATCTTAGCGGCGTTGCTCTTAATGAACTGGAAAAACAGGCCATTATTGACACGCTAAATAGCGTTCAGAACAATCGTGAACAGGCCGCTAAACTCCTCGGCATCGGCGAAAGAACACTCTACCGAAAAATAAAAGAATACAACATTCAATAGTCAATAGCCAGTAGTCAATAGCCAGTAGATAATAAAAGCTTCGCTGAAAAACGAGGTTTTTTTCTGCATTCGGCTAAAATATTAAATTAAACGAATTTTTTCATAGCTAAGTCATTTTAAAGTTCCCATTTATAAGATACCAGACGAGAATACAGAATACAGTAGGCAGCAGGCAGTAGAAGAAAGTATTCGTTTGGTAAGGTTAGACGGCTTTTGGCCGCCGGCCTCCAACGTCGCCACTGGACGATTCTGCCAAAGAGGTTGGGCGGTTTTTCACGCTGGCAACTTTCTTACGCAGACACAATGTTCCAGCAGACCAATGGCCTGCTGGAAAGTTCTTAATTCTTAGTTTTTAGTTCTTAGTTTTGGAATCGCGGCTCCTTAAAAATAATTTAAAATTTAAATTTTAATGACCGCTCCATTACTGTCGCGGCTCTGTTGCGGGCTCTGTATTATCTGAGAACTTGCGCGTTTTTGCTGAAAATTGACCGAAAAATCTTTGGGGCGGTTTTGTAAGTGCCTGCCGGATATGGATATAAAATTTTTATTTTTTTTTAGGCGCGCAAGTTTTTGCTTGCGCGTTTGGACGAAAATTTTGCCACAAAGGCACAAAGACACGAAATCTTTAAACGCTGATGACGCTGTTTTTTATGATTTTTTAAAGCATTTGATTTATAAGGGGTTATGGGATAAAATTCTACCAGTTTTATAGTAAAATAGTTGAGGAAATTAAATATGGCGAAAAGGGCAGCGGCAGGTTTAGCGAAGTCAGCTGGCAAGCATCGCACCACGTCAAAGTTATGCTCGACTAAACATTTGTTAGCCATTTGGTATTCTAATGCTCTATGGTATCGCTAATAATGGTAGCAGAATTTTTGCGGATAAAGATATCCTTGCAACATGTCCACATTGCAAGGGTGGCTTAGTTGCAAAATGTGGTCAAATCAAAGTACATCATTGGGCACATAAGCAGGCTAAGGGATGTCTATATTCTCATGGCATGACCAAATGGCATTATGATTGGCTTATACATTTTAATAATCATTTGTCACAAGGGTGGGAAATTGAGTATTTTTTTAATTCGGTACGTTTTGATGCTTATAACTCAGGTAAAAAGATAGCTATAGAATTCCAGCGAATAATCGATTTAGATTACATCAATCAGAAAATAGAAGTTTGTAAAAACGCCGGCATTAAACTTTATTGGATTATCAGTCCACTAATATTTCAAAACTTTATATATACGAGCAAATTTATGGGTGATGATGGTTGCGTCATCTTTCCCTCAAAGAACTGCAAACTAAAAATATTGGCTTTGCTTGAGAACTATATTTCCAATGAATATATAAAATTCGTAATTGACTTTAAGAAAAATGAATATTTACCAAAGTATTCAACTGGCGAATTTAATGGTGGTGGATCATACTGGTACACTATTCACTACGAAATGCGTCCTAACCCAATGAAGCAAGGTGTTTATCTTATTCGTAAAATGCATCTTTTTAACAATCGTTGCTACTATAAAAAATGTGTGCTCCTTCTGGAATGTCTTACGCTTTGAAATTGTCGAGTGATGGCAAAACGGATGCGCGAAGTTTGCGGAAGACTGGCTGAAAGAATAGTTGTGAGTTTTTAAACTCTTTCTTCTGTGTTTCTCTGTGGCTATCTTTTCCACTTTGGCATTTGCTCCTGCTTTACATCTTTCCACAATCCTTTCTTCCCTTTTCTTGCTGCTTCCTCCAGCTCAATATATTTCTCATAATCAGGGTGCTTAAATATTGTATAGGCATAGGCAAATCCGTTGGAAATTAATTCCTCATTCAAAATTCTGCCATCAGGAAGTTTGATATAAGCAAGCAGTCTGCCATATTTATCGCGAGGGTTTGCGTTTTCATTTAGAATAATAACAACATGTTTTCCCAAGACTGTATCTTTGGTAAATTGGCTCGCCTCTGGGCCATAGTACATCTCACCTCTTGGGCTTTTGGCGGTTTCTGGTGTGTCGATGCCTAAGAGGCGGATTCGTATGGTTCTGTATTTGCCGTCTGGAATATCAATATCGAGCGTGTCGCCGTCAACGACTTTTACAACGGTAAATTCCTTTTGATTGTATTTGTCAAAGTCGCCGGCTGCGGTGGTTGTAGTTTCTGGCGGAAATATTCGCGGATGGACAACGGTTCTGTCTGCCCATACTATCGCGGCGAGCAATAAAAAAGCCGCCAGCAGAAGTGAATTCTTCCGCCGTCGGCTCATTGCGTATTTTATTTGGCTTTTCTTCATATTAGCCACCTGTATTGAAGAAGTAAGGAAGCACAGAAGCAAAGAAGTAAGGAAAAGCTACCGCGTGGGCTTCCGCCGTCGCCAAGGCTATGGCGGACAGGAAGAGCCCACCCTACAAAACTGGATTCCCGCTTTGGTTCGACAAGCTCACCACAGGTCGCGGGAATGACAAGTCGTATTTGGCACTTGGCTAAAGTGTTACAAATAAATACATCTTAAAACTTTGTGCCTTTGTGCCTTTGTGGCATTTTTTTATTTTATTCAAATTATATGCAACCCCCAGCATAAAGCTGGGGGCTGCTATGAGGGCAGTTGTCAAGGGTTATAATTAAATGTTTTTTTTCGCTTTATCTCATTGGTACAGTCTTTCTCTGTTGGATTTTCATAAATCTTTGGCTCAGTCTGCTATCCGTGCTCTGGGCACAAGTTATTTATCCATACTTTATCGTTTGGATGCTGCCATCTAACCATCGTACTTAATGTACAAGCCCCGCCTCGCAGTCATCCATACGATTCGAGCCAGATTTTTCTTTTCTAAATGTACTTACGCAGGTTGTATATACGGCCTGTTATCGCAACTCATCCGCCAGAGATGTATAGCAAGCCTTCTTGCCATCCCGGTTATCGCCTTGTTACTGTGGCCGGTGTTATGTAATAGCCGAATATACGTTTTATAGGCATAAGCATCTTTCCTTATCCATATCCAGGAAGCTTCTATAAGATTTGAACGAAGCTGCGGTCTGCCGGTTTTTGTAATCGGGCCCTGGCGAAAGCTTTCGCCGCTTTGATTTACCATTGGCGTAAGGCCTATATATTTGGAGATTTCTGTTTTGTCTTTGAACCGTTTGGGATTGAATATCTCTGTGGCAAATTGTCTGGCAATAGTTGGCCCTACGCCCGGATGAGTCATAAGAATCTTTATTTTTGTGCAGAGATGTTTTTGAGCAAAAACCTGACGGAGCTGTTGTTCGGTTTGCTTTAATTGAATTCTCAAAAAATGCAGATTTGCAAGAAGAGTATCGAGGCAATAACGCAACTGGCTGGAAAGCCTGATTCGAGATAAAGCCTCAAGTGATGGCAACGACCATGATGCAAGACCTGCAGGTTCATCTATGCCATGCTGGAGCAGGAAACTTTTAATCTGTAATTTAATTTTTCTCTGTTTATCTGTAATAATTTCTCTTAGTCGGCATAACTGGCGGTCGGCTTCCTGCTGAACTGATGGGGTGGTTATTGGTTTGAGCAGTCCCTTTGCTGCATATTCGGCAAGTTTTCTGCAGTCGAGACGGTCGGTTTTGCTGTCAGGGGCGGATTGTCTGGGAGTTTTTGAAGGTGCAACTATCTGAATCGGCAAATTTGCCTGCTGTAATGTTCGTGCCAGTGAATAGCCTGTTGGACCGGCCTCATAAACAACCTGTTTGAGGGCAATACGCGTTTTATCGAGCATTGCTGCCAGTTGCAGATTATCGGCGGGCATTACGAAATCAATCGCAAAAGCGTCATTGAGCCAGACGGCGACGGCATAGGACTTTTTGTGGACATCTACACCGACATATAGCCGGTCATCTTTGGTGAGGGTAATCCTGTTGAACCAATTCTGCTTGTTTGATACAATCTTTGCCATAGGTCATTCCTTTCAATTAGGTTATAGTTTTGTACTGGATTCGTATTATAACCGTTGAATGAATGACCTACATATTATCTAA
>JBAZTW010000024.1:0-38831 GCA_041661665.1 Phycisphaerae bacterium | reverse complement strand
GACATCGACGACGATAACGATGCAGAAATTAACTACGTTGTTTGCGCTGCAAATTCCCACCTCGACGGCTTCACTGTTGAAAAAGGCCATGACAGAGGCGTTTCCATAAATAACTGCATATCGACAATTGCAAACTGCGTCGTAAGAGACAACAAGAATACTTACTATGGGAACGGCTGCGGCATATACTGCGAAAACAATGCGGATGCCGCAATCATCAATTGTTTTATAAACAACAATTACGGCGATGGAATATACTGCGAGGATACCGGCACAATCGTCAATATTGACCATTGTACAGTAACGAACAATAGAACTGGAAATCTTATTGCAGCTTCCTCTGCTGTAAATGCGGTGGATAGTATTTTTTCAAACTCAAGTAACGGCTGCGGCGTTAATGCAGGTAATTCTGATTTGACTATCGAAAAATGCGACATCAGCGATAATGCCAACATAGGCGTATACCTTGATTATTATTCAACAGCGTCTATCCGGCGATGCAATATACGGCGAAACGGCAATTATGCCGGATTGTATGTTTATAGTTCACAAGCCAATGTAATGTATAGCGTTATTTCCGATAGTTCCGGGGACGGTGTCCAAATTACGGGAAGCGGAGAATCTATTAGCAGGCTGGCCAATAATTTAATTTATGGCAACGGCGCAAAAGGCATATCTTTAGAAAATTATTCGGAAATCCGCGACAATTCAATTGTCAAAAACGGCAGCTATGGCATCGAAAGTTATTACGACCCTAACATCAACAGCAATATCATTTATTACAATAATACCGGCGGCCAGCAGTTAAACGGCTCATTTACAAAAGTAAATTATAACTGCATACAGAATTATACCGGCGGTGGAACAGGCAACACAAGTCAGCTTCCGCAATTCAAAAATGCCGATGCCAACGATTTCCATTTAACATCCGCCTCGACGTATTGCATTAACGCAGGCAATCCCTATTTCACACCCGATACAAACGAAACCGATATTGATGGCGAAGCAAGAATAATGCTGAATAGGGTTGATATGGGCGCTGATGAATTTTACCACAGCGCCGCAGATATTGCCCCAAATCCTGTCGATGGCTATGTTAATTTTTTGGATTTTGCCGCATTGGCCGGCGGTTGGCAAAATAATTTTGACATCTACGATTTGGCCGTTCTTGCTGAAGACTGGCTTTGGGTTGCAGGCTGGAATCTTGACAATGGCATTGGCGGAGATGGTGCATATTTCGCAGAAGCCGAATGTCCGCTTGAAGGCGGCCAAATGATGATGATGTCAATGCAATCGCAATCATTATCAGTTAGCCCCCAACTTTATGTTGGGGGTTCATCAGAATCCGCAATTTCTGCCGAACCATTCGATGTTAATGAAACATTGAATTGGCTTGATGATTTATGGCAGGCTGATGAAAGTATTCGGAATTCTATAGATGCTAATTCCTGGCAGGAATTTATAGATGCGATAAAAAATTCCGAAGAATAGAATTTTTTCAAACCTGAACATTTAAACAAAGGCCGGTTTTCGCACCGGCCTCTTTTGTGCCTTATAGCTACTGTCTTGAGCTTAAAAAACGTTAGAAGTGGCCAAAAACAATAAAGGTAAGTTATTGTAAATCAAGAGGTTAGGACGATTTTTATTTTGGACTTGCAAAGTTCCGCAAAATGCTTATACTTGCTGGACTTTAAGACCCTGATAATTGTAAAGTGATTCGGAGCTATAATTATGTCACGAGTATGTCATTTTCTCGGCAAGAGAACAACAACCGGCAACACCATCGCAAGACGCGGTAAGGCCAAATATCTTGGCGGCGTCGGCGTAAAAACCACGGGTATTACAAAAAGAAAATTCAAGCCGAATATCCAAAAAGTTCGTGCTATCATTGATGGAAAGCCTTGCAGGATAAAGGTTTCGACAAAGGCTATTAAAATGGGTCTTGTAGTAAAACCTCTGAAAAGAGATTATAAGAAGCCTGTCGAAGTATAGAAGATTTCAAAAGGAAGCTGAAGGTAAAAGGCGGGATTTTTTAATCTCGCCTTTTTTTTACTGATTTTTCCGACGGCACGATGTGCGAGCAGAGTGAATTCGAGCCCACAAGCCCAATATGCGGTTAATCATAGGATTGACAGCCGGGGTGGCCTTGGTTATATATAAGGTGAAAGGTAATTTTACAGGGTATCTCTAAAAATGCGTAAATCAGAGCCGCGAGCGTAAGCGACCAGTCAAAAACAATGTTTAGTATGTTTGATTGTCAATTTTTAGAGGTTGCCTACATAGTTAAATCGGCAAAATGGTTTGAAAATACAAGCAGAAAGGTTTCGGGTTAGGTTAAGCGATGAGTAATAACAGGACAGTTTTATCGTTTTTATGTCATCCTGATGATACGGAATTTGTATGTGCAGGCACGCTGGCTTTGCTGAAAGCCAAAGGCTGGGATATACATATTGCGACAATGACGCCGGGAGATTGCGGCTCTGCAACTCACAGCCGGGAAGAAATCAGCAAAATCCGAAGAAAAGAAGCGGCAAACGCGGCGGCAGTTCTTGGCGGCAGTTATTACTGCAACGAGCTTGAAGATGTGTTTGTAATGTATGATAAACCATCGCTGCTCAGGACGATAGAAATCATTCGCAAGGTCAGACCGGCAATCGTATTTACAGCCAGCCCGCAGGATTATTTTATTGACCATGAGATAACTTCCGATTTAGTCAGAACAGCCTGTTTTTCCTGCGGAGTGCCGAATGTGGAAACGCCAGGAGCTAAAGCTTACGATTTTGTTCCTTATCTATACTATGCCGACCCTCTTGAAGGTAAGGACATTTTTGGAAATGGAATTAAACCTGAAATTTATGTGGATATTACATCGGTTATTGACATAAAGGGGCGTATGCTGGGCTGTCATAAAAGCCAGAGGGATTGGCTTTTGGCTCATCACGGAATGGATGAATATCTTGAGTCGATGAAACGACAGGGGGTAATGAGGGGGCAGCATGCCGGCTGTAAATATGCCGAAGGCTTCAGACAGCATTTAGGTCATGGCTATCCGCAGGATAATATATTGAAAGCAGAACTTAAAGATTTAGTTACAGAGTAATAAAATATGGCTCGAAAAATAAATATGTTATCGCTTTCTCACAAGAGTTTTAATGCCCATTGATATTTTAATTTTTAATACAGCGGTTGCGGATTTCAGAAGCAATGAATTTGAGTTTGTCGAGAGATTAGCCGGCAAAGGCGGTCTTGCCAGAGGCAAAACAAAAGATATGCCCGCTTACACCCAGCAGCAGTATAAGAATTGGATAGATTCCGGTTTGGCAACGGCAGGCGGCCCAGGCAACACCGCGCCGCTTGTTGCAAAGGCAGGCATTAAAACCGCAGTGGGTGTTAATCTTGGCAAAGGCGGCTTTGATGGCCTTGATGCTAACGGCAGATTTTTCTATGATACAATGATTGCCAACAGCGTTGATATGTCCGCAACATTTATTCACCAATCGCTGCCGACAGGAGTTACTTTTGTCTACAATAAACCCTGCGGCGACAGGGGCGGTCTGGCATATTTCCCGAATGCTAACAACGATTTTGACTTTAAATATTTTAAACCTGCCGTAGAAAGGCTTTCGCCAAAAATTGTTTTCTATATGTATTCAGGCTTATCGGACAGAGGAGATGACAACGGCGGTAAAGATCTTGCGGATTTTATGAATTGGTGCAGAGCAAAAGGAATAATAACCACAGCGGACAGTCATACCCTTGCGGGTAATCCAGGAGAACTCATCGAATCCGGGGCATCTGTGCCAGAGTATAAGCTGTTAGAGCCGCTTTTGTCTGAACTTGACATATTTTTTACATCTTACGATGAAGCGAGAATGATTGAAAATACCATCAGCGGCAAAGGCAAATACATCGGTGTTTCTGAAGAGGAATATATCAGTTATTTTCTTAAATATCTTTCAGAAAAATTTTGGCGGCAAAACAAAAACGCCAGGGTTTTTGGCGTAACAGTAAAAGATGGCGCATTTGTAATTTACAGAGATGCGCAAGGCAATACGATTGCCCCGCAGAAGATAACCTCTAAATTTATGGTTGGCAATGTAAAGGATTTGGTCGGTGCGGGCGATTCGTTTAGGGCAGGTTTCGTTGCTTATATTGTCAAAAATATAGAAAAATTCAGGAACGGTAAAATCAATATCGAACAGGCGGTTCAGATGGCAAATATTTTTGCATCGCTTTATATAAAAGCTCCACTAAACAATCGTTACAGCACTATAGGACGGTACGAAAAAATGCTCAGTATTATTAACGACAATTCTCAGTTCAGTAATTTTGAAGAATTGGTCTCGATTGTCTTACAATGAGAAAATTATTCGTGCTGCTTTTAATCGTTATGAATTAATTCAAACTATTCTTAAAATGAGAAAATATTCTGTACTAATCGCTGCAATCGTTGTCAATATCTGCCTTGGCGGCATATACGCATGGAGTATCTTTGTGCCGGAGCTGGTAAAAAACTACGGCTATAACACAACGCAGACCCAGATTGTATTCGGAACAATAATATGCCTGCTGACTTTCACGATACTGTTCACGGGCAGGCTTGAAAATATACTTGGCCCGCGTTTAATGATTGTCATCTGCGGGCTGCTGATATTCATAAGTTATACAGCGGCGGGTCATAGCGGAACAAATTTTTTCGCTTTATGGCTCGGCTATGGCGTTATCACAGGCATCGCGATAGGCTTTGGGTATGTCTGCGTATTAGCGGTAATTATGAGATGGTTTGAAAACCGAAAGGGATTCGCCTGCGGGATGGTAGTTGCCGGCTATGGCTTTGGAGCGGTAATTCTTTCCTTTATCTCTCAGGCATTTCTGAACCGCGGCTGGGACGTGATGAATATTTTCAAAATCATCGGGATTATCTTCGGCACAGCGATATGTATCTGCGCGATAATTATAAAGAACCCGGATGGTTACAGTAGTAAAACTATTGCTGCGACAATAAAATATCATCATATTATTCGCAAGCCGCGATTCTACATTCTGGCAATTACCACAGGTCTGGGTACATTTCCAGGCCTTATGATTTTAGGCAATCTCAAGCCGATGGTGCTTTCCTTCGGATATAAAAGTTCCATCGCCGTTCTGGCTATCAGCCTGATTTCAATGGGTAATGCTTTCGGCAGAGTAGCGGGAGGCGCTATGCACGACAGGTTCAAGGCATCCACAATTAAAGCCGTTCTGATAATGGTATCGTTAAGTTCGCTGCTGCTTGCCGGCGATATGGGCGGCGGGTTTGTTTTTCTTGCCGTTATTTTGTTTGCAGGCGTGAGTTACGGCGGTATGATTGCGAATATTCCTTCGCAGGTCGCTGATGAATATGGTCATAAAAATTTCGGTATGATTTATCCGATAGTTTTTCTTGTTCATGGCATAACGGCAGTCATAGCCGCGCCATTGGGCGGATATATCTACGATAAATACAACACATACCAACCGGCGATATTGATTGCGGCCGGCATAGGATTGATATGCCTGATGTGTTTTAGTTTTGCTTACCGCAGGGAACAGGTTTTAAAAGTAAAAGGATAAATTTAATTATGAAACAGCATGTTTTTACAGGTTTTGGTTTCGGGCCGATACAATCAGGTTTGTTTGCGGCAGAAGCATTTAAGAGCGGCAATTTCAAACGTATAGTAATAGCGGAGATTGACCAGAAGCTTGTCGATGCGGTCAGGGCAAACAACGGCAGCTATTATGTCAATGTCGCTTCATCAACAGGCATAGAAGCTGTCAAAATTGAAGGCATAGAAATTTTCAATCCATCTAACGACAACGACAGAGTTGAACTCTTGAAAGCTCTTTCGCAGTCCACGGAAATATGCACTTCGCTGCCATCGGTGAATTTCTACGATTCAGGCCAAAACAGCGTTGCGGCTCTTATATCTCAGGGGCTGCAAAACAGCATAGCAAAGGCAGCGATAATTTATACCGCTGAAAATAACAACCACGCGGCGGAAATTCTCGAAGAAAAAATCAAATCAAAACTCGGCAAAATCCCGGCAACTGTCCAATTTTTAAACACCGTTATCGGGAAAATGAGCCAGGTCGTAACGGACAAAGATGAAATTATTCAAAAGAAGATAATGCCCATAGTCCCCGGCATCGACAGAGCCTTTTTGGTTGAGGAGTTTAATAAAATTCTCGTAACCAAATGCAAAATCAAAAACTTTACTCCCGGCATAAAAGTTTTTATTGAAAAAGAAGATTTGCTGCCGTTTGAAGAGGCCAAACTTTATGGCCACAACGCAATCCACGCTCTTTTAGCGTTTCTCGGCGCTAATAAAGGCTATAAAAAAATGGCAGATTTTAAAAATGACAAAAAAATAATGCAGATTGCCGCAGATGCCTTTATAAATGAATCCGGAGCCGCTTTGATAAAGAAATATAAAAATCTTGGAGATAGTCTTTTTACGGAAAAAGGTTACAGAGCTTTTGCGGAGGATTTGCTTGAGCGTATAACGAATCCTTATCTTGACGATACAATTGAACGTGCCGCCAGAGATCCGCAGCGAAAGCTCAGCCTAAATGACCGAATATTCGGCACAATGCAGTTGGCTTTGGAGTTTGGCATTGAGCCGAAGAATATGGCAAAAGGCGCCGCCGCAGGACTGATATATTATGTTAAGCAGAATAATGGCAGCCGGTTTTCATGGGACGAGCTAATAATAGCTTTAAACAGGATTTGGGATAAGCAGGAGAGCAAGTATAAAACTAAGCTCATCGAACTGGTTAAAGGGGCATTTCAGGCCGATTAGTGTTTTAAAATAGTTGTTATCAAGAATCATTTAATGTTATGGGATAGTTATGAAAAAAAATCATTTAATATGTAATGCGCATCTGGATCCTGTATGGCTTTGGGAATGGGAAGAAGGAGCGGCAGAGGTGCTGTCGACGTTTCGTACGGCTGCCGAGTTATGCGAACAGAACAAGACGTTTATATTTAATCACAATGAAGTGGTTTTATATGAATGGGTAAGGGAATATGAGCCCAAGCTCTTTGAGCGTATTAAGAAACTTGTAAAAGCAGGCAGGTGGCATATTATGGGCGGCTGGTACCTTCAGCCTGACTGCAATATGCCCAGCGGCGAGTCGTTTGTTCGACAGATTCTTACGGGTCGTCAATATTTCAAAAATAATTTCGGCGTTAAACCGACAACAGCTATAAATTTTGACCCTTTCGGCCACAGTCGAGGCCTTGTGCAGATACTTGCCAAATCAGGTTATGATTCATATTTATTCGGCAGGCCGCAGCAGCCGTTTATGGAACTGGAAAATGACCTTTTTGTTTGGGTGGGTTTTGACGGCTCTGAAGTTTTGGCCAAGAGATTCAGAAGCTGGTACAATACCAGTCTTGGAAAAGCTAAAAAACAGATTGTCGAAAGAATTGAACAATCTAAAGACAATATCGTGGAAATTCCGTGGGGCGTAGGAAATCACGGCGGCGGACCGAGCAGAAAAGATTTGGCGGATATTAATGAACTGATAAAACAGCGTAAGGATATTAATATATGCCATTCTACTCCAGAGGAGTATTTTACGCAAGCCCGTAACGGCAATACCGGCCTTAAAAGGCGTCAGGCGGATTTGAATCCATGGGCAATTGGCTGTTATACTTCTATGGTTCGTGTTAAGCAAAAGCACCGCCGGCTTGAAAATGAACTTTATATGGCGGAAAAAATGGCATCTTCTGCCGAGGCTAATGGGCTTTTAAAATATCCGCAGGATGAATTAGCCCAGGCTTCAAAAGATTTAATGTTTGCACAGTTTCACGACATATTACCAGGCTCATCAATTCAGCCGGTTGAGGAAGCGGCTTTGCGAATAATGGATCATGGGCTGGAAATTCTTTCAAAAATAAAGGCTTGCTGTTTCTTTGCGCTTGCATCTGGACAGAAGAAAGCGGGAGAAGGACAGATTCCGGTTCTGGTTTATAACCCTCACCAAAATAAAATTGCAGGCGTTTTTGAATGCGAATTTAATCTGCCTGATTTTAATACCACCGGAACTTTTACCAATGTTAAAGTTTTTCATAATGGCAAAATTATTTCCAGTCAGGTTGAAAAAGAATTAAGCAATCTTGCGCTTGACTGGCGAAAACGAATAGTGTTCCAGGCCGTGTTAGAACCAGGCCTGATGAATAGATTTGATTGTACTTTAGAAGAAATTGCTAAAAAGCCGCCTATTCAAAAGACTTCAAAGAACGGTAAAATTGTTTTTGACAATTCTCAGTTAAAGGTTGTTGTCAATGCCAAGACCGGCTTTATAGACACATATAGAGTAAATGGCGTTGATTTTGTTGGTAAGGACGCCTTTTGCCCCGTTGTTCTTGAGGACAGCGAGGACCCATGGGAAATGCAAAAAGTTGGTTTCGGAAAAACAATCGGCAAATTCAAACTCCTTGACAAAGCTGCCGGCACAAAATTCAGCGGACTTAAAGGTGTTAAGCTTGATTCTGTGCGGGTTATTGAAGATGGCGATGTCAGAACGGTGGTAGAGGCCGTGTTTGGATTTGAGGAATCTTTTATCTGTCAAAGATATAAACTGCCTAAAGCAGGTACTGAATTTGAAGTGGAAACAAGGGTCTACTGGAATCAGAAAAGCAGGCTTCTTAAGCTGCTGATTCCAATGACTGAAGCGGGGAGCGGTTATTTTGGTCAGACTGCTTTTGGTACTCAGGAATTACCATCAAATGGAAACGAAGCTGTCGCTCAAAAGTGGGTTGCTGTTGTGAACACAAAGTCTGACAAGTGCTTTAGCTGTATAAATGATGGCATTTACGGTTCAGATTTTTCAGGCCGAAATTTACGTCTTACATTGCTTCGTTCGCCTGCATACAGCGGCCATCCGATAGGCGATAATGAGGTGCTTATGTCAGGCCGGTTCACCGAACGTGTAGATCAGGGTGAAAGACTTTTCAGATTCTGGATAAATGGCGGGGCGGTTGATAAAAGGCTTGAAATAATTGGAAATGAAGCTCTCGCCAAAAACGAAAAGCCTTTCGCGTTATCTTTCTTCCCCTGCGGCAGCGGCAGAAAGCCAAAACCATTTGTGGTTCTTAATAAAGCTGCCATAGAAATAGCTGCCGTTAAAAAGGCGGAAAATAATAATGACTGGATAATCAGGCTTTTTAATTCAAGCTCTAAAAAGCAGTCAGCTCAGTTGAAGCTGCCAGTTTTGGATATTAAAACCAGTCTCGATTTTGGCCCATTTGAAATTAAAACCCTCAGGACAAATAGTAAAGGCAAAATATTCGAAGTCAATCTTATGGAAGAAAAAATATAAAGGCTTACATAGAAAGCAACCTGCCGAAGCGGTCGTAAGAGTTGTACATATGGGAATTAGTAGGGTGTCCCGAATGGCGTTTCCTTAACAGCATAGGAATATGTTAAATCCTCGATTTCTGTGCATAAACGCAGGTTCGAGAAGCGGAAAACGCCTTAAGGAACTGGCATTCGTATGGTGTCCCAAGATTTCGCCCAGATTTCGATTTGCAGATTCCCCCTTTTCGCCGACTATTGACCACTGATAATTTTTTAAATTTTTTCAAAATTTTTGTTGACAAGATATTATTAGACAGTTATTTCTGTAATTGATACCAGATGGGATGTGTGGGGGCTCATCAGGTTGGTCTGTAAGAAGGCCTTAAATTTGTGCAGTTGGGCTATGTCATTTTTTATTAGGAGAATTAGAAATGGCGACAGTTATTAAACGTGCCGGCAAAGTAATCATCAGCATCCTTTTACCAATCATTTTTTCAGCATCTTCTGAAATAAATAAAAATTACTGTCAACATTTTATCCGCCCAAAACGACATTACATATATCTGCTCAAACTGATGCTTTTAAGGTATGAAAGGGCAGCTTTTTGATTGATAAATTATGGGATTTTCCAATCATGAACAGTATAAAAGTGGGATTTTGTATCGTTATCGATAAGAAAAGGAGATTTTATGAACTTGCGGGCAGTTTCTATTAAAACAGTTTTTGTTTTGGCGACATTGTTTCAATATTGTGCATTGGCAGCGGATGATGCCAAATCACTTTATCAGCAGGCTTCAGGGCTGGAACGCGAAGGGGTATTCGCTGATGCCGAGGCTTTGTATCAGCGGGTACTTACTGAATACCCCAATTCTCCTTATGCAGGGCCGAATTATGCGGGTTATCGTGTCAAAGTTATCGCTTTGCGCAATGCCGTCTCCGGCAACGACATCGCCTCGGCACGCGCAATAGCGGCAGATATCGGCTCTTTGGCATCCTCGGCTCAAAATAAGCCCATTCAGTTGTATTGGATGGCAAGCCTGTTTGCGGCCAATAAATTCCCTGAAGATGCCGCGGTGTGGTACCAGCGGGTACTTACCGACTGTCCTTCATCTTCGTATGCGGGGCCAGATTTCGCCGGTTTTCATGCAAAAGAGTTCGCTTTAATCAATGCCCTCTCCGGCGGCGACATCGCCTCGGCACGCGCGATAGCGGCAGAGATAGGGTCTTTGGCATCCTCGGCTCAGAATAAGCCTGTTCAGTTGTATTGGACGGCAGGCCAGTTTGTGGCCAGGCGTTTCCCGAAAGATGCCAATGTGTTACATCAGCAGATACTTACCGATTACCCCGATTCTTCTCAGGCCCTGAGGATTAGAATTAAAAAAGACTGCGTTGGGCTGCTCAAAGACATCAATAGCGGCAACCTCGCCGCTGCCATAGAAGGTACGGCGGCGATAAAGGCCAAATATGCCGACTCTGTGCCTGAACAGACCGACATGTTATTCGCCATCGCGGAGACGTGTTATCTGGCGGGGCTGAAAACTAAACAGGATGAATTCTTTCGCCAGTCCGCCGGCCTGTTTGAAAACGATATCATTGGCGTTGTCGTTAGCAATTCACTAAAATCCTCGGCACAGTACATGATCGGCCTGAATTACTGGCAGCTTGGCGAATATTTTGATGCCGCCGATGCCTTTACAGCCTCCATCGAAGCAGACCCTAATTATATGTTTGCCGGGAATATGCACTGGCTTGTAGCCGATTGTTATGAAAAGCTCAAGGCCGCCGGCGATGTAAATGCCCCTGAGGCTGACCCGATTATCGAATGGGGCTATCAGGCATTGTTTGAAAATTATCCAAAATGCGGTATTATAGATTATGCCGCGATGCGGCTTAGTCAGATAAATTTGGACAAGGGCAACGAGGTGGCTGCCTGCGGATATTACTGCTGGCTGTTGATGAAAAATGATGACCCGAATCGAATCGGCGTTGTTAATGCTATGTTCAAAAAGTGCCAGAAGTGCGGAGGGTGCGGAAAATGAATCCAGTTAGACCTATTTTGAGTTTATATGTGCGTTTTAATACTGAAAAAGCAGGAATGTTTTATGCTGGTTTCCATCAAATGAAAGGAGGTCTAACGGGATGAATAAAAGAACGATTTTAACCGGATTGTTTGTAATTGGCGTTTTTAGTATAATAGCATCAGCCTGTCCCTGTCCGCCTGTTCCACCCTGTTACCATCAAACATCCGGTCCTCCTGCCTGCGATATGGAGTATTGCACTGGCGGGCAAATCTGCTGTGACGGCGGTTGTATAACCTGCAATGGTACCTGCTGTAATGGTTTATGCTGTGCATCAGGGGGCTGCCGAAGCTGTGTTGGCGGCAGCTGTGAAGTCTGCAATGGCGAAACTGGTAAATTCTGCTGCAATGGCTCCTCCTGTTGCAGTATTCCTAATTGTCAGGTTTGCGGGGCAAGCGGATGTGAATCATCCTGCAATCCGAATCTTTGCCAAACCTGCAATGGCAGCGGAAATTGTGTAGTCTGCGGCGGCGACCCGCATAAATTCTGCTGTGGCGGCAGTTGTGGCGACAGCGATGCAAACGAGACTTGCTGCGACAATAAAACCATATATAATTACGATACAAAAAAATGCTGCGGTGATGGAGATGGACATACCTGCGACTCTAATCAAACTTGTTGTTACGGAGGTTGTTGTCCAGAGGGTGAATGGTGTTGTTCTGTTGACCATGCTTGCCATGACGATTGTAATAACACAGAACCAACCGGCGCTTGTGATGCCAATCAAAACGAAGATGAAATATGTCCCGGATGTGCAGGGTTAATTCTGGGACCTCGCTGTGCAGATATCCCATTCAAAGAGTATACTGGAAATATAAATCATGGCTGTGTTGGTGGATGCCCGGGTCAGTGCGCTCAGCAGGACGATGTTCTTTGCTATACGGAATATAAATGTAGTGAAGAATATTTAAGACCCGGCGTTTGTCACTCAAGTGTGGGGGCTCCCGGGGGAGTAGAATGTATGTCAATCGATCCGCTCGATCCATATGTATTTTGCGTACCGTGTAAAAAAGACACATGGTGGCCGGGAGAAGATTTCTATGTAACTCATCATGCTTGTGAATATTGATATGTTGATATAATGCCCGTATTATAATTTGTTTGTTAAAAAAATAGGGTATAATAGTGGAAGCTGTATTTTTGAAAGGCCAAATTATGAAAACAGTAATTACATATAAAACAATGAAGATTTTCGTCGTCAGCCTGATTATCTCATGTGGATTTGTTATTGCTGAAAGTCAATCGGGTCGAGTTCCCAATAAATTTTCTCCGGTTGACGTTAACGAAATACCAAAAATTTTAAATATGATATCTGATAATACCCAAAATAATTATAAGCTCATAAGAACATGGGAAGGTAGAATAGAATCACAATTAGATTATATATACGAAGGAAAAGCTGCGGAGAAAATATTTAAATCAAGCACTCAAGGTATCGGAGAAACCCCGTTATCTGTATTAAACTCTGTCGAGACTATCACTGAATTTTCTTTAGATGCAGAAAAAGATTGCGTGTTCGTTCATAGCTATTCAAATAAGCCAATAGAATACAGGGGTTTAGATACGGGAAGATCTCTGGGTACAAAAGGAATTCCTGGCGAAGCAATATCAATCCTGACAAAAGAATACTATGTCAAATGTAAAGCAGACAGAATGCGCAATGGTGTCGTTACAAGCCGGAAGGCTATCAAACAAAACCTTCAAGATTGCCAAAGTTGTCAGAATCAACCGGTTTTTGATCCGAGAGAAAGTTTTAATGCCGGACAACCTATTTGGGAAACAATTCAGCATATATTGAAGCAAATTTTAAAAGATGGTGAATGGAAAGTTAATGGACATAATTTGAAAGTCGAAGAAAACAAAACAGGAGATGTTATTCAGTATCAAATCATAATGCCTGGCAAAATGACAGAAGGGAATCTTATTTTTACCACAATGGTTTTTTCCAGCGAAAAGGGCTTTAATATTACTTTGTTCCAAATGGCCGATGTCAATGACAGGATATTCCAAAAAGGCACATGGAATTATGAGTTGATAGATGGTGTTTATCTGCCGAAAGAAACCACCCACCAAAATTACATGGGGAAAGATGGCAGTCTTAGCTATAGCAAGAAAATGTCTTTTAAGAATTCACGAATAAATCAGTCTATCGCATCCGAAACTTTTACATATAAAAATCTAGGTCTTAAAGAAGGCGATATCTTTGTAGACGAAATTCAGAAAAAGGAATATCGTTATAAAGAAGCAACTAAGAGTCTCGAACCAATCAATAAAGAATAACTTGCTAATACCTTGATGCAAAAAGGAATTATATGCTTACGAAAAGTTGGATTGTAACTGCAACTATTTTTTGTTTCATAATCGGTGGCTGTAATAAGCAAATTGCTTTAAATAGCCCGGCTATTCTCAATACAAGACAGGACATCGAAAGCACTCTCGCTTCCAAGGATGTATTGGAAGTGTCTTCCTGCAAGCCAGCGGTGCTGGCACTAGGCGAAAACCTCAATGTAGAGGTTCTTTATGAGCTGAATTCTATGGACAGTGCCATGATTTGGGTGCGGCCTTTTGTAAACGGCAAAAGAACGGGTGGATACAGTGCACACCATTTGATACCTGTGAATAAACAGAAAGAAAATCCCGGCGTTGCGGAATGCTGGTTTTCTTTCGATAGGCCTGCTGAGATTAATGAAATCAGGGTTTTTATGCAGGACACAAAAACCAGACAAATTGTAAAAGAAATATCACACAAAATAAATGCAAAGTGGGAGGGAACGGAACATACCAATAAACCCAAATGTACGTTCAATAAATAGTTTTTTGAAAAGTTAATAGAATGAATGCTTTCACAGCTTCCATCGAAGCAGACCCTAATCACATGTTTGCCGGGGTAAATAGGGACAGCCACCTATTTTTGCGTTCCTTTTGTTTTATTGGGCCTGCCAATCGGCAGCGGACGTAAACGATGGCCAACCATTCTTTCCAGTTTACTCATAAAACTATCGCTGCCCAGAGGCTTGCCGGTTGCATAAATCTCTTTTGCAATGCTGTATGCTTTCTAAATTTTGCTCATTACTTGCTTTCTTTCAGGAGAATATCTTCCGCCTGTTTGCACCATAAACCGTTATCTAAGGCTTTGGCGACATCAGGACGAATATCCTTTAAATGTTCCAGCTTGGTAAGCGGAAGGTTTTCGCACGATGGATAGACAATGATTTTGCCGGATATGCTCTGGGCTTCAACGGCTTTTATTCCGTCAATAGCGTTTTCAATTCCGCATATTGCTCCGACTGAAATGTTTGTATCGAGCGCGCCGGTTTCGACTTTTTTCAAGACCGTTATCATATCGTCGATTGTTGAACCGCTTGTGCCGATGAAATAAAGATGTTTTTCGATGTACGCATTCAAATCTATCTCGGCGTTCACATTTGCCGGAATGCCGGCAAAGATATTGATGATGCCGCGTTCTGCGGAACTATCAACCGCGGCAGCAACTAACTTCGGCACAGGAGCCATCACGACAAAATAATCGAATTTCACCTGCGGCGCGGATTTTGAGGGATTATAAAATTTCAGGCCTACTTTATTTTTATCAGCAAGAGGTTTTGCCGTTTTTTCAAGAGCGGCCAAACGTACATCATCGAGGTCGCCGGCGTAAACGGTTGTGTTTGCGATGCCCTGGCAAACATTGCGAACAACGTGCATTACGCCCATAGGACCGCCTGCGCCTATTACGTTGACGTTATTGCCTTTTCTAATTTCGGCGGTCGCCGGAATATGCGCCATCGCTTCGGCTGGATTACCGCCCGTTGTGCCGATTATCCTTATATTTCCGTAATGAACTCTGCCGACCTGCGTCGATACTTTTCTGTCAAATTTTCCGCCGCATAAAACGATGTTGAACAGACCGTTAACGGCAACTTTGGAAAACAGCGATTCGATAATATGAGCATTGCAGCCGAAATAAACAATATCATCGAACTGGCCGTCAACAGAGGAGTTTTTTGAAAGAACAATTTTTGCGGGTTTGCCGAATTGTTTGGTGAACGCGTCAATTTGCTTTTTATCAATCGGCTCATCGGAAACGATAAGCATCTGACCGTCTTTCTTCAGTGTCGTGCGCTCCTTTACCGCATAAGCCTGCTCGACGCAAGCCCATGGCTCGACAAGAGCTATGGCTGAAGCGGATAATTTATCCGTAGCGGGAATAAGAGTTGATTGACCGTCGGGCGACGTAGCAACTCTTTGGTCTATTAAAACATATTGCTGAAGAGCGCCTTCGAAGTTATATCCGAATGCGCCGTTTGAATTTGCGGTTTTGAGCCATCTGTAATCAGCCTGAACTAAAAAACGCTGACCGACTTTGACGTTCTGAACTTTTTTACCGACAGCCGCTATCTTTACAACAGCTTCGTGTCCAGGCACAGCGGGTTTTTCATTAGGCACATAACTTGGAATTTCAGCAAGAACGGATTTGTCAACGCCGGAAATGATTTCGCTTTTGCGAGCGTGGCCGGTGAATTGCTTCAAAAGTTTCAAATCGGAAAAACAAAGTCCGACGGCTTGAACTTCGGCAAGAACCTGATAATCGTTCGGAACCGGCACATTCTTGTTGATATTTAATTTCAACTCGCTTGCACCGATGAGCTGAACCGCTTTTTGTGTTTTTGGTAAAGCCATAAATAACCTTATACTTTCCTTAAAATATCACTTGGAGATAATACATTTTAAATCTTCTTCGCCGGCAAATGCAATGCAGCGCCAAAACTATCTTCCGCAGCTTCTTTAACTGCTTCGCTCATCGTAGGATGTGCGAAAATCATCTCTGCCAAATCCTTGGCTGAACCCTTCATACCAATCATCGCAGCGGCCGAATGAATCATTTCTGTTGCGTTATGGCCGAGAATATGAACGCCGAGCAATTCGCCGCTGTCAGCATTACGGATTACGCTTACAAAGCCGGCTTCTTCGCCGACCGCCATTGCCTTGCCCAAATAGCCGATTGGGAATTTGCCGATTTTTACCGGAATATTTCGGTCCTGTGCCTGTTTGACTGTTATACCAACAGATGCGATTTCAGGGAAAGTATAAACAGCGTAGGGAACAGGAAGATTAAAATCGCTATTATGCCCAAGTGCGTTTTCCACTGCGACAACCGCCTGTGCGCTTGCCGCGTGAGCCAGCAAACATCTGCCGTTGGCATCGCCTATGCAATAAACGCCATTTACAGCGGTCTGCATTTTATCATTTACTCTTATAAATCCTCTATCGGTTTGAATACCGACAGTTTCAAGTCCGAGTTGTGCGGTGTTTGGTCTCCTGCCTGTTGAAACAAGAACTTTATCAGCCTCAATAACCTGTCCGCCGGTAATTGTCGCTTTTACAGCGTCGCCGGCTATTTCGAGATTTTCGACTTTTACACCAGTGAAAATATTTATATTTCTCTTTTTGAATATGCCCGCAAGTCCCTGTCCAAGTTCAGCTTCCATTTCAGGAAGCAAGCCCGGCATCATTTCAACTATCGAAACTTCAACCCCGAATTCAACCATCATACAGGCGAATTCGCAGCCGATTACGCCGCCGCCGACAATTAAAAGACGTTTTGGCAATTGCTGCCAATGCAGAGCCTCATCGGAAGTACAAACGAAATTTTTATCTGTCGGCCAGCCCGGAATCACTGAAGGTATTGAACCACAGGCAATTATGATATTATCTGCAGTGATTTCCTGAATCTGACCAGCCTGGTCTGCCAGTTGCAATTTGCCCTGACCTGCGAATTTTGCTTCGGCCTGAAAAAGTTTGACTTTTCTTGAGGTGAAAAGGCCTTTTATTCCGCCTCGAAGCTTGGCAAGAACCTTGTCTTTTCGCTGCTGAATCGCCGGCCAATCGTAACTTACACTGCCATCGACTTTCACGCCTAATGTATTAGCATTCTTAATCTTATGCAAAAGGTCTGCCGACGCCAAAAGCGCCTTGGATGGAATACAGCCATAGTTTAGGCAGGTTCCGCCGACATATTGATGTTTTTCAATAACCGCAACTGTTGCGCCTAATTGTGCCGCTTTTAATGCCGCAATATAACCACCGGGGCCTGTGCCTATTACAGCAACCTGAAAATATTCAGACATTATTTTAAACCCTTAATTCAATAAAACTTCCGGTTTTTCGAGAAGTTCTTTTATTGTTTGCAAAAATTTCGCCGCTGCAACACCATCAATTACTCTATGGTCTACACTGAGCGTAAGTGTCATCAGCCGCGTGGGCTGCATCGCGCCATTTTCAACTTTAATATTTTCGCGGATTGCGCCGACGGCTAAAATCGCGGATTCAGGGGGGTTGATAATCGCACTAAATTCTTCGGTTCCAAACATACCGAGGTTGGTTATTGTGAAAACACCCTGTCCCATACCCTCAATTTTGCCATTTCGAGCGTTTTCGATAATAACCTTAACCCTTGCGGCTAAAGCCTTTAAGTCCATTTTGTCGGCATCAAGCACCACCGGCACAACAAGGCCATCATCAAGACCAACCGCAACACCAATGTTGACGTTTGGAAATTCGACAATCTGCTCGTTTTTATACTGACTGCGGAAAGAGGCGTGCTGCCTGATGGCTTTAGCGCAAGCCTTTATAACAAAATCATTTACGCTGCATAGTAATTGCGGTTTTGTCTTCTTATATAGGCTGAAAAGCTCCCTGGCATCAATGGTGAGTTTGATGTAAAAATGCGGGATATTCTGTTTTGAGAAAGTAAGTCTTTCGGCAATTACTTTTCGCATCTTACTCATTTTGGGAGCGGCAACGGGCTGCGAAGGAGTGGATTTGTCAGAACTGCTTTGCAGGTCATTAGTTATGATTCGCCCGCCAATGCCTGAACCCGCCGATATTGACGATGTATCAATACCTTTCTGCTCGGCAAGTTTCCGAGCAGCAGGTGAAACTTTTTGTCGAGAAGCTTCGACTTTTGTCTGTTCTATTGTTACTGTCTGGATTATTGGTTTTTCTAACTTCTTATCTGGAACAGAGTTAGGAGCAGTTTGTCCAGCCAAAAAGGCTTCGACATCGCTGTCGCTGTCGGCCAGATAGGCGACCGGAGTCTTTACAGGGACGATTTGGCCTTCGCTGACCACGATTTTGGATAGTCTGCCCGCATCAACCGCCTCGACTTCCATAGTGGCTTTGTCGGTTTCTATTTCGAAAATAATCTGGCCAACCGCGATTTTATCGCCAATTTTGGCCTTCCAGGAGAGAATTGTGCCCTCTTCCATAGATTGGCCGGCCTGCGGCATTAGGATTGGAATTACTTTTTTGTCCATATTTTACTTCCTTAACAGGTAAAAAAACCGCGTGGGCTAAAGCCCACCCTACGAAACCATACCCTTATATCAAGTATGAATATATTACAAAAATACTACATAAAACGACAAAAATCAAACATAAAGTTACACGAAAACGACAAATTCTTGTAAGATTTTGTTGAATTTTACAAAATTTTTGTTAGAATTGAATAAGAAATAGCCACGAATGAACACGAACTTACACGAAATGTTGTTGTTTTTACGAGTTTTCGTAAAAAAGGCACAAAATCGCAAAGGCACGAAGAAACCGGAAACGCGGATAAAGAATGAAAATTGAAAATTGAAGATTGAAGATTTGTGGAATCGGCTTCGGCGGAATTTGGATTTATTTAAACGCTGATTACGCTGATTACGCGGATAAAGAATGAAAATTGAAAATTGAAGATTGAAGATTTGTGGAATCGGCTTCGCCGATGAGATTTTATTTTTTTTAGACACGGATTAACACGGATAACTTTTGTTTTAAGGCGGTGCGAGAACGCACCTGTAAAATTCGATGCTAAGTTCTTCAGCAAGTAAACTGGCTTCTGGAACTTTCGCATTGAATTTTTATCCCTCTGGGATTGAGCCTTAAAGAAAAACTGCACCCCGCATATAGCGGGACAGGCGATGGGAATTTTATTTTTTTAGACACGGATTAACACGGATTTTTTGAAAAACAAAGCGATAGGAAAATGTAGATGAGCGGACAAATAGATATAAAACAATCGCTTACAAAAGCATTTAGAAAACAAAGGCCAACCAGAGAGGAAATTGATACTCTTAAAAAGCACCTTGTAATAATGCTTGATAACGCTAATCCCAAGGAATCCGAAGAACACCACAAAGGCTTACTTAAGGATTTTCTTAAAAACACCGCATTTTCGGATTATTACATAAATACAAAAGAAAGAATCGACCTTGCCATACATAATGACAAGAGCCAAACTTCAAGTGTCGGAGTTATTATCGAAGTAAAAAACCCCGGCAACAAAACTGAGATGCCGACGGTTAATAATTTAAATAAAAAAGCAACACAGGAACTTCTGCTATATTTTCTGAGAGAAAGAGTTACAAACAAAAATTTTGAGATTAACCATCTCATAGCAACTAATTTTTATGAATGGTTTATCTTTGACGCAAAAGAGTTTCAGAAGTTAGAAACCCCTAAACTTATAAAGAATTATAATGATTTTGCCGAAAGACGTTTAACTTCTGAAAAAACAGAGTTGTTCTACAAGGAAATAGCCAGCCCTGTACTTGAACAGGCAAAATTAGAATTTGTAAAATTTGATATTCGCGATTATGAAAAGCACCTTAAAAACCAAACTGAGACAGGCGATAGAAAACTAATAGAACTGCAAAAAATACTTTCACCGATACATTTGCTTAAACTTCAACCTGCGAATGACAGCAATATACTAAACAAAGAGTTCTATAACGAATTGCTTCATATAATCGGCCTTGAGGAGTACAAAGAAAAAAGCAAGAATCTGATTCGGCGTAAAATAAATGGAAATCGCAATGACGCTTCGCTTATTGAGGCGGCAATAACACAAATTAAATTTTCTGACAAGCTCTCACAAATAAAAGATATTCGGCAGTTTGGCGAAAATCAGGAAGAACAGCTTTTTAATATCGCATTAGAGCTTGCTATAACGTGGGTGAACAGAATACTTTTTCTTAAACTTTTGGAATCACAGATTGTAGGTTATCATCAAAAGAGCAAGGATTATATTTTTATCAATAAAGAAAAAATATCAGGCTATGATGACCTAAATACTTTGTTCTTTCAGGTACTGGCGGTCGAGGCGAAAAACAGAGGGAAAACATCGCAGAAAAAGTTTCCAAACGTGCCGTACCTGAACAGTTCGTTATTTGAGCCAACAGAGCTTGAGAAGCAAACGATTTTCATAGGCAATCTGCCGGACGATACAAGTTTGCCACTATATAAAAAGACAGCGGTAAAAAGTAATAACGAAAAGATTAATACGCTGGAGTACATTTTTAATTTTTTAGACGCTTATGATTTTTCGTCAGAGGGCAAAGAAGAGATAGCGGAAGAAAACAAGACGCTGATAAACGCATCTGTGCTCGGCTTGATATTTGAGAAAATAAACGGTTATAAAGACGGCTCATTTTTTACGCCTGGATTTATCACAATGTATATGTGCAGGGAGACAATCCGCAGAGCTGTTATGCAGAAGTTCAGGGAGCAAACAGATTTTAACAGCGCTAATTTTGGGGAGTTGAAAAATTATACCGCCGGTATTTATAAGAAGGCTGACCTTGATAAGTATAACCAGATTATCAATTCATTAAGAATATGCGACCCTGCGGTAGGCAGCGGGCATTTTCTTGTTTCCGCGCTCAACGAGATTATTGCAATCAAAGCAGAGCTTGGAATTCTTATGGACGATAGCGGCAAACCGCTGCGAGATTATTTAGTTGATGTCGAGAATGACGAACTTGTAATTCTTGATAATAATGGCGATTTTTTTAGATACGAGCCGGAAAACAGAGAGGCCAAAAGAATTCAAAAAATGCTTTTTCACGAAAAGCAGACAATAATTGAGAACTGTCTATTTGGCGTAGATATAAACCAGAACTCGGTAAATATCTGCCGATTGCGGCTGTGGATTGAGCTTTTGAAAAACGCATATTATAAAGACGACAGCGAGCTTGAGACGCTTCCGAATATCGATATAAATATAAAATGCGGGAACTCGCTGATAAGCTTTTTGCCCATCAATAGCGACATAAGAATGATTTTTGACGGCGATATAAATCTAAGGCGATACAAGGACAGCGTATCGCTATACAAGCGCGCGAATGACAAGGAAGTCAGAAATAAGATGCGGAGTTTTATTGATAATGTGAAAAAGAAGTTTCAGGCAAGTCCTCTTTATGAAAGCCCGAAACTGAAAGAACTTGGCAAGTTATCGAAAGAATACAGAGAATTGCTTACCCCTAAATTATTTGATGAATCGGCGGAGGAAAAGAAATCGAGAGAGAAAAAGCTATCCTTAAAAAAGATGAAAATTGACAAATTGACGGCAGAAGTGAAAAAGAATGAGGTCGAAAAAATAAAACAAGCTGCCTTAGAATGGAGATTTGAATTTCCGGAAGTTCTTGAGGATGAGACTTCCAAGTTCACAGGCTTCGATATTATAATAGGCAATCCGCCATACATTAAAGAAAATGACGATAAAACTGTTTTTGACGGTTTGCGGGATTTAGAGGTTTATCGCGGCAAAATGGATATTTGGTATTTATTCTGCGGACTTGGCTTAGACCTGCTAAAAGACAACGCTCATTTCTGTTTTATCGCAACAAACAACTGGGGGACTAATTATGGAGCTATGAGGCTGCGAAATAAGATTACCCGCTTCAGCAAAATTCTGAAATTGATAGATTTTAATGATTTTATGGTGTTTGGCGAAGCCTCAATACAAACAATGATATTGATGCTGAAAAAAGACCCAAATTCTGACAAGTATAATTTTGATTATAGAAAAGTCATTAACTCAGAAGATAATTTCAAGCCGATTGATATTTTATGCGATAGAGACAAAATTAACACGGCAAAAGTCTTAGGAATAAGCGCGCGATTCAACCGGAACGATATGATAGACCAATCTTTTACTTTTTCTGATAAACAAGCAGATGTGGTGCTGTCAAAGATAAAAGAGAACTCGAATTTTATGCTAAGTAAAAGAGAGCTTATAAATGGCATACATTCCCATCATGACAGAGTTGCAAAAAAAATGTTAGAAAAAGCTGGGAATGAATTCAGAATTGGACAAGGCATTTTTGCATTGGCACATAAAGAGCTTGAACAGTTAAAACTGACAAAGAAAGAGGTTGATGATTTAATAAAACCTTATTATACAAGTAAGCAGTTGCATAAATATTGGGCAAACAACGAAAATGAAGAATGGATAATTTATACAACTTCTGATTTCAAAAAGATTGAAATTATAAAGCCTTATCCCGCAATACAGCGGCATTTAGACAAATTTGTTAAAGTGATAACATCCGACAATAAGCCATATGGTCTGCACCGTGCAAGAAAAGAAGATTTTTTCAACGGTGAAAAGATAATGGTTATTCGTAAAAGTCCTAAAGAACCAGTTTTTACCTATACAAATTTTCCCTGTTATGTTTCGGCTGCTTTTTATGTAATAAAAACCGAGGAAGTAAATACGAAGTATTTAACCGCTTTACTGAATAGCAAATTAGTAAAATTCTGGTTAGACCATAAAGGCAAGAAACAAGGGAATAATTTTCAGGTTGACGCAGAGCCATTGTCTCAGATTCCTTTGATGAAAGTTTCTGGAGAATTGCAGAAGCCATTTGTCGAGTTGGTTGATAAGATATTAACCGTTAAAAAGAGAGCCCCTAAGGCGGATACAAGCGAGCTTGAAAGTAAGATTGATAAATTGGTTTATGAGTTGTACGATTTAACGCCGGAGGAAATAGGGATAGTGGAAGAACAGTAATTCAGTTATCGGTTATCAGTTATCAGCAAAAAAAGAATATAGAATGTAGAATACAGAAGACAGAAGTCAGAATGTGGAATCGGCTTCGGCGGATTGAAGAATGAAAATTGAAAAGTGAAGATTGAAGATTGGTGGAATCGCCGATGGCGATGGATTTTATGACCCCGCGCTTACGCTTGGGGCTCTGAATAAAACACCCTGCGCTTCCGTCTTTGCCAAAAGCTATGGCGGGACAGGCAAAGGCACGAAGAAACCGGAAACGCTGATTACGCGGATTACGCGGATAAAGAATGAAAATTGAAAAGTGAAGATTGAAGATTGGTGGAATCGCCGATGGCGATGGGAATTTTATGACCCCGCGCTTACGCTTGGGGCTCTGAATAAAACACCCTGCGCTGTCGCTTGGGCTCTGAACAAATGACCCCGCGCTTACGCTTGGGGCTCTGAAACAAAGTGAATAGTGGAAATAAGGAATTTAAAAAGATTTCTCCCTTGGTTCGACTTCGCTCACCACAGGTCGGTCGAAATGACAGCGGGCGGCGGATTAAAAAGAACCCCCTGGCAGGCCAGGGGGCTAAGTAAAACACCCTGCGCTGTCGCTTGGGCTCTGAACAAATGACCCCGCGCTTACGCTTGGGGCTCTGAAACAAAGTGAATAGTGGAAGTAAGGAATTTAAAAAGATTTCTCCCCCCGCTGCGGGGGTCGAAATGACAAAGGAAAGGTCGAAATGACAGGGAACTGGCGGTAGAGAAAACGAAAGAGATGCTTTATGCTTCTGAATATAAAAGAAAGAAAAGAAAAAATAATATCGGCGGCCATTAAGAATGGTTTTGTGTCGGTAACAGAAATGGCTAAGGAACTTGGCGTTTGCGATGCGACGGTACGCCGGGATATTCAGGCAATCTCTGAAGAAGGGCTGCTGGATGTTGCTCACGGCGGCGCGTTTCTTGCAAAAAATTCGGACTATTCGTTCATTTCCAAATCACAGCGGAATGTCGAGGCGAAAAAGACGATAGCCCAGCTTGCGGCAGAGATGGTAAAAGACGGCGACCAGATATTTTTAGACTCCGGCACAACGTGTTTTGAAATGACACAATATCTGCGGGCAAAAAAATCCGTTTCAATTATCGTGAATTCAGTTCGAATCGCAGAAGAGCTCAACGCACCGGGGCTGAATGTTCTTATGCTTGGCGGCAAGTACCGGCCCGACAGGATGGACTGCATAGGGCCTATAGCGTATCAAACCCTCGACAGGCTGAGAGGATATACGGTATTTGTCGGCACAGACGGGATGAGCAGAGATTTCGGGTTCACCTCGATAGACGTCGAGAGCGCAAGTATTTTCGGGCTGGCGGTAAAGAACAGCAAACGGGCAATCCTGCTTGCAGACAGCAGTAAATTCGACAAGCCTGCGCTGTATAAGACTACGAGCATACGTTCGATATCAACGATTATAACGGAAAAAAGGCCAGCGGCTGAATGGTGCAAGTTCTTTGATAAGTATAATATTAAATTGGTGTACCCGGAATAGGGATAGAAGGTAGAAGGTAGAAGATAGAAGATAGGAGGTAGAAGGTGGAATCGGCAATCCATCCTTCGTCTGCTGCGGCAGACTACGGAGGACGGGTGGCCGATGAGATTTGGATTTATTTAAACGCTGATTACGCGGATTGCGCGGATAAAGAATCCTGAAGAGAAGACGCGGATTGAGCGTCAGATAGCGGCGACGGATGACAGGATAGATAAATTGGTTTATGAATTGTACGGATTAACGCCGGAGGAAATAGGGATAGTTGAAGGGAAGTAAGGAAGCAGGGAAGTAAAGAAAAAAAGAATATAGAATACAGAAGACAGAATGTGGAATCGGCTTTGCCGATGAGATTTTATGACCCCGGCAAAGTATTGCCGGGGCTAACCACGAACCCCCGCCACAGGTGCGGGGGCTAACCACGAACCCCCGCCACAGGTGCGGGGGCTAAACACGAACCCCCGGCACAGGTGCGGGGGCTAAGCACGAACCCCCGGCATAAAGCCGGGGGCTAAGTAAAAAATATGGAATATAAAGATTAATTTTTTTAGAAAGAAAGTGAAGTAAAAATGCCAAAGTCACAGTTTGTATGTCCGGAAAGTGTACGGAAAGCTGATTTTATAAAATTTCAGCCAATACCAGTCAATCAGTACGGAAAGACCATTAAAGAAGAACTTAAACGATACAGCGCAGACGACCTTATCAGAATACAGCGTGATATGACTGTTTGCAGGACGTTTGAAAATATGCTCAACGAAATCAAACTCCGCAGCGCATATAACGGGATAACGTATTCTCATAACGGCCCAGCGCATTTGTCCATCGGTCAGGAAGCATCGGCGGTCGGACAGGCGTATCATCTTAATATCGACGACCATATTTACGGCAGCCACAGGAGTCACAGCGAAATTTTATCCAAGGGACTTTCAGCGATACATAAATTAGATGACAAGACACTGATGGAGATAATGAAAAATTATTTCAACGGCGATTGTCTTCGCATCGTCGAGAAAGACGCGGAAGGAAGCGTTAAGGATTTGGCAATTGATTTCCTGCTTTACGGTACACTGGCGGAGATATTCGGCAGAGAAGCAGGTTTTAACAAGGGCATGGGCGGTTCGATGCACGCGTTTTTCCCGCCTTTCGGAGTTTATCCGAATAACGCAATTGTGGGCGGCAGCGGCGATATATCGGTCGGCGCGGCGATTTATAAAAAAGTAAATCAGAAGAGCGGTATCGTAATTGCCAACATCGGCGACGCATCAAGCGCGTGCGGGCCCGTATGGGAAGGCATTTGCTTAGCTGCGATGGACCAATATAAGAAGCTGTGGGAAAAGCCTTATAGAGGCGGCCTGTCGCTGATTATCAATTTTGTAAATAATTTTTACGGGATGGGCGGCCAGCCAAACGGCGAGACGATGGGCTTTGAAGTTTTAGCTCGTCTTGGCGCAGGCATAAATCCGCAGCAGATGCATACTGAAAGAGTTGATGGGTATAATCCTTTAGCGGTAGCAGATGCGATAATTCGCAAGAAAGAAATTTTGGCAAAGGGCGATGGTCCTGTGCTGATGGATACTATTACATATCGTTACAGCGGGCATTCACCAAGCGACCAGAACAGTTATCGTGAAAAGGAAGAACTGGATGCCTGGAAGAAGCATGACCCGATTGAGGCGTTCGCAAAGAGTTTGGTTGAGGCGAAGGTTTGCGGGCAGGATGTAATAGCCGGCATTCATAAAAAGATTGAAGGTTTGATTACGAAGGCGTGCAGGAAAGCGGCTGATTTGACGATTTCGCCGAGGGCTGATTTGAAGAAGCCGAATTGCCTTTTGGACAGGACGATGTTCTCGGAGCAGAAAATTGTGTCGATGGATACGAGCAGAAAGCCTGAGACGCTTATAACCAAAGAAGAAAATCCGCGAGTTAAAGGTCTGATTGGCAAAAGCAGAAGCGCTTTTGAAAACGGCGAAAGACTTAAAGATACCCGCTGTGTAGGCATAAAGGACGCGATTTTTGAAGCGGTGCTTGACGGGTTCTATACCGACCCGACACTGATTGCTTATGGCGAAGAGAATCGCGACTGGGGCGGAGCGTTTGCGGTTTATCGCGGATTGACGGAGGCATTGCCTTATCATCGATTGTTTAATTCGCCTATTTCAGAAGGCGCGATTATCGGAAGCGCGGTTGGATATGGTCTTGAGGGCGGTCGCGCTTTGGTTGAGCTGATGTATTGCGATTTTATGGGCAGAGCGGGCGATGAGCTTTTCAATCAATTATCCAAGTGGCAGTCGATGAGCGGCGGACTTTTAAAGATGCCAGTGGTTGTTCGTGTTTCGGTCGGCAGCAAATACGGCGCGCAGCACAGTCAGGACTGGACATCGATTTGCACGCATATTCCGGGCTTGAAAGTTGTGTTCCCTGTAACACCTTACGATGCCAAGGGTATGATGTACACCGCATTGAGCGGGACTGACCCTGTTATATTTTTTGAAAGTCAGCGACTGTACGGAATGGCTGAAGAATTTGCTGCAGGCGGCGTTCCGGCAGGGGCTTATGAAGTAGCGTTCGGCGAGCCTGCGATTCGCAAAGAAGGAAAAGACCTGACGATATTGACAATCGGCTCGACTTTATACAGAGCGATAACGGCGGCAAAGGAATTGGAAAGCAAGCACGGCGTGTCGTGTGAAATAATTGACGGGCGAAGTCTTGTGCCATTCAATTATGAAAAAGTTCTTAATTCCGTGAAGAAGACGCACAAGATATTGTTGGCTTCTGATGCATGCGAGCGCGGAAGTTATCTGCATACGATGGCATCACATATTACGCAGATGGCGTTTGATGAGCTTGATGCTCCGCCGGTAGTGCTTGGCGCGAAGAACTGGATTACTCCGCCTGACGAAATTGAAGACGCGTTTTTCCCGTATCCGAAAGATTTTATTGATGCGGTGGCTAAAGGCATTATGCCGCTGAAGTAGATGAATGCAACCACGGATTTCGCGGATAAAAATGAAAAATGAAGATTGCGTTCGACAGGCTCACGCCCTGAGCTTGCCGAAGGGAAGATTTAAGGAATCGGCCTGACGGCCGATGAGATTTTTTAGATCCTTCGACTTCGCTCAGGACGGCTTCGCCGGATTTCTCCGCTGCGCGTCGAAATGACAAGAAAAGGTCGAAATGACAGTGGGCGGCGGATGGAAATTATGGATTCCCGCTTGCGCTCCCCAAAGGGGTCTTCGAGGAATGACAGGGGGCGGAGGATTAAAAAGAACCCCCTGGCAGGCCAGGGGGCTAAATGAAACAGGACTGGTATTTTGGCTTATTTTTGGGTGTGGGAAATTTTTCTGGACAAACGGTTTTGGATATGTATAATTAACCGTTTTGTATGGTTCTGAAAATCGCTAACCTCTTTTTTAAAAGGTAGTTACATGGCACATAAGAAAGGACAAGGCTCGAGCCGAAACGGTCGAGACAGTAATCCAAAATATCGGGGCGTTAAGCTTTTCGGCGGTGAAATCGCCAAGACCGGCGCAATTATTGTACGTCAAAAAGGCACGAAATTTCATCCCGGCTTCAATGTCGGAATCGGCAGAGATTTCACGCTTTTCGCTCTAAAAGACGGTGTTGTATGTTTCAGGGGCACAAAAGTGCACATCGAAGCCTAATCTCCATTCGAGACAGAATTAAACTAAGGATGGCGCCTTGCCATCCTTTTTTTGTTTATTTTATATCCTAAAGTCTATACCCTAATCCCTAAAATGTTTATAGATGAAGTAAAAATCACGGTTAAAGCCGGCAACGGCGGACACGGATGCATCGCCTTTCGGCGGGAAAAATATATTCCCCACGGCGGCCCCGACGGCGGCGATGGCGGCGACGGCGGCGATGTCTATTTCGAGACTTCTCCTGACGTGAATACGCTTTTGGATTTCGCGGGCAGGGCGCTTTGGGCTGCGGAAAACGGCCATCCCGGCAGCGGCGCAAACCGATACGGCCTGGATGGCAAGGATTTAGTTATTCCCGTTCCGGTCGGCACGCAGGTTTTTGATACCGACCTGGACGATTTGCTGCTCATCGACCTGAACGAGCCGGGTATGAAAATTAAAATCTGTCGCGGCGGAATCGGCGGCAAGGGCAACAGGAAATTCGCAACTTCCACGAATCAGACTCCGCGTCGCGCTCAATTGGGCAGAGAAGGCAAGGAGCGAAAGCTCAAACTTGTTTTGAAATTGATTGCCGATATCGGCCTTGTCGGAATGCCCAACGCAGGCAAAAGTACGCTGCTTTCGCGCTGCTCAAAAGCCAGGCCTAAAGTCGCGAGTTATCCGTTCACGACGCTTGAGCCGATGCTCGGAATCGTCGAATTAGACGAAGAGAGAAGATTTGTCGTTGCTGATTTGCCGGGCCTGATTGAAGGCGCGCATAAAGGCGCAGGCCTCGGCATCGATTTTTTGAAACACATCGAACGCACGCGAATAATCGTTCATATTCTCGATTGTATGCCCATTGACGGCAGCAAGCCGCTCGATAATTATAAAAAAATCCGAAAAGAATTGCTCAGCTACAGCAAAGAACTCGGCAAAAAACGGGAAGTAATCGTAATAAATAAAATAGATATTGACCCCGATGGCAAAATTGTTAAAAAATTGAAGACGCAGATAACTGCGTGGGCTAAAGCCCACCCTACAAAACAGTTAAAGACCAAAGTTTTCACAATTTCCGCAGTGGCAGGTCAGGGCATTAAAGAGCTTTGCGAGGCGTTATACGAGTTTGTTCGGGAAGATAAGGAACAGCAGAAGCAGGAAGTCGAGAAGCAGGGAAGTAAGGAAAGTTTTGAGTCCAGCATAAAGGAAGGTCTGAACGATGGAAGGAATCCCGTTAGACCTCTTTAATAATATTCCATATTTTTAAGTTGTGAAGGATAAGGTAGTTTATGTACATTAAACAAATTTGCAGAATAAGTGAGGCCTAACGGGATGAATATAATCGCTATTGATATAGGTAATACAAATATAACGACGGCTCTTTTTATTGATGATATCGAGAGCGGCATAGAAAAAACGTCCGGCGGTTCGACCCCTTCGACTTCGCTCAGGGCAGGTTCGCTCACCACAGGCGGGGATTCGGCGAAACTTGCCGAGATTTTCAAAAAATTCTGGGGGAAAATCCCGGTTTCAAAATCGGCTAAAGACAAAACCAAACGTGATGGCGTAATTGTCGTCGCGAGCGTTAAATCGGAGTGGACAGAAAACGTCAGGCGGATTTTCAAAGAACAGCTCAACGAAAAAATTCTTGAAATAGGAATAGGCAAAGATGTTCCGCTGCCGATGGAGCTCGATGTCGATGAGCCTCGGAAAGTCGGCGTTGACCGGATTATGTGCGCTTATGCGGCTTACAGCGTTGTCGAAAACGCGGTTGTGGTTGCCGATTTCGGGACAGCGGTAACGATAGACCTTGTAAGCGAAAAGGGCGTGTTTCTCGGCGGGACGATTCTGCCGGGCTTCGAGGCCTGCGCTGATGCGCTGAACCGATTCGCTCCGACTCTGCCTAAATTGGAAAAAGTGCAAACACCACAAAAGCCATTCGGCAGAAATACAACTGAAGCGATAAACAACGGCCTGTACTACTCGGCAATCGGCGCTCTTGAGACTATTACAAGGCTTTATTCCGAGCATATCGGCACCTGGCCGCAGACGGTTATAACCGGCGGGGGTATGCCGATTATCAAAGAGAGCTGCGATTTTGCCGATTCATTTGTAAGCGATTTGGCTGTAAAGGGCATTGTGCTTACATATAAAAAGTATATCGAGGATAAGGCATAATTTGGAAGACCGCTCATTTATTCCAAACCCTGCCATAGTGATGGCAGGGCTAACCACGGCGAGGACTGCGGCGGCGATTTCGAGCATACAAGTTGCCGGGGTCGGGGCAGAGGAAATTTTAAAAACCATTTTCAAACCTTTTGGGCAGACACACAGGTCTGCCCCTACAGTTCCATTTATCGCAGGTTCAATTTTATATGGGTTTATCGTGGATAATCAAAAAAATATCGACGAAGTTGTAATAGGCTGTGAAAGCGAAAACAGCTTCAGTATAAACTGCCACGGCAATCCGCTAATCGTCGAAAACATTCTCGCTCTTCTGCAAAAGCATAATGTTCAAATTATCGAGCCAAACGAAATAATGATTTTTCTCGGCAGAGAAAAATTCGGCGATAATGCTATTGCGATTGAAGCTGACATTGCAGGGGCGGAAGCGGCGACTTTGGACGGCGCAAAAATAATCGCTGAACAGGCAAAGGCGGGGCTTCACGCTTTGGCCAATAACTGGCTTAAAATCGGCGAGATTGAGGATATTAAAAAACAGGCCAAACAGGTTTTGGCGGACAGTAAAACAGCGGGCTATTTTATAACAGGCGCAAAAATCGTTATAGCGGGCGCTCCAAACAGCGGCAAAAGCACGTTATTTAATTATCTCTGCGGCAGGGAAAAAGCGCTCGTAAGCGACATCGCAGGCACGACAAGGGATTGGCTAAATGCGAAAATCAAACTCAAAAAAATCGCGGCGGAATTTTTTGATACCGCAGGCCTTGATGAAAATTTAATCGCTCAAAACACAATTGATGCGCAGTCGCAGGCGTTGTCGAAAGAACTGATTGAGAATTCTGATTTGGTTTTGTTTGTTGTGGATAATACCGCGTGGGCTAAGAGCCCACCCTACAACTCCCTGCGCTGTCGCTTGGGCTCTGAACGGCGATTAAACGAACTTGTAGTTTATAATAAGTGCGATTTGGCAGGTGATGTATCGAATAAAGGTTTGGCAATCAGTGCAAAAACCGGCAGCGGTGTTCAGGAACTCATCGCGGCAATAGAGCATAAACTCGGCGTTGACGATTTCGACATCAAAAAAACCGTCTGCTTTACCGACAGGCAGAAGAAGATATTGGAACAAATCGTAACTGCTGATGAAATAAAGCGGATACAGCAATTGATTACGAAATTGCTAAATGACGATTTTAGGGTATAATGCCGGTCTATGACAATACAGCAGGACAAAATAACGCCGGCGATGAAGCAGTTTCATCACTACAAACAACTGCACCCGGACTGCATACTGTTTTTCCGAATGGGGGATTTTTACGAGACGTTTTACAAAGACGCTCAAATCTGCTCGCAGGTCTGCGGATTGACGCTGACCAGCAGAAGCAAAGGCGAAAATCCGGTTCCGCTTGCAGGTGTGCCTTATCACGCGATTGACGCGTATTTGAAAAAAATGATTAAGGCGGGTTATCGAGTCGCGGTCTGCGAACAGGTTGAAGACCCCAAACAGGCCAAAGGCGTTGTCAAGCGCGATGTCGTACGAATCATTACGCCCGGCACGCTTACCGATGCTCATCTGCTCGATGAAAAGCTCGATAATTTTCTTTGCGCGGTGAGTTTGAATTCAAAAAACGCTGCGCTAAGCTGGGTTGATATTTCGACGGGGCATTTTTTCTCCCGTGTTGTTCCTGAAAGCGCGGTCGTCGATGAAATTTTGCGAATCGCTCCTGCCGAATGTGTTTTGCCGGAGACACGAGGCGAACTTTTCGGCGCGGAAGTAAAAAAACTCGCGACACAGCTTGAGCAACTGGCCGGTGCGGTGATAACATTTCGGCCTGCGTGGTATTTCGAGCCTTACGATGCACAGAAGCGGCTTTTGGAGCATTTCGGCGTAAAGACGCTCGAAGGCTTCGGCATAAAAGACGACAGTCCGGTTATCAGTTCTGCCGGCGCGATAATTGAATATCTAAAGGAAACGCAGAAGACCGCGCTTGCCCACATCACGACTATAAAAATTGTTGAGCAGAAAAAATTTCTGCAAATCGACCAGACAACATTGCGAAGTCTGGAGGTTCTTTCGACGATTCGGGCAGGGACGCAAAAAGGCTCGCTTGTCGAGAGCGTTGATAAAACTCTGACAGGTATGGGCGCACGAATGTTTCGATATTGGCTTTGTATGCCGTTGTTCGATGTCGGGGCGATTGAGCAGAGACAGGATGCGATTGCGGAACTGCTCGAAAAAAAATCCGTGCTTGAACAGCTTCGGGGCATATTGAAAAATTACGCAGACCTTGAAAGAATTGTCGGTCGTATAAGTACGCTGCGTGCGGGGCCGCGAGATTTGTTCGCACTTTGGCAGAGCTTGAAAAAAACCGAGCCATTCAAAATTTTTCTTTCCGATTTTAAGTCGCCTCTTTTAGTTAAACTTGCCGCAGGCTGCGATTGTATGCCTGAATTGGCGGCTGTTCTCGAATCCGCGATTGAGCCCCAAAGCCCGACGCATCTGCGTGATGGTGGGGTGATAAAAACCGGTTTCAACGCTGAGCTTGACGAGCTTCGAGGCATTTCAAAGGATGCGCGAACTTTCCTTGCTCAATATCAGCAGAAGGAAATAGAACGCACGGGCATCGCGAATCTGAAAATCGGATTCAATAATGTTTTCGGCTATTATATCGAAATAAATCATTCAAACGCGAATAAAACGCCCGCCGATTATGTTCGCAAGCAGACGGTTAAAAATGCCGAGCGATACATTACCGATGAACTGAAAAAATATGAGGAAAAGATTTTAACCGCCGGCGAAAAATCGCTCGAGCTTGAGCAGCGGATTTTTGAACAGGTTCGTCAGCAATGCGCAGGCTGTATCGACAGGATTATGGCTCTTGCCGATGTTATTGCCGCCTGCGATTGTCTTTGCGGCCTTGGCTCTGTTGCCGCTGCCAGAAATTATACCAGGCCGAAAATTACCAATGGCACGGAGCTTATAATCATCGACGGCAAACATCCCGTGCTTGCTGAAATGCTCGCAAACGAATTTGTGCCTAACGATGTCGAACTTGGCGTTGATAGCGGCGATGTAGTGATTATCACCGGCCCGAATATGAGCGGCAAAAGCACATATATTAGACAGACCGCTCTGCTCGTTCTGCTCGCGCAGACGGGAAGTTTTATTCCCGCAAAACAGGCGACAATCGGAATCGCTGACAGAATTTTCACCCGTGTCGGCGCATCCGATGAACTAATCAGAGGCCAGTCAACCTTTATGGTCGAAATGACCGAGACAGCCAACATCATCAACAACGCCACCGAAAAATCTCTCGTCATTCTCGACGAAGTCGGCAGAGGCACAAGCACCTATGATGGCCTTTCGCTGGCCTGGGCGATTACCGAACACATCGCAAACAAAATAAAATGCAGAACGCTTTTCGCGACGCATTATCACGAGCTGACCGCTCTGGCGGATTTGCTGGTGAATGTTAAAAATTGCAACGTGGCTGTGCGCGAGTGGATGGACGAAGTCGTTTTTCTGCACAAAATCGTCCCCGGCGGCACGGACAAAAGCTATGGCATACACGTCGCCAAGCTTGCCGGGATTCCAAAATCCATCACAGAACGCAGTAAGGAAATTCTCGACGATTTGGAAAATACATTCCAAAAAGAGGCTGACGGCGAAAAGTTAACCAAACTGCGAACAAAACAGGCACAGGCAGAGTCGCTTTTCGACCAAAAGCAAAAAGACGCTTTAGACCGCTTAAAGAGTCTCGATGTCAACAATCTAACGCCGATTCAGGCGATAAATCTGCTGACGGAAATACAGGATTTTTTAAAGAGTAAATAATGAACAATCGGCTATTGTTTTGTTAAGCCGGATGTTGTAGAATATAAAAGATAAAATATAAAAAATAAAAATTGTGGAATCGCAGCAAAGCTGCGATGACATCCTTACTTTTGATTTTTGCATTTTGATTTTCGATTTTTTTATGGAGGCTTTTATGCATTGCCCAAAATGCGGATTCGATAATCTTGAAAACGCGACGATGTGTCAGGACTGCGGGGGCGTTTTTATTCGCACTACACCAACGCGTACCAGCGTCAGGGCGATAACGTCGACAATTCTCGGCATTACCGGCTTTTCAATATTCGGCATCTTTGTCGTTACGTCGATATTCGGGCTTGTTTTCGAGTCGATAGTTCTCGTTGCGTGGATTCTTAGTCTTGTCTTTGGTTCCATAGCTTTTATCGTGTGGGTCGTCGGGCTTGTTCTCGGCATTGCGGGGATGAACAAAATCGGCAAATCAGGCGGAACAGTAAAAGGCAAAGGCTTCGCAATTACCGGCATAGCCACTTCTGCGACAGGTATGACTTTTCTGTTGACTGTGGTTGGCGTTATGCTGTTTATAAATTCAATGTCGCTTCGGAAAAGAATAGAAATGCAGCATCCTGCCGCTGTCGTCGTTCAGGATAGTAATGAGCCGAACAATGTGAGTGAATAACAATCGGGATATTCAGCCTGTTATGATTTTCTGAATACGGCGACGATATTTTCGACTTCGACTACGAACAGGCGATTATCGCCTTCGAAATCGACAGGAATTGCCCCTTTGGGATTGAAAAGCACCTTGTCGTATTTTTTCAGAGGAAGTTCGGGCGTATTTTCCACTTCAGCGGAGACTGCGACGATTCTGCCGGTGATGGTTGGAATTTCGATGTTGTCGGGCAGTTTTATTCCACCCTTTGTTTCTTTTTTATCCTCGTCCTTACGGATGAGAATCCGCTTGCCGATAGGTTCAACCGTCTCAATCGGCGAGGCATCTATGTCTGATGTTTTCTTTTCTGCTGCCATAAGATTCTAAAAAAAATCACATATATTCTGTCTGCAATTATCTTTTAACAGGTTTTTTGTTATAAAAATATCTCTTTATACCCCAGTTATTTCGGTTTTTTAGCTAAATTAACATTAATTTTTTGCATTATAACTTCTTTTGCCATAAGAGTATATAATACTTGTGCGGTTTTGTCCAGTCTTAAATTGCCTGTTTTAACGGGAATTTTGCAAAAAAATAAAAAAAAGGTTTTTTCTTTTCATTTTTTTAATAAAATTTCTAATGAAATTATGAACAAGCAGCCGATTATATAGTATAATTAAATAATGTAATCTTCTTCTTCCTCCTCCTGCGAGCAGTTAGTGTTTCTTCACCGGGCACAACTGCTCGTTTTTTTTAATTTTTTCGTCCATTCATCTACGGCTTAATTTAAAGGCAACCTTTAAAAATTGACAATCAAACATAATAAACTTTTTGACCGGTCGCGCGGCTCTGAATTTACGTATTTTTAGAGGTTGCCTGAAGATTTAAGATTGAAAATTTCTAAATTTTAATATCGAAATCCGAAACAATATCAAATGACCAAAATTTAAAACTGGATTCCCGCCTGCGCGGGAATGACAGAAAAACTGAACCCCCGGCATAAAGCCGGGGGCTAACCAGAACCCCCTGCGCTGTCGCTTGGGCTCTGAAACAAAATGAATAATGGAAGTAAGGAATTAAAAAAGATTTCTCCCCCCGCTCTTGCTTCGTCATAGACCTACTCGGCAAGAAGCTGCGGGGGTCGAAATGACAAGGAAAAGTCGAAATGACAGTGGGCGGCGGATTAAAAAGAACCCCCTGGCAGGCCAGGGGGCTAAAGAAAACCCCCTGCGCTGTCGCTTGGGCTCTGATTTACGCATTTTTTAGAGATACGCATAAGGTTATAAGAATGAAATTTTTTACTATAACAGCATTTTTTATTATGACCATATCTACGGCTTCAGCTAAATCGTTTCATTTATATGTTGGGACTTATACCGAAGGCAAGAATACCGGCAAAGGGATATACCGCAGCACCCTTGACCTTGAGACTGGGCAACTTTCCGATGCGGTACTTGCCGCCGAAGCAGACAACCCATCATTTCTTCAAATACATCCAAGCCGTCGTTTCCTCTATTCCATCAGTGAATCGAACGGCACAGGTTATGTGAATTCATTCGCAGTCAATCGTAAAACCGGAGAGCTTAAATATCTAAATCACCAGCAATCAAACGGCATCAATCCCTGTCATCTAAGCATCAGCCATACCGGGAAAAATCTGTTTGTCGCCAATTATACAAGCGGCAGTATTTCTGATATTTCTATCAGGGCGAATGGCAAGCTGGCAGAACCTTTATGCTTTTTTCAGTATGAAGGTTTCAGCGTGAACCCTAATCGGCAGCAAAGCCCGCACGCTCATTCAATTAATTCCAGTCCTGACGGGCGTTTTATTTTCGCAGCAGACCTTGGAACCGATAAGATAATGATTTATAAATCAAATCCGAAAACAGGAAGCATAAGCCCGAATAATCCCCCATTTGTAAAACTCAAGCCCGGCGCAGGCCCCCGTCATTTTACATTTCATCCATCTGGAAAGTTCGCCTACGTCATCAATGAACTTGATTCTACAATAACCGCATTTTCGTATAATTCGCAATCGGGCAATCTCACAGAAATTCAGATTATAAAAACCATTCCTGAAGATTACAACGGCTCTAATTATCCCGCCGAAATATGCGTTCATCCGAATGGGAAATTTCTTTACGGTTCAAATCGCGGACACGACAGTATTGCCGCATACAAAATCAACGCTGGTACAGGAAAATTAACTTTCATCGAATATGAAATTGCCGACATCAAAACGCCAAGAAATTTCTGCATTGACCCGACAGGAACATTCTGCCTTGTAGCCAATCAAGACAGCAATTCAATCGTCGTCTTCAGAATAAATGTTAAAACCGGCACACTCGAACCTACAGGATGCAAGATATCCATTCCCAAACCGGCCTGTGTCAGATTTTTGTAATATAGCCCGAAGGCTTTGGGTGAAGAATAAAAATCGACTTTATTGCTGATAATTGTTTCCAAAACTTCTCGAAAACTCGTAAAAATCCGTGTTTTTCAAGAATTTTACCAAAATCCCCAAAATTACCTATTTTAACTAAAGTTTTTCAAAGCCACTCTCCGATATTGATTATAGATTACCCAATTTAACATAATTGAAAATTGAAAAATGAAGATTGAAAATTTGTGGAATCGGCATCCGTCTTCGCCAAAGAAAAACCGCGTGGGCTACCCCTTCGACTGTTCGACGGTGCTCACCGCAGGCAAGCTCAGGACAGGCGAGCCCACCCTACGAGATAAGCAGAATTTAGTCGGCAATGGATTTTGGAATTCGAAAAAACAGGCAAAATTGGTTCAAAAAATGGAATTGGAGACAAAAAAATGATTAGCGAAGTATTAATGGAAAAGTATCTTGAAGCGTTATTGACCGGCGACAGAAGGCATTGCAGGACGATTATTGAGGGCGTCCTTCATCAAAACAACGCCTTAATCACCGGCGTGTACTGCGATGTAATCTGGCCAGTTATGGTTGAAATCGACAAGCTTCACCGTGCCGACAGGATAACAGCGGCACAGGAGCATTTGGCCACAAGGATTAATCGTACGATTGTTGACCAGCTCCAGAACAAACTTCCCCGTCAGAGTCAGATAGACAAAAAAGTGACTGTTTGCAGTTCTCTTCGCGAAACCGGCGAACTTGGCGGCCAAATGATAGCAGATATGTTTGAAAGCTCCGGATGGGATGTGAGGTTTCTCGGCGGCGGTATGACTAACGACGATATACTTACTTATGTTAATCAGTTTGGCCCGGATGTTCTTGTGATATACGGCTCAGAGCCGAGCGAAACTCCTGAGATACGCAGTATAATTGACCGGATAAGAGAAGTGAACGCTCATCCCACAATGAAAATAATGCTGTCGGGCGGCGTGTTTGGCCGAGCAGAGGGACTTTGGGAAGAAATTGGAGCAGACCTTTTCGCGGAAAACGCAGTTGACGCGGTTAAGGTCGCAAGCGATATAAATCAAACGCAATGCATGCCTGTAAGAACTATCAATCAGAGAAAACGAAGGCAAATGGCGGGGGCGAAATAGAAGAATGAAGAATGAAGATTGAAAATTGAAGATTTGCGGAATCGCCTGCGGCGATAAGATTTTTAATGACCGGTCGCTAATGCTCGCGGCTCTGTTGCGGTTGAAATGACAGTGGGCGGCGAGAATGACGAACCCCCTGGCAGGCCAGGGGGCTAAATAAAACACCCTGCGCTATCGCTTGGGCTCTGAACAAAACACCCTGCGCTATCGCTTGGGCTCTGAACAAAACACCCTGCGCTATCGCTTGGG
>JBAZTW010000023.1:0-38957 GCA_041661665.1 Phycisphaerae bacterium | reverse complement strand
CCGGTGATTATTCTGCCTATGAGCGGAATGGCATATCTCAAATAAATCAAATATCCCCATTTCAATATGCTGTTTTGCGGCAGTGAAAATTCCAAAATCAATATTCGGCCTGCAGGTTTTAAAACTCTAAACATCTGCTCTAATCCTGTGGACGGGTTAATGAAATTTCTAACGCCGAATACGCAGGTGGCGACATCGAAGCTGTTATCTGCGAAGGGCATATCCGCAGCGTCGATTTGTTTGAGGGTGATTTTGTCGGTGAGGTTTTTGTCGGCGATTTTTTTCGCGGCGACGTGCAGCATTTCAGCGGAGATATCAATTCCGACGGCAGATGAGATTTTGCAGTCGGATTTAAAAATTGTCAGGAGTAATTCGGCTGTACCTGTTGCAATGTCAAGGAGTTGCAGATTTTTTTGGCCTTTTAGTTTGTCGGCGAGTTTTTTTCGCCAGCGTTTGTCGAGCCGCCATGATGAGACGGTATTGAAGGCGTCATAGCGTAAAGCTATTTTGTTAAAGATTTTATAATTGTCGGCACGCGACGGTTCAGAAAGATTTTTCAAAAATAAACTCCAGTTTTAAAATCAAAAATCTGGATTCCCGCTTTCGCGGGAATGACAAAAAACCGCATGGGCTGACCCTTCGACAAGCTCTGGGCAGGCGAGCCCACCATACGAAAATAGTTTTAATGACATTCAATATCCTATTATTTTTTGTCAAAAAAATCAAAATTATTGTCCTATATTTACTGTGAAAATACAAAAAGATTCAACTTTTAACAACTTTTTGCAAAAAAATTTCGGTTTTGTTCGGTTTTTGTTCGGGTTTTTTGTGGCGATGTGTCGATGAAGTTATAGAATTAAAGGAAGGTTTGATTATGGAAAAATTTGACAGCTATAATGATGGAAAGTTTCCGGTATGCAAGTTCGGGCCTGGCGGCGAGTATTGCGAAGATTGGCCGATGGGTGCAATCGGAGTCAGCGACCCGCTTGGCAAAGTGCTTGGCGTGATTGCGAAATTCATCGGGGCAGTAACCGATGGATTGGCTGCCGGGATAAACGAATGTGAAGACGAACTTGTCCTGCAGGATGCAGGGCAGATATTTAATATGGAGGGCGAATTTGGAACAGATATGTCAGACACATCTGTCGCCGCGACAGATGCAGTCGCTGCGGCTCATAGAAAACTGGCGCAAGAGCCGATGCTATTCGATAACAATACAGGAGCTGGCCACGTCGCTGGGCACAAGTCGAACAACCGCGTTCGAGCACGTCGAGGGGCTAAGAGAAAAAGGGCTCCTTTCGGGACAATGTGGCAAGGCTCGCTCTTTGAGCATTACGGCCAAAGCGCGCAAGTTGCTTAGAGAAAGTCAGTGCATCGAAGAATCCGCAGAACAGTCACAGGGTGAAGGCATTCCGCTTTTAGGCAGAATCGCGGCGGGAGTTCCTATCGAGGCGATAGAGAACGCTGAACGCATCAGTTTGTCATCGGAGTTTGGAAACACACAGGATACATTCGCACTTGCGGTTGTCGGCAGCAGTATGATTGGCGATGGAATTTTTGACGGGGATTATGTCGTCTGCAAACGCGCTCAATCGGCAGAGAATGGCAAAATCGTGGCTGCCATTGTCGATGAAGAAAACGCGACGGTTAAACGGTTTTATAAAGAGGCTGACAGAGTTCGACTTGAGCCTGCAAATCCGGAGTTTAAGCCAATATATACGCGCAACTGCAAAATCGCAGGGGTGGTCGTTGGGTTGATGAGGAAGATTTAGACGAATTGAAAATTGAAGATTGAAAATTGAAAATTTGTGGAATCGGCCTTTGGCCGAAGTATTTTTTTAAAAACCGCGTGGACAGCAGAGCTGTCCACCCTACGAAACTGGATAATCATTGTTAGGAGTACAGAAAAAATGCGACTTACAAGTGTCTGGATTTTTAGTCTTACCTTGACTGTATTGGCGTGTCCTCTCTGCATGGCTGATGGAATTGACGTAGTTTCGTATCTCGCACGGGTAGGCAGCAGTCAGGAATCCATGATTGGTATAGTTGTGAAAGTTGTATTGCTGATGATGGTAAATTATGCTTTGAATCTTGCTGTAATTGGTTTTCCGGCTATCAAGATAGGAAAGGTTAAGAGTCGGACTGTTGTAATTGGTCTCATCTGGTTGACATTACTTGGCCAGATAGCAGATCGTTTAGGAGCATTGCTTGCTACACCGTTGGCTGGTGAGCTTGCATGGATTCTTGGTTTGAGAGGAGAGGGTAATTGGTTTTGGACTCTAATCGGACAAAATTTTTTATTTTCCGGTATCGCTGTGGGAGCTCTTGCATTCTATTTCGTCAGAATGCGATGGTGTGTTGGAACAGGTCCTTCATGGGCCATCGTGATCGCTGCAGCAATTATAACGAATCCAGCTTGGGCAATAATATATTTATGGTTATAATGTAATCAGTGTTCCGCTGATATCTAAGGAAGAAGCCTCATTGATGAACAAACAGTTACTGGCGGAATGGAGGTATAGATTCCCGCTTGCGCGGGAATGACAAAGGGGTGTGAAGAATGGCGGGGATTTTTCTGGTTGATTTTTGGGTGGATTGACGGATAATCTGCACAAATGGCAATCAGCAATAAAACAATCGGAAATATGGCGGGCTGTATAGCGGTAACGCTAATGGCGGTGGGGGTGGTGTTCGTGTTCAGCGCGAGCGCACGAATCGACGTTGACTACGATTTTGCAAAATTCCACACATATCCCGAATTTAGGCAAATGCTGTTTGTGCTTATATCTATCGTAATCCTGTTCGGAATGTCCTTAGTCAATTACAGGGTGTTTTCGTTAGGCAAGGGGAGTTTGTCCAAATGGTTCCTTTGTCCGACGGTTTGGCTTGTTCTAATAAGTATCGTTCTGCTTGTTATGGTTCTAATTCCCGGTGTCGGAATGGAAATCAATAACGCAAGGCGATGGCTGAGGCTGCCGCTGGGACCTGTTCAGATGAACTTTCAGCCTTCGGAACTGGCGAAATGGTCGATGATATTGTTCATCTCTGCGGTGTCGGTTATGCTGGGCGAAAAGATAAAAGGGTTCGGGTCGTTTATTCTGATTTGTATGCTTATCGGACTTATTGTCGGGCTGATATTGAAAGAGGATTTTGGCACTGCGGCGTTTGTGGCGTTTGTCAGTTTTTCGATATTTTTTGTGGCGGGGGCGCGGTGGTGGCATTTTCTGACCCCTGTGCCGATTCTGGCGGCGGGTCTTGCGCTTGCGATACTTACATCGCCGGAGAGAATTGAAAGGATAAAATCGTTCACGCAGCCTGACTCGCAGACTGAGCAGACGAGCGGGTATCAGATAAAACAATCGCTGATAGCGATATCTACCGGCGGTCTTTACGGCAAGGGACTCGGCGAGGGGATAAGCAAATACGGGCATTTGCCGGAAGATACGACGGATTTTATATTCGCGATAATTTCCGAGGAGCTTGGGTTTGTGGGGGCGTGTTTTGTGATTTTGCTATTTATACTGTTTATCGTTTTGGGCATAATTATAGTCTATCGATGCGATGATGATTTCGGCAGGCTGCTGGCGTTCGGGATTGTGCTTGCGATAACGTTTCAGGCGGTAATAAATCTTGGCGTTGTAACGAAACTTCTGCCGACAAAGGGTATTGCGCTGCCTCTTATCAGCGCGGGCGGAAGTCATTTGTTTCTCACCGCAGCGGCGGTTGGCATTCTCGTTAGCATAGCGAGAAGGAGTCAATCGGAATGAGTCATTTTTACTTTGCCGGCGGCGGGACAGGCGGTCATATTTATCCCGCTATCGCAGTTGCCCAGGAACTTTCAAGATTAGAGCCAAGCTGCAAGATAACTTTTTTTTGCAGCGAACGGTCGATAGATGTTCGCGTTCTCAAGCCGGGCGGTTATCGGTATGTTCCGCTGGCGGTCAGGGGGTTCCCAAAAAATCCTATCGGGATTTTTTCATTTGTATATTCCCAGCTTGCGGCTAAGAGAGAGGTTATTCGCACGATTCGTTCCGATGGCGACGCAAAGCCTGTTTTGCTCAGTGTCGGCGGTTTTGTTTCTTCACCTGCGATACTGGCGGCGCATAAGCTGAAAATACCTGTGGCGATGCTTAATGTTGACGCTACGCCGGGCAAGGCGAATAAATTGATGGGGCGGTTTGCGAGGGATATTTTTGTTCAGTTCGAGCAGAGTGCGAAAAGTTTTGGGTTTAATCGGCGAAAAGTAATTACGACAGGTTGTCCCCTGCGGCCGGCATTTTTTAAGGCTAATGGCGAAATCGCAATCAAGGATCTGGAGCTGAGTCCGAAAAAGAAAATTTTATTGGTTACCGGCGCATCTGGAGGAGCTGCGAATATAAATGGCGCAGTGGGGTATCTTTTGGACAGGCTTAACGGTTTTGCGGCGGACTGGCAGATAGTTCATCTGGCGGGTATCGTTCATTTTGATGCGGTAAGGACGCTTTACAGGCAGGCGAAAATCAACCACAAGGTTTTGGATTATTACGATGATATGCCTAATCTGCTTGCGGCGGCTGATATAGCGATAGGCAGGGCGGGGGCAATGAGTATTGCGGAATTCGCGGCATCGCAGACACCGGCAATATGTCTGCCTTATCCGTATCACGCGGACTGCCATCAGAGGCTGAACGCCCAGTATCTTGTTGATGCAGGGTGCGGGGTTATTGTCGATGATTTGTGCGACATAGAAAAAACATCGGAAATTTTATGGCCCGCATTGGAGGAACTGATGAACTCCGATGAGAAACGCAGGAATATGCGGGAAAACTGCGGGAAAATCGTTAATCCTGCGGCAGCGGAGCAAATAGCGATAAAATTGCTGAGTTATTGAAAAAATCGAGAAATGTTTTTTTTATGTTTTTGTTTGAAATCGTCTGGAATGAACATAAAATGGGTTTTTGACGTAAAGAATAGAAAAAACGGGAATAATAACGGGTTATTTTAGATTCAAACTATGAGTAATTTTCGTCTTATAATATCAAGGGTATTTATCGCAGTATCGGTGTTTTTAAGCTTTGCCAGTAGTGTTTTGGCAGAGTCGAATTCGGTTGACGCGAGTTTAACCGGCCAGTTGAAAATCAACCGCTGGACGCTGCTTAATTCGACGGATGAGCAGATTCGGATTGATACGGCGGTTGAACTTTTGAAAAATCCATCTGTTGAAGCCCGCCGGACACTGCTTGAATCGCTGTTGTCGAAGGATAACGCGGCGACGCAAATATCGGTGTGCAGAGCAATCGGCAGGTTCAGGAATTTCGCACAACTTATTCCAAATCGAGAAGAGTTTATTCATCCTCTGATGAGTCTCATAGAGACAGAGCCTGCGGAGACAGCTCGTTTTGCCGCACAGGGGTCGCTGATATTTACATATCGGCAGGTTGAGGCTTATCTTCAGAAGATAATAGAGGATGAAAACAGCAGTCCTGCGGCAAAGAAAAACGCGGTCTATGCATTTCAGATTCGTTCGGATAAGGAAATTGTTTCAAAGCTGATAGGATTGCTCGACAGCAGGGACGCAGTGGTTTCATCTGCCGCCGGCGAAGTGCTGCGTGAATGGATTCCTCCAGGCAATGATTTGCAGGCATGGCGGAAAAGTCTCAGAGATTTTGAGAACAGAAGCCGAACGGATATTCTAAGCGAAAGATTGTGGGTGCAGCAGAATAAAATCCGTCAGCTTGGCGAGGAAGTTGCAAATTGGCAGAAACGATATGTGCAGTCTTTGGATAATGCTTATCAGGCTACCACGGACGATGCGGTTCGGGCGAAGTTAGTTACGGAGAGCCTTGCGTTTGATAACAGTCTGATTAAGCTGTGGGCGGTGGAAAAAATAAATATGTGGCGAAAAAGCGGTAAGCTTCTGCCGCTTGATGTTTTTCAGAAGCCGATTATATCGCTTATTTCGTCTCCTGATGCGGCTGTGAGACTGGCGGCGGCGGAACTGCTTGGTATGCTGACGAATGTAAATTCGGCTGACGAGCTTTTGGCGCAGCTTAAAGTTGAAACTGACCCTATGGTGAAAACTGAAATACTTGTTTCGCTTGGGCACGTTTGCAATTTTGGGCTTTCTCCAGGCACGGAAATAAAAATCAATCCGCAGATTCGCTTAGAAACGCTTCAAATTGCTTCGGTGTTTCTGAAGGAATTTAATCCGGTGGCGGCAGCGGAGGTGATTCGCAATCTTCTTTTGCAGAACGGGCTGGAAGTGTCGCAGGTAAAGCCTTATTTTGAACTCATTGCCAACGCCTATCGCAAGACAACCGATGAGCAGGTTAAGGCGCATCTTCTCGAGGAGATGTCTCGGCTGTGCGGCAGCGACAGTTATTACAAGAAGACGGCATCTGAACTTTTTGGCGGCATTTTCAAACAGGCGGTTGATGACCCGAATTCGCAGATAGCGGCTCCTGCGGTTGCCGGTTTTATAAAGGTTGACCAGGCAGGCGCTTTTGAGATACTCAAGGGAAAGGGTTTTGCCAGTCATCAATCGGACAGGGTTCGCATTGAACTTATATCGGCGGCAGGTCAAATTGGGACACAGGACGATATTGAATGGCTTGGCTCGATATTGTCTAATTCCACGTCTGATGACGAAAGACGGCAGGCCGCAGAAGCGATGATGAATATATTTGGGTATTGCAAGACAGATGTTCTGCTTTTGTGGGCGGAGAAAATGGCCGACATCGCGAAAGCGAAAAATGATAAGATTGTTCTGACGCGTACAAGAGCGTTGTTCGATGCTGCGGAGAAAAAGGCGGAGGCTGAGCAGAATGCCGGTCTTCTGTTCTCAATTCGGCAATCAATGGCCAAACATTACAGCGAATCAGGTTTATATGTTCAGGCGGCAAAGTATTACGGCCTGCTGCGAGAGTCGAATGTTGACCCAAACGCAGTTCCCGCCATAACGGCCAAACTTCTTGACGCTCATTTGCGTTCAGGTCAGGCGGATTTCGCAAAGCAAATCGTAACCAATACGTTGCTGTCGTCTGATATTCCGCCGAATGCGGCTATCGCAAAAGTACTTGACGGTTATTTTACGTCGAATCGGAGTTCTGAAACGGCAAAACAAATACTCCAGTCGTTTGCTTCTATACAAATGCCTGTGGGGGTTGAACGTCCGGCGTGGAATCAACAGATAGAGAAATGGCAAAAACTTTTCAAAGAGAAAGCTGTTGCCGAAGCCAATGTTCCAGCCGGTAAAAAATGACCGTTTCTTCATCTAATCCGCTCCGCAAATACAAGCATATTATCTGGGACTGGAACGGCACGCTGCTTAACGATGCCGAACTGTGCGTGGGTATACTCAACCAAATGCTTACAAAAAGACAAATGAGCCAAACAACTCTTACAGAGTATCAGGAGATTTTTGATTTTCCGGTGGCAAATTATTACAAAAGTCTTGGTTTTGATTTTTCGAAGGAATCATTTGACTTGATTGCCGGAGAATTTATTTCGCAATATGAGACAGAACGCGGAAAATGCAAATTGCAGGCGGGAGCGTTGACGACGATTAAAAAAATAAAGGCTGCCGGGATTCTTCAGTCAGTTCTTTCGGCATCGGAGAGGGCAAGTCTGATTGCCGCTCTTGAGATGTTCGAACTGAGTGATTTTTTTGAGCATACAGCGGGGCTGAATGACCATTATGCGCATAGTAAAGTTGATGTTGGGAAAAAACTTTTGAATGATATAGGCACAAGCCCGGAAAAGATTTTACTTATAGGCGATACGACGCACGATTATGAGGTTTCACAGCAGATGGGAATAGATTGCGTTTTAATTCCGGCAGGGCATCAATCCAAACGCCGACTGCTGGCCTGCGGTGCGAAAGTCCGCTACAGTTTTGAAGATTTGATTGCTTATTGAAGATAAGGATTTGAGCGTTTTTCTCTGCCGATGGAGGTTCTGCCGCCGTGGCCCGGCAGGACGGTCGTTTCTTCCGGCAAAATTAGTAATTTTGTTTTAATGTTTTTAATCAACTGCTCAAGCCGCTTCTCTATGTCGTAGCCGGAGAAGTCTGTTCTGCCGATTGAGCCTGCGAAAAGAGAATCACCGCTGAAGAGGATGTTATTTTCTTTATTATACAGGCATATTCCGCCAGGGGTGTGGCCTGGTGTGTGAATGATTTGGAATTTCATTCCGTCAAAGTCAAATTCTGTTTCCTTGTCGAAAATTATGTCGGCAGGCGATGTTGTGATTTCCATACCTGCAAAACGTGAGAAATTGCTGCCTGCGTCGCCGAGCATTTTACTGTCGTCTTTATGAATGCATACTTTTATGTTTTTGAAAATTCGGCATAATTCCGCCGCGCCGGCGATGTGGTCCGCGTGGCCGTGGGTGAGAATTAAAAAAAGCGGATTGAGATTTTCTTTTTTGAGAAACGCAATTAACGGTTCTGCGTCCAGACCGGTGTCGATTATCAGGCAATCGCCTGCGTCTTTGCCGGTGCGGACAACATAGCAGTTGTTTTCGTAAGCTCCGAGTACCAATTTGTCAATTTGCATATTATTGCCTGGAAAAAGGAAGCAAAGAAGTAAAGAAATAAGGAAGTAAAGATTTTGCTTTTATTGCAATTTTTCCTGCCTCTTTACTTCCTTACATCCTTGCTTCTTGTTCAAAATTTTATGTTTTCTGCAAAGCGCTTTCAATTCAAAACATCTAACATACCAGAATTTTTGAGATTGTCAAATTTGCAGGTATTATCGGGCGTTGAAATTGCGGCGGAAAACGAAATTAAGCCGCCTGTGGAGTTCAGCGGGGGTCTAATTATGCCGAAAATACTATTAGAAGTACCGGCGTATTGTGTGCCGGGGCTTTTTTGAAGGAACGAACAATGGCAGACTTTAAACGCGAAACTTTGGCTCGAGACCTTTTTAAAAGGTTTGAAGGTAATCCGATACTTGATGCCAACAACTGGCCTTATCCGGTCAACTCGGTTTTCAATCCGGCTGCGATAAAATTGCCGGACGGGACGCTGCTGCTTGCGAGAGTGGAAGATTTGCGGGGATTTTCTCATTTGACATTATGCAAGAGCAAAGACGGTCTGACCAATTGGCAGATTGATGATAAGCCTACGATGGAAGCGGATCACGATTCGCACGAGGAACGATGGGGACTGGAAGACCCGCGAATTGTCTGGCTTGAGGAGCAGGGACAGTTTGCGATTACTTATGTATCGTTCAGCGAAGGCGGCCCGCTTGTATCGCTGGCGATTACGAAAAATTTTCATACATTCGCGAGAATGGGAGCTATGCTTCCGCCGGAAGATAAGGATGCCTGTCTGTTTCCGCGAAGATTCGGCGGCAGATTCGCGTTGATTCATAGGCCGATTGTGCAGGGTGAGGCTCATATCTGGATAAGTCTTTCGCCGGATTTGAAGCATTGGGGAGACCATAGAGTTCTTATGCGGACAAGACACGCTTACTGGGACCATCAGCGGATAGGTTTGGCCTGTCAGCCGATAGAGATTCCAGAAGGATGGCTGATTTTTTATCACGGCGTAAGAGGTACGGCGGCGGGGCAGATTTATCGAATCGGCGTTGCGCTGTTAGACCTTGAAGAACCGTGGAAAGTTTTAAGGAGAAGCCGTGAATGGGTTCTCGGCCCGCGAGCTGATTATGAACGCATAGGCGATGTGAGCGATGTTGTGTTCGTTACGGGCGCTACGGTCAATCAGGAAAATAATATGCTGCATTTGTATTATGGCGCCGCTGATGATAAAATTGCCGTGGCAATGGCGAATATGGACCAGATTCGCGAATATATAATGATGTGCCCGGAAGAGTAAAAATAAAATCAAAGAGTAAAAATAAAAAATCAAAATTAAGGAACGCCTTCGGCGAACTTATTTTTAATTCTTCATTCTTCAACAATTCATATCTCTGTGTCCTCTGTGAACTCTGTGGCTAAAATTATTTTTGTGTTTTTGAAAAATCGGCGGGAATATTCAAACCGAATGTGGTTTTATCAATCGCTTTTTGCAAATCCGTTTGAGTCAGTCTTATAGTGATTTCCTCATCATCGCAGGTCGAAGCGATAAATTCCATAGGCAGATAATTTTGGGGATTTAATTTACAGTCAACCTGTTTGTATGCTTTGCTGTATCTCGAATTTTCCCTTGGTATAAGTTTGAGTTGCGGGACATCTCCTGCGATAACGGTTATTTCAAATTGCTCGCCGAGTTTTGCCGGTTCGTCAAAGCCGACAATCGGGAAATAATCCTGCACAAGTGCGAATGGCTCGATAGCCTTGTCTTTGGCAAGCTGTTCGGTTATTGCTGATTTGCTCTGGTGGTCGATTTTTGTAAGTTTCCAGCCGTCAAAAACATAATCTTCCCTGTAAGTTTGCTCGTTGGCATCATCCTGTTTGAGCGTGAGGAAATTTATTCTCAGCAGGCTGCAGTTGGCATCTTTGACGTAGAAAATTTTGCCTGTTCTTATGGTTTTGGTCTCGAAAAGCGGCTGAGCGTGAATATATTCGATTTGAGCGGAGAGATTTTTGATGGTTTTAACGGAATTGTTAAGCTTCCTCAAAGTATCATTAGGTTCAGAAGCAAAAGAACAGCCACAGAGTACACAGAGGCATAAAAGATTGAAGATTGAAAATTGAAGATTGAAAATTGAAAAATTATTCTTTGAAATAGTCTCGCCGCAGGCGATTCCATAAATCTTCCCTTCGGCAAGCTCAGGGCGTGAGCCTGTCGAACGCAATCTACAATCTACATTCTTAATTTTTTTATGTGTGTTTTTCATACTATTCACTATTAAGAGCATCTCTAAAAATACAATTACAACTAACGAAATATAACAACCGCGTGGGCTAAGAGCCCACCCTACGCGATGTATTCTTCGTTATTATATCAATTATTTCTGTTAAGCTGTCAATGATATAATCGGCTTCGAAACCGAATTTTTCGGCGTTTTTACCCGCTCGGACGAGAATCGCGGTTGCCCCAGCGGCTTTGGCGGACTGCAAATCGTAGAGGTAATCGCCGATGACTAAGGTTTCCTGCGGTTTGACTTTGAAAAATTCGCAGAGTTTTTTTATGCCGAATGGGTCGGGTTTTGGCGGCCCGTCGTGGCGGTCGAAAATAGCATCGAATTTGAGATTGTGCTTTTCGGCGACTGCGGCGGCGTTGTGTTTGGTATTGCGTGTGAGAATGCCGACAGGGATATTGTTTTTTTTCAGCCAGTTGAAAAGCTCTGTTGCTCCTTTATTCAGGGTTGAATTTTCAACGGCAAGCTGCTCGTGTTTGTAGAGAATTTCCTCGGTTTTTTTCCGCTGCGCAGGGGACATTTTCTGCATTGATTCGAGAATCGGTTCGGAATCTGGAGCAAGACCTATTTCCGCCCGCATTTTGTCGAAGTCCAAATATGGCTCGGTTATTGTACCGTCAAGGTCGAATATTACAGCTTTTATTTTCATTTAGACATCTTAAGGTTTTCTGAAAACGAATAAATGTTCGTGCATAATCAGATAAAACTTACTTTCTATTGCTTTGTTCTTCCATTGTGCTGTTGCTGAACAGTTGTGCTGAACCTTTATTATATCTTCTTTTAAGACAAAGCCAACTTTCAAGAATCGCTGCATCACATTAAACGCAATCGGCACAAAGTGTTTGCTTTTGCGAGTGTCACCCATAAGTATCGCACAAAATTTATCAGGTTTCAGTACCCTATAAAGCTCTTTTGCAACTATTTCAATTTCATCACAGAATTTTGGCAAACTTCCTATATTTGACAGATCGTCAGCTATATTACCATCAGAATATTTTATAATATTCATATATGGTGGATGGGCTAGAATCAAATCTACACTATCGTCTTTGATAAAGGATAATTTTCTTGCGTCCCCAATTTTAACGGTCTGCTCAGTATTTGGATGATGGTTAAATTTCAAAGCCTCTTTTGTGATTTCTATTGCCTGTGGATTTATGTCAACACCAATGCCATTTCGGCAAAGCAGTTTGCATTCAATTAAAGTGGTTCCGCCGCCAACCATTGGATCGAGAACAGTGTTATCTTTCTGCGAATACATCTCGATGATATTTTTTGCGATCTGTGGAGCGAAATTGCCTCGATATTTTGGATTATGCGTTGCCCAATTGCCCCTTTCTGGGAACGACCAGACCGTTGTAAATTCTGGCGAATAATCTATATCTTTAGTTTCACTCATTCGGACACATGAAACTCTGGGAATACAAACTTTTTAAGAAAGTTAGGTCTGGCATAAAACGCTCTGGATATACTTCCATGACCAGCCCCTTTTGTTCGAGGTTGAATATACACCCCCATATGGCCAGTTAATGACCTAAATCCTTTATTTATTATTGTATCTCGAACAGTGTTATAATCTTTTTTTACTTGCTCGTAGAGTTCTTCATTGTCCAAATCAAATGTTGCCACTTTGTATAAGACAGAAATTTTCTCTTCTTGTCCAAGCCAGATACGGGCAACAATAACAGCCTTCTTTAATTTAGCCAACAAATGGCTGTTCTCAAATTCAGTATGCTCTACGTTATATGGGTCAATCATAGTGATTGCCATTGTTTCTTTTACGGTGAGATTCCCATTTCTTAAGTATTTAAGTGGTATAGATTTTAATTCCCAAGACCCAAAATTGGGAGATTGTGAAGAATTGATAGGCAGTCCTAAATATCTTTCTATTACATGGCCTGCCCAGCCTTTATTTTTTTTGCCATTGCGAAAAACCGTAACCTCGTAAGTGTCTGCCATTTTTCGCAAGTCTTGTCCAACAAGTTTTTGAATCCTCTTGACCGCTTCTTGTCTTTCCATCTGTGTTTGCTTTCTAATTTGTTATCAAGAGTTCGCTTATTTGCCCACGTCCTATTGCCTTGCAATTAATCATACGACTTGCTTTAACCCTGCAAATATCAAACCCTTTAAAAATATTCTCAAAAAAATGGTCGTTCTTGTTTTCGTTTTTGGGGTCCGAATTACTCAAAAGAAATTTCGCGCCCTTTTTTTCAATTTCTTTACAAAAATCGGCAAGTCTGATCTGGTCTTGCTCTGAAAAACTATCTTTCGAATACGAAGTAAAACTTGCAGTCGTGTTCAAAGGCCTGTAAGGCGGATCTAAATATACAAATGTTTTATTATTTATATATTTTTTACTTTTTATAAAGTCGCCGCAAATAATTTCAGCCCTTTGCAAAACTTCAGAAACAGCTAAAAGGTTTTCCCTGTCGCAAATTTTCGGACTTTTATAATCGCCGAAAGGCACATTAAATTCATTTTTACTGTTCACTCTATAAAGACCGTTGAAACACGTTTTATTAAGAAAAATTAGTTTTGTGGCAACTTCAACCCCGCCATTATTTATTTTCTCATGATTGAATTGTTTGCGGATATCAAGATAAAACTTTTTTCTGTTTTCTTGATTCAAGGGTAGAAATCTTGACTCAATTTCATCAAGAGATTTAATAAGTGATTTAACTTTTGATTTAACTGCATTATAGCAATTAACAAGGTCGCTATTGATGTCATACAGATAAAACTTTTTTATCTCAGGATAATTTTGTGCGATATAAAAAAAGGCTGCTCCACCACCGACAAAAGGCTCTATATAAGTTGTAATCTGTCCGGTCAAAAAACCGTCCGGCAGACGATTTTCAATCTCGCATAAAAGTTGCGTCTTTCCGCCAGCCCATTTAAGAAATGGCTTTGCCAGCCTAATTTTGTCATTGATTGCTATCATAATAAACGTTTTTTTGTGATCGGTTTTGATTTCATTATAACTTAGCTCAATTTTCTCTTATACGCGGCCTTTTGTCAACCCTGACTTTTGGCAAATATATCCTATTTATTGCTATTAGTAGTGAACAAAAAGCTAATATTATAGTTTGGCTACACTGTTTTTCCGCAGAGCAATTCAATAAATGCCCTGAGATTATCGTTCATTGCCCGGTTTTTTCTGATAATTATGCCTGTCGGCCTTTTAAAGGTTTCATTGGAAAACGGTATCGCTTTGATGGTTTTGTTTGCGATTTCGTTTTTCAATGTCGTCTGGGGCATTATACTGATTCCCGCGTTGATTTCCACAACCCTTTTTATTGTTTCGACATTATCGAATTCCATTATCGGATTTACGGCAACATTATAGCGGATAAGCATCTGGTCGATGAAATCGCGTGTCGGTACGTTACGGGCAAAAGCAATAAAAGGCTCATACTGAACCATATAGACATCAATAAAAGTTTTTTTCGCGAATGGATGCAGTGGGCTGCAAACGCAGACCATCGGTTCGGTAATAAAATCAAAAACCTGAATGTCCGGGCTGCTGCGAGGTACGGCGACAAGACCGACATCGATTTGGCCGGTGAGCAGACGATTGTAAATTTCAGAAGAGCTGAGGTATTCGAGGTCAAGCTGGACATCGGGGTGAGCGGCAACGAATTTTTTGACATATTCCTGCAGGCTGTGCATCCCGATACTGTAAATTGCAGCGGCAGTGATTTTGCCCTTTGCGGAATTTTTCAGATAATTGAGGCCGCTCTGAAAATTGTCGTATCTGGTTATAATGTCTTTGCAGGTATTGTAGAACATTTCTCCGGCATCGGTAAGGCCGAAAGATTTTCGCTGCCTGTTAAGCAGTGGCGTGTTAAATATCCGCTCAAGCTGCGTAAGCTGCTGAGAGACGGCAGACTGGCTGAGCATATTTTTCTCAGCCGTATGAGAAAAACTTTTCAGCTCTGCCAAATCACAAAAAATTTGTAAAGTTTCAATTTGCATAAAAATTCAAATTAGCCACTAAGGCACAAAGACACAAAGTTTTATATTTTTTTCTTCGTGCCTTTGTGTCTTCGTGGCGATAATTTATTTACAATAACATATAAATTTCTGCTCGACGGTGTTTGCGTAAAGGTTAAGCGTTTTGCCTGCGGGCGATTTTTGCGGGTCGATTACTTTCAGTACATTAGCCCATTTTGCCGCGTCAGGTAAAATATCCGGCAGGATATTCGTCGCCCTTTCAAAAAAGTCCGTTCTGATTTTATTATTCTTTCTGTGCGGAAGCAGGCCGAGGTATAGGGTATCGCTTTCAATCAGGTCGCTGAAAAAATGCGTGCCAAGCGAGACATCTGCGGACATTTCCTTGTTTAAAAGCGCTATTTCCACCAGAACGCTGATAGTGTTTATTTCCGGGTATGATACCGGCACGCCCAGCGATGGCGTACTTGTTCCCCATCTTCCGGGACCGAGGAGCATTATTGTTTTATCTTTTTCAGATTCGAGATGACTTAGTTTGCCGATTAGTCTTGCCAGTTCGTACCTGTCGGAGATTTTAAGTTTCAGATATTCGTCCGGCACGACGTAAATTACGCTGTCGATGAAAAGCTGCCTGCTCTGGCCGATGACCGGGCCGGAAGCGTCCATTACGATATTTTCGGGTTTGAGCGCGGTTGTCGGGTCGATGATTGAATCGCCGCCGCGGAGTTCGAGCGGTCTGCACTGGAGCAGATTTATTTTGTATTCCGTTTCGTTGAGGAAATTGACGGTGAACTCCACATCAACAGGCGAGCCGTACACATCCTGTATAATCCTGAGCATCTCTTTCATATTTTGCGCGAAATCTGTTTTGGTCAGGAGTTTTTCAAATGTAATGGCCCAACTGAAAATTTCCTTCTGGCCGAGCCTGGCGGCTCTCTGTTCCATTTCCCGATCTCGCGATGCGAACATATCAAGCAAAAATTTACCGTCCGGCTGGTTTGATATGACATCCGCAAATGGTTTTGCGGCGAACTCTCTGGCCTCAAGGTCGATGACATCAACTTTTTGCTGTGTGTATTTTCTCGCCTCGTCGATATTGGCTTCCGGCCTTTTTGCAGGTGCGTTCAGGGCGACTATTCGGGCGTAGTCTTCGTCGTTTTTGTCAACGGCTTTTGTACCAAGGCCGAATACGAGCCTGAGCATTCCGGCTTTCGGGTCGATATCTTCTGTCCAGACGTAAGGATTGAATGAGAACGCGACACCGGCGGCCTGCGGGAAGAAATATCTGCCAAGCGGTGCGCCGGAAACTCGCTGAATAAGCAAACCCATTGGCTCATCTTTTTCGAGCAGCCCCCATTTATAGCGGTAGCTGAGAGCGTCTTCGCTCATACTGCTTGCGTAAATCATTCTTATAGCATCGAGAAGTTCGATGAGCCTTTGCTGCCTTGTACCCTGATTTGTGCAGAAGAAGCTTTCATATTTTCCTGCAAAGGCGTTTCCGAAATTGTCTTCGAGCAGCGAACTTGAGCGAACGATAATCGGGCTTTGGCCGAAATAGTCCAGGACATCGATAAACTGTTTTACAATGTATTCCGGGAATTCGCCCTGCAAAATTCTTTGTCTGCCCTCGGCTGCGCCGTCGAGAAAATTTGAACTTGTTCTTTGTTTTTGCCTGAGCCACCAGATTTTGTTTTTGACCAGATAAGTGTAAAAAACGTCGCAGCCGATGAAAAATGAATCGTGCGGCTCAAGCAATTGTTTAAATCGCGGTTCTATCTTTTCGACTATTGCCCGCGCAAGCAGCATACCGACGCTTTTTCCGCCGATAATGCCTGTGCCAATCATTCGTTTTCTGATTTTTATTAAATCCGCCAGATTAAAATATTTTTCGGCAAGTTTTAAAATACGCTCGTCCCGCGAGATAACCATTTTGACAATCTGTTGAAATCTTTTGTCGAGTTCAGCGGAACTGCACAATTTTTTCTTATAATCCTCCAGCATTTGTGCCGAATCGTGGAAAATTCTTGCCCAGTAGCCGAGCCTTTCATTTGCGACATCAAGTTCAACGCCGCTTACGTTTGCCAGGATTTCGGTAATTGTTCCGCTGTCCTGAACGGGAATGAAATCATCGCCTTTCCAGAGATGAATCATATTCATTGTCGTGGAATATCTGCCGTCAACCTTAATCGGGTGGACGTAGATATTGTCTTTGTATTTATAAACGTTGCTTATAACCTGAGCGGTGTCGAGTATCGGCCTTGTCGCGTGGTACGAGTGCTGATTTCTCAGCATCGTAAATGCCGTAACGGTCTGCGCGTAATAAAGGTAGGGACAGACCTGCATAAAGAAGTTGCCCAGCATCCTGTCATTGCACCAGGCGGGCACAAGCTCGCTGAGGTTGTCGAAGAGGTAATAGTGGCCTTTGCCGAATTTATTTATTACGTTGTGAACATTTGTGGTGAAGGTCTCGAAGCCCTGTTCCGGGTCAAGCTCAATGACGTTTGCGCCATCTTCGGCGGTAATGAAAGGTTTGTGTTTTCCAAACCGGAAATAAACAAGCTCCCAGCCGCTGCCGATGGCGTTTTTGCAGTAAGGCTCTACTAACGGCCAAAAATCCTCAATGGAATCCACTAACCAGACGATATTGTCGCCTGGCAAAACCTGCTTTATTACCCTGTCAAATCCCGGCAAGCCGGTACTGAGTTTTTCATTCGGCTTCATTTTTTACCTCTGATTTTAACGATTATATCGGCTATATTAGCCTGTTATTATAAGTAAAACTTATATAAGTTATTAAGGTTTTAAATTTGCTTTATACAGTTTTACGGCTTATTCTCATTATAAATGCGGCTTATTAAAGAGCTGGTTATGGTATGCATTATTAACAAATTTTATAGTTTTGGCAACTAAAAACTTTTTTTATGGAGGTTTAATAAAATGTCCACAAACAAAACAGTAGAAAGTGTTTATGAACTCGTTCTCAAGCGTAATCCGGGCGAGAAAGAGTTTCATCAGGCAGTAAGGGAAGTGCTGGATAGCTTAGTGCCGGTTCTTGAAGAGAACCCGGCTTATGCAGATGCTCGAATCCTTGAGAGAATTGTCGAGCCTGAAAGGGTATTGATGTTCAGAGTTCCCTGGCTCGATGACAGCGGCAAAGTGCAGGTCAACAGAGGTTTCCGCGTACAGTTCAACAGCGCACTGGGCCCGTATAAAGGCGGCATCCGCTTCCACCCAAGCGTTTATCTTGGCATTATCAAGTTCCTCGGCTTTGAGCAGATTTTCAAGAACTCTCTGACCGGGCTGATGATGGGCGGCGGCAAGGGCGGCAGCGATTTTGACCCGAAAGGCAAGAGCGATAACGAAGTTATGAAGTTCTGCCAGAGTTTTATGACCGAACTTTGCAAACATATCGGTGCAGATACCGATGTGCCTGCAGGCGATATCGGCGTAGGCGGTCGTGAAATCGGCTTTATGTTCGGTCAATATAAGAGACTCAGAAATGAGTTCACCGGCGTTTTGACCGGCAAAAAACTCAACTGGGGCGGCAGTCTGGCTCGCACAGAAGCAACCGGCTACGGCCTTGTTTATATCGTTGACGAACATCTTAAGACAATAGGCAAGAGCTTTGAAGGCAAGACAGTTGTTGTAAGCGGTTCGGGCAACGTCGCTATTTACGCTACAGAAAAAGTTCAGCAGCTCGGCGGTAAAGTCGTTGCGATGAGCGATTCAAACGGCTTTATCTATGACCCGCAGGGTATTAAACTTGATACTGTTAAGCAGATTAAAGAAGTCGAAAGAAAGAGAATTAAGGAATACACCTCGATTCATAAGGGCGCAAAGTACAGCGAAGGCTGCAACGGTATATGGAATGTAAAGTGCGATATCGCACTGCCAAGCGCAACTCAAAACGAACTTGATATCGAAGGCGCAAAGACTTTGATAAAGAACGGCTGTATCTGTGTTGCCGAAGGCGCAAATATGCCTACAACTCCGGATGCCGCTGATTTGTTCGTTGAGAGCAAAGTCGCGTTCCTGCCGGGCAAAGCTGCAAACGCAGGCGGCGTAGCTGTTTCAGGTTTGGAAATGGCTCAGAACAGCCAGCGTTATGCCTGGACATTCGAGCGTGCCGATGCTGAATTGAAGAACATTATGGTTACGATTTACAAGAATATCAACAAGGCCGCTGAAAAGTATGGCAAGAAGGGCAATTTCATCGTTGGCGCAAATATCGCCGGCTTTGTAAAAGTTGCTGATTCGATGCTCGACCAGGGCCTCGTATAAGAAAATCAAAAATTTAATATCAAAAATATTTAGCCCTGCACTTATTTTGACATCGTTCAGAGCCGCGACAGTAATGGAGCGGTAGTTAGCCCCCAGCTTTATGCTGGGGGTTCGTTCGATAACAAAATAGGTGCGGGGTTTTTTATTGCCTGTCCGTCGAATAAGCATTAAAATCAAATTATACAATGTTTAATTTAATGTTTTCGATAATCCGCGGGTAAGACCTTTTAAAGTAAGAAGTTACACTTATCAACGCGGGAGTTTCTTACCCTGAAGGGTAATATGGCACAAAAAAGAGATTTAAGGAAAGCTTTCGACCAGCACGTCGAACTCACGGACTACTTTACCGGCTTTGCGGTTAAAAGCGCAAAGCCCGCATCGCCATTGCCGCAGGAAAATCAGGACAGCGACAATAAAACTCAGCTTGCCGAGATTGCCCAGCAAGCCAAAGATTGCTGTAAATGCGGTCTGGGCAGTACGCGGAAGAATTCCGTACCCGGCGAAGGCAATCCGCACGCCCGGCTGGTTTTTGTAGGCGAAGCTCCCGGAGCCGATGAAGATGAGCAGGGCAGGCCTTTTGTCGGCAGGGCGGGGCAGTTATTGGACAAAATTATTGCTGCGATGGGGCTGAAGCGTCAGGATGTTTTCATCTGTAATGTCTTGCGTTGTCGCCCGCCGGATAACAGGGACCCCAAACCCGAAGAGATTATAAGTTGTATGCCTTTTTTGAAGGCTCAGCTTGCGGCGATTAGGCCGGAAATTATTGTCGCCCTCGGCGCACACGCCGCCCATACGCTTTTGAAAAGTGAAAAACCGATTGGTCAATTGCGCGGCAAATTTCACGATTTTTATTTTGATGAAAATGCCGAGCCGATAAAACTTATGCCGACATACCATCCTGCGTATTTGCTGAGGAATTATTCCGATGATAACCGCAGACGTGTTTGGGAAGATATGAAAGTGGTCGTAGCCGAACTTGGTTTGGACGTGCCGAAAAAATAGAATTCACCACAGAGGCACAGAGAAAAGGTTAAAAACTAAAAGTGAAAAGTGAAAAATTGTGGAATCGGCTACGCCGATGAATTTTAAAATAAACCGCGTGGGCTAAGAGCCCACCCTACAAAATCGCTGGAAAAATAAAAAATAAAAAATTCGAGGTTAGATGTGTTGGCAACATTGACTATTTTTGGTTGGATTAGATTTGCTATTAGTTGGATAATTTTACTTTGGGGGATACGAGAATTTGTAATTGAGTATTACCGCTACAAATGCAAGAAGGCATATTTGAGAGGAGAAATAGATAGCATTGAAAAAGCGGCTAATAAGGTTTTGAAAATCAGGCCTAATGACTGTCCTGGATTAGCATATAAAGGTTTATTTTATAACTATAAAGGACAATACGGTAAAGTCCAAAAAATTGGCGAAAAAATTCTTGGAATAGCTAATAAAAAGAAAAATGAAAGATGGCAGATATATGCGCTAAATTTTCTCAGTAATTTTTATTGTGAATATGGTGATTTAGGAAAGGCTGAACACGCTGTAAATGAAGCATTGAATATAGCAAAAAAATCAAATATTAAAAAGGAAACGTCACGCATCTATAATAGTTTCGGTCTAATTTATATGAAACGAGAAGAGTGGGAAAATGCAGAAAAAATGTTTGATAAGGCAATTAAATCTTTCTCTGAAAAAGATATAAGAGAATTGGCTAAAATTTATTGCAATTTCGGGATTAATTGTAGATTGTGTGGTGATTTAGTTAAATCTGAAGAAATGCTCAACGAGGCTTTGGAAATAAATGAAAAATATAATCTATTAGGACAATTAGCTGTTAATTATGCGGAAATTGCTACTGTCTGTGTTTTGAAAGGAGAGATAGAAAAAGGTCAGGAATTATATGAAAAGTCACTTGCAATAAGCGAATCAAAAGGAATGATAAAACAATCTGCAACTCAATATTGCAATCTTGGACTTTTATACAGGAAGATGGGGAGCAGGGAAAAAGCGAAAGAATATTGGTTAAAAGCTAAATGTTTATACGAAAAGATGGAACTTACCAGAGAAGTAGAAAAAATTCAACAAAAGATAGATGATAGTGAATTTGAATAGAACTAATTTTTGATATGGCATTGCAATTTATACTTGGCAGGAGTGGGACGGGCAAGACATCGCTTTGCATAAAGCAGATTACGGAAAGTCTGCTTAGTGATAAAAGCGACGGTAATCTTGTTTATCTTGTGCCGGAGCAGGCGACATATCAGGCCGAGCGGGCAATTCTCGCGGTTCGACACGGCTCACCGCAGGCCGACGGGGAAGTTAAAGGTTATAGCCGATTGCACATACTCTCGTTTCAGCGGCTTTGTTATACGATTTTCGGCAAAAATCTTGCTGCCCGGCCTCTGACATCGCAGGGGCGGGAAATGATTATTCACCGCCTGCTGTGCGAAAACGCAGACAAACTTTCCATCTTTGCCTCATCAGCAGAAAAGGCTGGAACGGCATCGAGACTAAGCGCAGCGATTTGCGAACTTCAGCAATACGGCAAAAGCCCCGATGATGTTGAAAAATTCATTCAGCAGTTGAATCAATCGCAGGCATCAGAACTTACAAGTGCCAAACTTGCCGACATAAATTTGATATATAAACAGTATCTCGATTTCGTGAGCGGGAATTTTTTCAACAGCGATAATCAGCTTAATCTTGCGAAGGATTCCGTTCAGCATACGCCTTTCCTGAAAGGCTGTAAGTTGTGGGTTGATGGTTTTGCAGGTTTTACGACATCAGAAATGCTTTTGCTTGTGGAGTTATTAAAAGTTGCAGGCAACGCTAAAATCGCATTGTGTCTTGACCCATCGGAATTGCAGAATCCAGAGGAAATGTTAAGCATTTTTTATCCCACGCTGAAAACGTATCATCAGTTAAAGGCTGTGGGCTTAAAAGAGGAAAAGCCGATTGTGCTTACCGAGGTTTGGCGTTTTGAAAAATCCAAATCGCTGGCTCATATTGAAAAAAATATTTTCAATTTCGATAATTCATCTGTTGCCCTTTGCGATGACAGTATAAAAATCACCGCCTGTGCGAAGATAAGGACGGAAGTCGAATATGTCGCAAGGCAGGTTTGCTCTCTTGTTAAACAGCGGGATTTTCGCTGGCGCGATATTGCGGTAATCGCATCCGACCTTGAGGAGTATCGGCATTATATACAGGCGATTTTTTCGGATTTCGGCATTCCGTTTTTTGTTGACCGCAGAAGGAATCTTCAGCAGTATCCGGCGGCGGAGCTTATTACAAGTGCGCTGAAAATCGCGGCAGAGCGATTCACAACTGCTGATGTAATGAATTATTTGAAAAGCGACCTTGCGCCGATTAGCCGAAGCGAGGCTGATTTGCTGGAAAATTATTGCCTTGCCTTTAATGTTGAGACCGATGACTGGCTGCGGGCAGATGAGTGGGATTTTGCTGCGGCAGGCGACAGCGATTTTGATAATCAAAAAATAGAAGCGATTCGTCAAAAGGCATTTGGACATTTGCTTGGGCTGCGGGCATCTCTGCAAAGCCCCGGCACAATGTCGGCGGAGAAATTTCGTGATGAGCTTTTTGCTTTTCTTGACGGTCTGGGTATCAGGACGCATTTGCAGGACTGGACGAAGGCCGCATTCGACGAAGGCAGACTCGATGAGGCACAATTACATCAGCAGTTCTTCTCACAGTTTACGCAGTTGATGGACGATTTCGTTTTTATTTTCAAAAACAGTTCTTTTGCCGCTAAGCAGTACGCATCGATAATCGCCTCGGCATTTTCGCAAATGACGGTGGCTCTGATTCCGCCCGCGCTCGACCAGGTGCTTGTCGGCTCGATAGAACGAAGCCGTCATCCTGAATTGAAGGCGGTTTTTCTTATCGGCACGACGGCAAAACAATTCCCATCGCCGGTTTATTACGATAACATTCTCAACGACAGCGACCGCAATATCGCGGAAGACGGCGGTTTTGAGCTTGCACGCAGCGGTTCGATGCAGCTTGTCGAACGCAGGTATCTTGCGTATATCGCGTTCACCCGGCCGTCTCGGCAGCTTTATATCACATATCCGCTCGCTGACGACAAAGGCGGCCAAGTGCAGAGCAGCTTTTTTGTCGGCCAGCTTAAATCGCTGTTCAGTAATCTTGCTGAAGAAACATATTTCGGCATCGCTGATTCTTTTGAAGAGATTAGCAGCCTTTCTGATTTGAACGCGATGTTGTGCCGCAGGCTCGGCAGGGATAATCCGCTGCCTGCTGACGAATTTGACGCCAAATGCAGGTGGCTTTTGGATTCCGCGGCAAGTGGCCATAATTTCGCGAAAATTTTCGCAGCGATTGAATATGATAATAAGGCGCAGCTTGAGGCAGAAACGGCCCAAAAGCTGTTTTCCGCGGTGGTTTCGAGCAGCGCGACAAAGCTGCGGTCTTTCGCGAGTTGTCCGTATCAGCATTTCGCGAAATATATTTTGAAACTGAAAGAAAGGCGGATTTTTGAATTAAAGCCCATTGATTTAGGAAAGTTTTATCACAGCGTTTTTGAAAAGCTGTTTTATAAATTGAAAAACAGCGGCGTTTCTTTGGCAGCCGTTCAGATGCCGACACTTGAGCGGTATGTTGATGATTGCATTGAAAAACTGCTGATTGAGGATGCGTTTTTAAAGACGTTTAAGGGCAAGTCAAGGCACAACAGCTATATTATCGAATCAGCATCGGAGATTATTAAGGATGCTGTCGCTGAATATGCCCAGATTGCCCGTGCGGGCTGTTTCGAGCAGGCGGCCTGTGAAACAGCGTTTGGCTCGAAGTTTGGTTCAAAGGCGAATTTGCCCGCAGTGGAAATTGAGTTGTCTGCCGGCAGGAAACTTTGCATTGAAGGCAAAATAGACAGGATTGATGTTGCGGCAAAAGAAGGCAAAAATTATGCCATGATTTTTGATTATAAGATGTCGCAGACAATGGTTAATTATTCTTTTCTCTCGGCGGGTATCGATTTGCAGCTTCCGATATATATGCTCGCCGCGGCAGGCAGGATGGTGGATAAATTCGGCAGCCTGATTCCGCTTGGCGGGTTTTATATTCCGATTCAGGTGTTTTCAAAATCATCTGAGCTGGAAGAAATTGAAAAAGTTTCGCAGAAAATTTACAGAAAGCCCAGGGGCATATTCAACGGCGAATTTTATAAATTCATAGATGCCTGTACGGAGTCAAAATCGAGTCCGTTTTACAGTTTCAGCTTTACAAAAAATGATGGGCAATTCGGTCGTTATGAATTCAGTTCGCTTTTGCGCCAAGAAGATTTTGAAAAACTTTTGCTTATTGTGAAAAATAAACTCAAAGAACTTGGCAATCGCATAGTATCAGGCACGATAGATATAAAACCTTATAAATGTATTAAGCAAATTCCGTGTACGAATTGTGTGTATAAGCCGATTTGCCGATTTGACAGGCAGATAAACGATTACGCGGAAATTGAGAAAATATCAAAGGAAGTTTTTTTTAATGAATTGGACTAAAAATCAAAAACACGCGATAGAATCTGCGAGCGGCGATATTACGGTGGCCGCTTCGGCAGGCACGGGCAAGACCTCTGTACTGTCGCACAGGTGTGTGCGGGTTTTGTCGGCGGCGGATTTGTGCCCTGATGTTTCCGGTGTTTTGGTTTTGACGTTTACCGATGCTGCGGCAGGCGAAATGAACGTTCGCATCGCGCAGTGTCTTAAAGATGCCGCTGCCAGGACGGGCGATTTGCATCTTCGCAAGCAGCTTTTGCTTATAGATGACGCGGATATCAGCACGATTCATTCATTTTGCAAACGGGTAATTACGCAGCATTTTCATCGTCTGGGGCTTGACCCCGCCGTCAGGGTGATGGATGCTGATGAAAGCAAACTGATAAAGGCGGAGGTTCTTGAGCAGATTATCGAACTTTCGTGGCAGGATTTGCCCGATGGTATGAGATTGCTCCTGAAAGACAGAGTTGTGGCAGGGGGCGGGCGGAGTTTTTTAAACTGCATTATCTCAATCAGCGACTTTTTGGATACGGTTGTGTCGCGTGATGAATTTTTCGACAGAGCAGCGGCTTTCAATGACTCTGTTATGTCCGCATCGTCTGAAGCGGTTAAAAATCAAAAGCAGATTATCATCGACAGACTGAAAATTTTTAAAGAGCAGTTTGAATGGTCGCTGAAACTTGATGAAAAGATTTCAGACAGCCACTGGAAAGAGCAAATCGCCGGCGAATGTCTGCCGGTAATTACGCTTGCCGCCGATTTTATGCAGAAGGATAATTTCCCCGCGTTTATCGAGCTTCTTAATAGTTTTGACGGTTTTAGATGGAATGACAAACCAAAAGGTTATGATAACGAAAAGAAAGACCTGGTTTTGTCTTCGGCGAAAAAAGCGATAGAGGGCTTTAGAAATCTTTCATTGCTTGCGATTATCAGCGATGATTATCAGCATCTTGTCGCAGGGGCATGTTCGGCGCAGATGAAAGTTTTGACCGAGCTTGTAAAGCGATTCGACCGTGCCTATCAGCAGGAAAAGCAGCGGCTCGGCTGTGTGGATTTTGCCGACCTCGAAAGATATATGCTCAGGCTGCTTTGCGAAGAGCAGGATATCGACAGCGGCAAGCCGTCAGATATTGCTATTGGGTTGCAAAAAAAATACAAATATATTTTTGTCGATGAATACCAGGATATAAATCCCGTTCAGCAGAAGATAATTGATTTGCTTAGCGGCTCGGCGAAGGTTTTTGTCGTCGGCGATGTCAAGCAGAGCATTTATGCCTGGCGCGGCGCAGATTGCGGCCTGTTCGTCAATCGTTTAAACACCGCCGCAGGGGACAAGGCAAAATCCCGCATTGATTTGAATGAAAATTTTCGTTCACGTCCCGGCATTTTAAATTTTGTCAACGCTGTTTTTGAAAAAATTATGACCGCTTCCGTTGCTGCGATAGATTATGACGAAAACGCCGCGCTGAAAGCCTGCAATAATTCCGCTGTGCCGACACAAACAAAACCTGATGTGGAATTTATTATTGTCAGCGACGACTCAACAGAGCCGCAGGACGACGATAATGAAAATGCTGTCAGCGTTTCGGATGATGCGGTTAATCGCAGGGCATTGGTTGTTGCCGCTCGAATCAAAAAACTCATCGAAGTCGAGAAGTTTGAGGTTTATGACAAGGCGGCAGGAGTTATGCGTCCGTGCCGCTGGGGCGATGTCGTGATACTAACCCGCTCGATGAAAGAGCGAGCTAATAATTACGTTCAAATTCTTCGTTCGGCCAATATTCCGGTTATAAGCGATAGTTCGGCGGGATACTTTGAGACTACGGAAATCAGCGATATGCTTTCGCTGCTTGGGGTTCTCGATAATCCGCGGCAGGATATCGCATTGGCGGCTGTTTTGCGAAGCCCGATATTCGGCATAACCGATACCGATTTTGCGGCTATAAAAAATTATCAGAAGGATAAGGCTGATTTCTATTCGGCGCTTGAGTTTGCTGCTGATTCCCGCGACGACAAAAAACTCGGACAGAGGATTTCAGATATTCTCGCCTGTCTCGACAAATGGCGAACTCTTGCCAGGCACGGCTCGCTGGCGGATTTAATCTGGCAGATATATTCGCAGACAGATTATCTGGCGTTTGTCTCAGCGATGCCTGGCGGTGCGCAGCGGCGGGCAAATCTTTTGAAGCTGCATCATCGCGCAATCCAGTTTGAAAATTTCGCGTCGAGCTTTAACTGTATTTCGCTTTCGCGGTTTGTTGGTTTTCTGCAAAAACTGCTCGATGCCGGCGGTGACTGGTCGCCTGCTGAGCCGGATAGTTCCGCTATTGATGCTGTCAGAGTAATGAGTGTACATAAGAGCAAAGGTCTTGAATTTCCGATTGTGATTCTTGCCGAGACCAACAGACGATTCGGCGGAGGCGGGCATTCATCGGATTGCATCACAGACGGCGCCAGTACTATCGGCCTGAAAATAATCGAGCATAACAGCGGAGCGAAACTGAATTCGCTTGCCTGGCAGATTATCAGGGAAAAACAAAGAAAGCAGACGATTGCCGAGGAGATGAGGATTTTGTATGTCGCGATGACACGCGCCAGAGACAGGCTGATTTTAACCGGTGCGGCAAAATCGCAGGACTGCGTTAAAATACTGTCCAATGCCGCGATGGCGGATTCTGCCGGGTTGCCCGACGGGCTCATCGCCGATGCCAAAAGCGAACTCGACTGGCTTCTGATGGCTTTTGCCAATTCCAAAAAGCTTAATGGGCATTTTAAACTGCCGATAGAAGTTAATTGCATTGATGAAAACCTTTTTGATTTTAGAGTTTGCAGTGTCGATGAAATTTTGCAAATCGAAAAGCAGTTGTCAAAATCGCGTCCTCAAAGCAGATACCAGCAAATAAAATCGCCGATTGCCGATGAAAAAATGCTCGCAGGCATTATGAAAAATCTGAATTGGCGATATAAGTTTGAAAAGGCCGCGGGCATAAAAGCCAAGCAATCCATAACTTCGCTCGTTCGCTCTGCAGAGGCGGCTGGGGAGCAGTTCGCCTCGGCTGATTATGATTTCTCGTTCGATTCTTTTGAAAAACTCACCGATAAACAATCATCTCTTGTCGTCGGCAGTGCAACTCATCTTGTTATGCAGAATATCGATTTGGATAGAATTGATGTTGAGCGGACGATAAAACAATTGCTCGAAAAAGGCTGTATAGACAAGCAGACCGCCGGAAAAATTGATAAATCCGCTATTGAGAAATTTTTTAATTCAGATATAGGTCTTCTGCTGCAAGATAAAAACAATATCATAATGCGCGAGTGGCCATTCACTTATGCGGCTTCTGCTGCGGATTTATATCCCGATGCCGGGACGATAGGCGATGAAAAAATAATCGTCCAGGGCATTATTGATATGCTCATAAAAACGCCAAATGGACTTATTGTAATTGATTTCAAGACCGACCGCATAAATCAATCGCAGCTTCAGCAAAGAGCGGAGCGTTATGCACCGCAGTTGAAATGGTACTGCAAAGCGGCGGGCGAAATTCTCGGCCAGAAAAACACAACAGGCCGATTGTATTTTCTTGCAACCGGCCTGGCTATAAACATTGAATAGCAGAATTCAAAATTTGTAGGGTGGGCTCTTAGCCCACGCGGTCGTCTTATTTTGTAATTTTCTCGATTATCCCTGTAATTTTATTGAGATAAGGCTCTGCTTCGTCTTCATCTTTAAATTCAGCGATAAGTCTCATTACCGGCTCGGTATTGCTTGCCCGCAGATGTACCCAGCCTTCTTCAAAATCAAATCTGCATCCGTCAGTTTCGTTAATCGCGGCTTTCTTATAGGTTTTTTTTACCTTTTCGATGACTTCCTGTGCCTGCTCTTTGTCGGCGTTAAATTTCTGTTTGGTCATTTGATAAGCGGGAATTTCAGCGACGAGCTGGCTGATTTTTTTGCCTGTTTCAGCGGCAAGCTGCAATATCATAGCCATCGCGATAAAGCTGTCTCTGATGGGGCCTATGCGAAGGTCGATAACTCCGCCGTTGCCTTCGCCGCCGATTACGCAATTCTTTTGCATCATTATCTGTGCGACATTCGCCTCGCCTACCGGAGTGCGAAAGACTTCGCAGCCTGCGGCTTTGGCAATATCGTCAATCATTCTCGATGTTGACAGATTCGCGGCAACAGGCCCTCTTGTGTGGGTAAGGACGTATCTTGTCGCAAGGGCAAGCGTGTATTCTTCGCCGATGTAAACGCCTTTTTCGTCAACGATTGCCAGTCTGTCTCCGTCCGGGTCCTGCGCGAAGCCGACATCAGCGAGAGTCTTCTTGACCATAGCGCATAAATGGGTGAGGTTTTCAGCGGCAGGCTCGGGCTTATGAGCAAATAATCCCGTCGGCATATCGTTGATAGCCGTAGCCCGGCAGCCGAGATACGACAAAAGTTTTTTGCCGGGCCTTGCGCCTGCTCCATTGACGCTATCCAATACAACTCTGAATTTTCTTGCGATTATCTGGTTTCTGTTTATGCAGGCCATAACTCTCTTGAGGTGAACCGCGTCGCCGCCGGTGTTTATCGCAACCTTGCCGCAGTTAATGGAATCGGCGTGCGTAAATTCCCCGGCCTCGAAAAGAGCCTTGACCTTTTCAGCCATTACGGCGGGCGGAGCGATACCTTTGCTTGTGAGCAATTTTATGCCGTTGTATTCGAGCGGGTTGTGCGAAGCTGTAACGACAACTCCGCCGTCGCATTCGAGGTATCGCAGCATTACCCCGACAGTGGGAGTTGTAACTATTCCCAAATCGACGACATCAACGCCGATGGAGCACAATCCTGCCGATATTGCCGATTTAAGCATATCCCTTGATGGTCTCGAATCTGTGCCGATTGCGATGGAGAGCTTCTTTTTGCCCTTTGAGTTTTTAAGAAATGTTCCAAATGCGCAGGCAAACCTTACCGCTGTGTCCACGGTCAGATTTTCACCGACAATGCCCCGCATTCCGCTGATTGATATAATCAATTCCTGTTCCATTTTTTTTCTTTCTGCTGACTACTGAATACTGATTATTGGCCGCTTAATACTTTTATATTTGCCTCGTTTTTTCAAGAACTTCCTTTAATCTTGAAACCACCGTTTTAACCTGTTCGTCTTTGAGACTCAGTATTTCCTGAAGAGCTTCGCCGATATAGGGCAGATATGTTTCGATATAACTTCTTTTGCCCAGTTCCATTTTTATTCGTTTTTGCCTGCGCAGATACATTCCGAGTTTTCTGCCGCATTCCTGTATTGCAAGTTTAATTTCTTTTATGATTTCAGGATAGTGTGCGATTGCTTCCTTGCTTTCAGATGTAAAAGGCACCCATACGGAAGCGATATGCACCATAAGGATAACCTGCCCCATCGGCAGCGAGCCTTTCGATTGCGAAAGACCGTAATTACGCCAGTTTGTTTCGGCTGCCGCCTTGTATATCGCACAGGCTCCCTGCTGATAAAGCAGTGGAACTCTGTTCGCGAGGCGTTTTAATTCCAACTGCGGCTGTTTATCTTCATCAGCGATGCCCTCTTCGTCAGTGCTCTGCTCGGATTTAAATCCATAAGCGATTGCCGCTTCTATGAGAAATGGATTGCCGCGATAGACGCTTGGATTTCTCGTACAGACCGAATAAAATTCAGCCTCGATGACTCTTTTCAATCCGCTTTCGAGTTCGTTTTCGCCGATTGGCCCGATACAATTCACCGGCGGCGACATAATTTTTGTTTCATTTATCGCGCCGTGCAGAAGCTCCGCTTCTTTTATCGTTAAATCCGCAGGTTTGGAGTTTTTCGATAGTTTCGCTTTTTTGCAGATTTCGTCAGCGATAGCCGGGCTTACTCGCGAAAAATCGTGATGCAGAAAACCGCTCAGATGTTTGTCTGTGCTTTCTCTGGCCATTTTATAGAGTACGCCGATTTCAACGCCATACGGATGCGGCTTAATCTCAACCGGTGCAAATGGCAGTTTATTTGTCTGCCGAGGGTATTTATAAGCCATTCCGTCCGGCGCATTATAAACAAAATCGGTGTGCGGGTTGGCCATAGCAGTCTGCGCCAGATATTCATCGACAGATTGTTTGCCTTTCTGATATTTACCCTCAAGCGTTATTGTTACCTGAGTTCCTGTAGGCAGTTCAAATTCGCAGTCTTCATCGAGAACGACCATAGGCTTATTTTTAGCGGTGTCTATCTGAACGTGATAATGTGTCGCTTTTTTAGATTTCTCCGTTCGCGATATAATCTGAACGGGTTCGCCGGTCGTCAGCAGGCCATACATTCCAGCCGCCGAGATGCCGATTCCCTGCTGACCTCTGCTCATTTTGAGGCTGTGAAATTTACTGCCGTAGAGTAGTTTTGCGAAAATATTCGGAATCTGTTTATCGACGATTCCAGGCCCGTTGTCTCGCACGATGATAGTGAACTTCTTTTCAGTGAGCTGCTTTATCGTTACGACTATGTCGGGCAGAATACAGGCTTCTTCGCAGGCATCGAGAGAATTATCGACGGCTTCCTTGATAGCGGTAAGCAGGGCTTTTCGCGGATTATCAAAACCAAGCAAATGCCTGTTCTTGGCGAAGAATTCGCTTACGCTGATGTCTCGCTGCTTAGCGGCCATAGACTCAGCCGTCGCCGCGCCGGAGGACTTTGCTTTTTTGTCTGCTGGTTTTGGAGCCGCTTTTGGTCGGCTTTCGATTTTTTCCGCGTTTGTATTTTTATCAGATTTTGATTTTTTAACTTTCGTTTCGGCTCCCGAACCCTCGGAAAAATCAAAATTCATCTGGTTAGTCTTAACGCTTTTTTCTACTATCATCTTATATGGTTTTTAATATCCTTTATATTTCCTTAATCAAGTTTACACAGAAAAACTTCATTGACGAAATCTAACTGTGAAATTTCCTTTATTGTTGCTGCATCGGGCTGTGCGTCGAGGCTTACTGCCAGAACGGCCTTTTTCTCTTTGACTTTTTGGCCTACGCCCATTGTCTGGATGTTGATGCCGTGCTTTCCGAGAATAGTTCCCAACGCTCCGATTACGCCAGGCTTGTCGTCGTTGAAGATAACCATAGCGTTATCCGCCGGTGTCATTTCAACATTGAAGCCGTTGATTTCGATAATTCGCAAAATCTGTTCATTGAAAACCGTGCCCGTCATTGTATATGTGCCTTTAGCGGTCGTAACTTTTGTGCCGAAACCTGAAGCGACGTTTCGAGCCTCGGTGTTTTTGATTACGTCAAGGCTTATGCCTCTTTCTTTGGCCATCATAGGCGCGTTCACCATATTGATTGGGTCTTCAAAGAATGGCTGGAGCAATCCGATTTGGAACGATGAAGTAACTACCGCGATGTCGTGTTCAGCTATTGCGCCGCGATACTGTACTTCGACCTTTTTAATTTGTCCGCCGCAGATGGAACCCATCAGCGAGCCGATTCGTTTTGCCAGATTTGCGTAAGCGATAACAACAGGCGGTACCGCTCCGCCGGTAGCAGGGGCGTTAAGAGCATTCTTAACCGGGCCGCCCTTAATCGCGTCAACCAATATCTGCGCCGCTTCGACTGCGACTTCTATCTGTGCCTCTTCAGTGCTTGCACCGAGATGAGGCGTAACTAAGCAGTTGGCGATTTTCTCAAAACGCTTGTTCAGCGGCGGCTCTTCCGAAAAAACATCTAATGCCGCGGCAGCTATTACCTTTTTCTCAAGCGCATCATACAATGCGTCTTCATTTATGATTCCGCCTCTTGCGCAGTTGACTATTCGTGTCGTCGGCTTCATCATCTTAAGCTGTGCTTCGCCTATCATATTAAGAGTCTGAGGATTTTTCGGCACGTGCATCGAAATAAAATCAGCCTCTTTGAAAATTTTGTTCAGGTCGGTTGTCATTTCCATCTGGTATTTGTCAACATTAGCGGGGGTGGCCAATGGGTCATAACCGATGATTCTCATATTAAAGCCCGATGCCATTTTAGCGACTGCCATTCCGATTCTGCCAAGGCCGATTAGTCCCAAAACTTTCTTGTTGAGCTGGTTTCCAACGTAGCTTTTCTTGTCCCATGTTCCAGCCTTGAGACTATTGCATGCAGGCACGACATTTCGGCTCATCGCCAGCATAAGCGCCATTGTATGTTCCGCCGCGCTTAATGTATTACCACCGGGCGTGTTCATAACGAGAATGCCTTTTCGGGTTGCCGTAGGCACATCGACGTTATCAATGCCGACGCCGGCGCGGGCGATGCCCTTGAGTTTTCCGGGCTTTGCCAGAACCTTCGCCGTAACCTGTGTTGCGCTTCTGATAATCAGGCCGTCATATTCGCCGATAATCTGCGCAAGCTCGTCCTCGCTTATGCCGGTCTTGACAACAGGCTCAACGCCTTCCATTGTTTTTAAAAGGTCAATGCCTTCCTTTGCAAGTTTGTCGCTGATGAGGATTTTAAACATACTGCCCTCTCCTAAAATTAAGTTAATTTATTTTAGTTATTTGCCGACAATCGGCTGCTGACTATTAATCACCATGTATAAGAATCGTATTGCTTTTGTTCCTCAGCTATTTTGAACTGAGGTTTCTTACAGCCATAAAAATGTCTGACTACGCAATGCGCCGTTGCCATTGCCAATCTTTCGACGGATGTTTTTACTGTGCCTTTTTCCGTCTCAATGCCGACTGCCGTATCCCGGCAGCTTTCTTCTTTGCTTTCGGTGTTCTCTAAATCATCGGATTTATTAGGCCAGAGTTTGATTCCATTCGCATCATACAGACACGTTCTTGCCTGCATTGAGCCGTTGTAGATGTCCTGCTCTGCGAATGTAACAAGGTCGAACTCGGCTATTTGAACCACGATTACATACTTCGCCGCCAGTTTGCCTGCTATGTCAAAAGCGCTGTCCTTTTTATCGTCAGGCATAGTTTGCCTGACCTTTAAAATTTTCTCATAAGGTATCAGTCTGTTTTTATTTTTATCTATTTTCGTCTGTTTTTCCTGAAGTTTGAGAATGAAAGCGTCTGTGAGTACGACTCGCAGGTCCATCGGGGTTTTTATCCAGGCAGGCTGAATAACAACGACGGCTATTTTGCCTTCGGTATCAGCCAGCGAGAACTCTGCCGGTACGACCTTCTCAGACTCTCTTTCCGTTGCCAGATTACTGGCAACCTCACAGCCGGCCAGGAAAAACGATGCCCAAACCGTGACTGTCGCGATGATTATATTTTTTCGTGTTGCAGACATTTAAGTTAAGTATTTTTTTAATAATCCTTTTTTATTGAGTACACACAAATGCTTTAGCAAGCATAATCGTCCAGCCGACTATGAAAACTGCCGCAGCCGCCAGTGTTATCCTGCCAATTGGCCATATCCGCACAGGCGGCAGGAACGAAAAGTCTACTCCAGGCAGCGCACTAAGTAAAGAGAAAAACGCTGTAAGCGCAAGCACGATACAGCCGATTCCGGCCGCTGGCTGGAGAATAAGAGATTTGACTGCCTTGCCCTGCATAAAAGCGGTTATCGACCTTGTCATTCCACAAGTCGGACAGGGCAGACCGAAGTTCCTCTCGAAAGCGCATCCGCCGTAAGAACCGAGGTTAATTTTGCCGCTCGACAGAAGATAACACAGCCCGAATACAAGACTTATGACCACAAAAACAACCAGAAAACCGAGCCTGTCTTCAGGCTGGGCTTTGCAGTAAAATTTTGATTTATTTGATTTTTCCGGGTTGGCCATTATTATGGATATATTAGCTATCAATGTTTCTGTGTCAACAGGAACAAAATCATCATTAATATCGTCAGAGCCCAAGCGACAGCGCAGGGAGTAATCAGAGCCGCAAGCGTTAGCGCGTGGTCATAAAAAAAGGAATTTTATAATGTCAATCGATAATAAAGATTTAAAGGGCCTGCTTGAGGCTGCCGTCGTTGCCGCAAGGGCGGCAGGGCAGCGGGCGATGGAAAATATTAACTACGCAAAAGCCTATGCCAAAACGCCATCCGAAATTGTTACCGATTGCGATGTCCGCTGTCAGCAGATAATAATAGATACAATCAAACAAAATTTCAGCGACCACGGCTTCATCGGCGAGGAAGGAAATGCCGGAAAAATTTTCAAACAGGCTCCGCGAGGCGACAGCGATATCTGGTGGGTGATTGACCCGATTGACGGCACAAATAATTTCGCGCATAAAATATTGAATTTTGCCGTCAGTATCGCCGCGATTCAAAACGGCAGACCCATACTTGGCGTGATTTTCGAACCTTCCACAGATTCGATGTTCACAGTCGTTAAAGATAGTTCTCCCAGGTTTAACGACACCAGCGTTCAGGTCAGCGACAATGACCTTGAAATTTTTGAGACCATTGGCATTGAAAGCGTTTTTACGCAGGGCGTCCCGGCTTGGATTCCTGTATTTATGAGCAAACTTCGCTGTCGGTCGCTCGGCACGACGGCGATGCATTTGGCTTATGTCGCGAAAGGTTCGTTTGTCGGGACAATTTGCAACAAACCAAAATTATGGGATATTGCCGCAGGCACGATTCTGGTCGAATCAGCAGGAGGAATTGTTAGCGATTGGCAGGGCAACGCGGTTTGGCCGATTGATATGAATAGCTATCAGGGACAAACTATTGAAATAATTGCGTCAAATAAAAAAGTTCACAAAAAACTTATTGACATTATCAACGCAAAATAATTCGTGTTTAGCCCTGCCATCACCATGGCAGGGTTCATAAAACTTCAAACACTTCAAACAAATTCTCCGTCATCCCCGTATGACGGGGTTCATAAAATCTCATCGGCCTTGCCGATTCCACAATTATTCATTATTAACTATTCATTGTTCACTTTTTTTTCTTCCCACTTTTCACACCTTTTCTAATTCCCCCATCAGTCTGCTCGTTTCGCCAAGCGCAACTGCGATTTTCTGATAATGATTTATATCATCATAGCTCAATTTCCGTTCCCGCCTGTCTTTCAGCCATTTCTCACAAACCTGATACCCGCCGATATAAAACTCCCATACGCTCGGCTCTACTCCCTCAAAATACTGTTCCTGATTTATATAAACTCTGCCTTTCTTTTCTTCTCCCTTTTGCAAACATATTTCGGATACCCCTTTTCAACTACACAACTGCCCTCAACCGCAAACCTCGGCAGCTTCTTTTCATTTTCAAGAATATCCGCCTCTAACAAATGCAGCTTTATAAGTTCGCCCCCTATCTTGCATATTTTTACAAATATTTCCCTATCCGCCGCCATCGGCACACGCGGAAAATCTATCTTCAAAAATTCCGCATATTTTTTCCTATACTCCGGCGAATGAAACACCCCATATATATACGCCAGTATATCTTCAGGTCCGAAATCCTTTCTCAAATCCCCTTTACCATCACTGATAAATTTTAAACCTATTTTCCCCGCCAACTCCTCCACAAAACCCTTATCTAAATTCGGAACTCGTCCATCTTTCCCCGCAGGCCAATCCCTATGTTCAAATAAATTTTCTCCATTTGGATAAATATACAATGGTAAGTTATCACTGCTTCCACGATAAAATAAATTGTGATCGCATATATTTGCCGTACAAAAAATTAAATCCCAATCGCTACTTGACACGAGACCGGCTCTGCCTACACAAATAGCGTAATTGGCTTTTTCCAAACACCTCATAACTTTTTCTCGTGGCCAATCTATCATTGTATCGAGATATAATATGGATCTTTTATCAAAAGGCCTGTAAGTATATTTTATTATATTTCTTTTCCATCCTGCATTTTTTTGCAAACTCAATCTTGCATCACTCATTTGCCACTCTCGACTATCGCCTGGTTTATATTTGGCAGAAGATTTACTGCCAAAAAATTCTTCTCTTATCTGATCGTCGCTTTTGTTTTTATTGGAAAATTTTTCAATCTTCTTTATCAAAGAATCCGTATCAAATGATACAGACAGTTCATCTCTCGAAGTTTGCACGCCATTACTTCCAACATGAAACACATCTGTAATCTTCCAGTATTTTTTATATTCACTTTCTGACTCTCTGTTAACTGGTACAAATTCGTAGAAAGGAGCAGATGGTTCGATTTTTTTCCAGTCGGTACTTCTTATATCAGTTTCAAGCAAAGCTTTATATTTATTCTCTCGCTTTCCCCATAAATCGGCATATCGTACGCATCGTTTTGACTTATTGGGATTTTTAACAAACAAACTAATTGCCGTACCTTGTATTATATCAAAAACATTCTTGTCTTCACCGCCATCGGGAGACACCTCTTTGCGTTTACTATTCCCATGTAAATTCAATACATATATTTCATCAAAAGTTTGTAGCAAATTATGGCGCATCCCTCTAAATGTAGGACTGTCGAGGTAACTATGATCTGTTATAAACGCTAAAATGCCTGCACCAGTTTCTTCAATTCGATATTGCCCAAAACGAATAAACTTTGCATAATCATTTTTAATCCATATTTTCTTTTCACCCAACGGTTGGCCATCAATTTCTCTATACACATCTATTAGTCTGGTTATCCATTTCCCACAATTTGCCGAATGACCCGAATATGGTGGATTGCCTAACACAACCATAATCGGCAATTCCTTTTTAACTTTATTTGCCGCCCTGGCCTCCTCGCTTATCCACTGGGCATACATATTCCTGCTTATTTCCTCCGCTTCTTCAAGCGTATTCGTCAAATAAACCCCAAGCCGTTCATCGCTTTCAAAATCATATCCTGTTTCCGCCAACTGCAATCCAAGTTTCATATGGCATATTGAATAAGGCGCCATCATCAATTCAAATCCAAAAATCCTCGGCAGCAAATGGTCTTTCACATAACCAGACCAGCTTCCCTTTTGCCCTTTGAACTTGCCGTAAATTTGTTCAATCACTTCATATAAAAACGTCCCCGTTCCAACCGCCGGGTCGAGTATCAAACATCTATGCACTTCCACATCGTGGTTAGCCCCCGCACCTGTGGCGGGGGTGTCATTCCGACCGGAGCGCAGCGCAGTGGAGGAATCTTTTAAAATATCATCGCCGCAGGCGATTCCACAATTTTGATTTTTGATATTTGAATTTTTAATTTTTATCTTACTATTATCCGCCAACCCTTTTTGCAGACCGAATTTTTCTTTTAATAAAATATCAACGCTGCGAACTATATAACTTACAACTTCATCGGGTGTATAATAAACGCCTCTGCTCTTTTTAAGCTTCTGGTCATATTCCGCAAGAAACGTCTCATAGAAATGAAACACAGGGTCTCTTCTGTTTGTCTTTTTTGCAAAATCCCGCAGAACGCTGCTCATATCTGCGTTTCGCAGTATCGCAGCCAAATCATCGACTAACCACGCTATATTATCGTCAAGTTCAGGCCCTGCGATATGCCCGAAAGTCTTTCGCAAAAACGGATTGGTCTTCGGCAGCAGGTACGAGGCTGTCTGTCTTGTAAATTCTTTTTTTCTGTCATCTCTGCCGTGAAATACCGCATGGTTGTCTTTACCGTACAAAGTCATATCATCTAAATGACATCTTGCGCTGAATAACCCGTAGCAGATTGTCTGCGAATACATATCTGCGAATTGTTCTTCTGTCAAATCGTGTATCAGGACTTCCTTAAATGCCTCATATTGGCCGTGCAGACTGCCTGTTTTATTTTCCTGTTTGAATGCGTTGTTTGTAATGTCGCGCAGCATTTTTGCAATATCGCCCATCTTTTTGGTTAATTCTTTTGCCCCGCCGATTTTTAATGGCTCATGATTTAAAAAAGCATTTAAAAGCTGCCATACTTTCTCTATCCCATCAGATGTTATTTTGAATTTCCCGCCCGTCTCTTCTGCTAATTTTGCGGTTAATTGTTTTTCGCCGTTGATATACAGGCGGAATTCTATGTAATCAGTTAGTATGAAATTTTCGAAGCTTGGCAGGTATCGTTTTTTAATTTGTTCGTCTTTTTCGGCCTGATTGAGATTTACCCCGATGTCTTTTGTTTCTATATATCCGATTGACTGCTCAATTTTCCTGTCCTTCTGTGTTATCAGAAAATCTGGTGCGCCGCAGCTTATTCTTCTCGGCTCGTTTATTGCCGTGATTTTATTGTTTATGGATTCTATCAGATTTTTTAACGCAGGCCTGTGGGTATGTTCTGTTGCATCGCCTCTTGTATATGCCTTGTTTATTTCCGATATATACGTCTCAAAAGCATTTGCCATTTTTTAAAACCCTCGCTTTATTTTTATTAAAAAATTCCGCCGCTGCCGATTCCAAAACTGATAACCGATAACCGAGTTTCTGATAACTGTTTCACCATTGATTAACGTTCGTCAACTAATCTACTGTCTATTGCCTACTGACTATTTATTTGTGCAGTTTT
>JBAZTW010000022.1:0-39926 GCA_041661665.1 Phycisphaerae bacterium | reverse complement strand
GTGAGCAGTATGCGACAAAAAATACCAACGCTCTTTTGCAGGACAGACACGCTGAAGGTATTTTCAAAACTTTAGTCCAGATAGCCCCTGCCGTGATGAGCGGCAAAAAAGATTATGACATTCGCGCGACATTTATGTGGTGCGCAACGCAGGCTCTGAACGGCCTTACCGCCTGCGGAACTGTGGGCGACTGGTCAACACACGGAATCGGCCATGTGCTGACGGCGTTTTTTGGTCTTGCCCATGCAGAATCCATCGCGGTTGTTCTGCCTGCGGTGTGGAAGTATGAAATGGCCGATAAAGCTGATAAATTAGCGATGATGGCGGAAAATGTCTGGGGCATAAAAAAGGGGAGTAAAAAACAAAAGGCCGCTGCGGGTATTGAGCGGACTGTAAAATTTTTCCATTCAGTCGGTATGCCCACGAAATTAAGCAATTACGATATCACGAAAAAAGATATAATTAAAGTTATTGGCCGCTTCAAACAAACAGGCCTGGTGCTTGGCGAAAATCATAATATTGACGCAGCGGCAGTTGAGAAAATTTTGAAGATGTGCCTGTAAGGAACAAAAGATGAAGAAGATATTTAAAATTTTGTCGATTTTTTCTGCGGCAGTTTGTGTGCTGATTTTTTCAATCGGGTGGACTGCCAAACATAATATAAACCTCGGCGAATTCATAAAAGAGATAACTGTTATAAACGTCAAGGGCAATCAGACACAATCGGCGATATGGCTGCCATTTGAATTTAACGCCAGGGCGGCGGGCGGTCAGTCGGCTGATGATGTTTCGATTTTGAATTCTTATCTGATTTTTATGGTTCAATGCACAACCGATGCCGGAAGCAGTCAGACGCAGGAACAAATTAAAGCAAGAGCTATTCTCAAAAACACAGGTTCAGTGGCATTGCAGCCTTTGGCAGCGATTCCTGCGGAATTATCGCCCCGCTTAGACGCGATAAAAGCGGCGATGGCAGCGGATAAGAATATGTATTTTCTTGTATTCAATTCGAAAGACGCGGCAGGCAAGAATATGATTGAAAGTTCGAAGCGGGAAAAATTGACCTTAGTTTTGCAGCCGATGGGTTTATTTAACCGGACGGAATTCGTATGGCGGACACCATTTGACGCGACGACCGATGCGGGAGTTTGTCTGAAATGCGGCGAAAAAATTAAGGCGATGTGGCATTATTGTCCGTGGTGCGGAATGACACTTCCGAAATAACAACTTAGAAAAGCATTATTTTTTGCTGGAGAGTTTTATGAATAACGATGAACAGATACAGTATTTGGCGAATATTTATTATCTGGCTCGCTGCGATGGGCGGTTTGAAGTCGAAGAGGATTATTTATTGCAGGAAATCGCCAGGGGCATCGGGGCAGGTTATCTTGAAACCAGAAAGGCTCTTGATAAGGCGATGGCTGATGGGTTTGAAGTAAAATTTCCCTCGCGTTTTTCCGATAAAATAAGAAATTTTGAAGATATGCTTTTGGTGGCTTATTATGACAATAAGCTTGAGCAGATGGAGAAAAAAATAATTGTTTCTTATACAAAGCGGCTTGAAATCGAGCAAAAGCAGATTGATATAATAAAAGAGGAAACAAAACAAAGACTTAAAGACTTCAAAAAGCGGCAGCCTTAGAGATGCCTCAAAACATTTTGCATTATATAGTATGGATATTAGATTTGTGAAAATTATGCGGTTAGCCGCGATGATTTTTATCGCCTTTGTTACAAGCTGCAAGGATGACGGCGGCAGTAAGGAGCAAAAAACAATGTATAAAAATCTCACTGCACAGGAAGAACGTGTTATTATTCACAAAGAAACAGAACTGCCTTTCAGCGGGGTTTATTACAATAATCACAGAAAAGGTCTTTACCTGTGCAAGCAATGCGGCAAGGCCTTGTTTGAATCATCGTCTAAATTTGAATCCGAATGCGGCTGGCCAAGTTTTGACGACCAGATAGCCGGTGCGGTAATAAAGCAGAAAGACGCTGACGGCATTAGAACGGAAATTATCTGTGGAAATTGCGGAGGACATTTAGGGCATATCTTTTCGGGAGAAAATTTTACGCCCAAAAATACACGTTACTGCGTGAACTCAATTTCGATGGATTTTATTGAAAACGGTCAAAGAGGAATTTTCGCTGCGGGCTGTTTCTGGGGAGTAGAATACTATTTCAAAAGCGCGCCGGGCGTTATCTCAACGACAGTCGGTTACATCGGAGGGCATACGGAAAAACCAACTTATGAACAGGTATGCACGGATAAAACAGGTTACGCTGAAGCGATTGAAGTTGTTTTTGACCCTGCTAAAACAAGCTATGAGGATTTAGCAAAATTATTTTTTGAGATTCATGATTTTACCCAGCTCGACCGCCAGGGCCTGATATCGGAACACAATATCGAAGCGGAATTTACTATCTGAACAAACAGCAGAAAGAAACCGCGGAGAAACTAATAACAGAATTGACGCAAAAAGGCTATGATGTAAAAACAGAATTGAAGCCGGCACAAACTTTCTGGCCTGCGGAACAATATCATCAGCGCTATTACGAAAAGAACGGCAAAACGCCTTATTGCCATATCCGCAAAAAAATATTTTAACTGCCTATGCGGAAAAATCGTAATTTATTTCACAAACGGGCTTAGTTCTCTTAAACGATTGACAATCGGCGGCATTTTTTCTGCGACAAAATCAACCTCTGCTTCGGTGTTGTATCTGCTTAAACTGAAACGAATTGAGCCGTGGGCGGCTGTGAAAGGCACGCCCATTGCACGCATAACGTGGCTCGGCTCAAGCGAGCCGCTGGTGCAGGCTGAACCGCTGCTTGCGCAGATTCCGAACTGATTCAGCAAAAGGAGAATCGCTTCGCCTTCGATAAATTCAAAACTGATATTGGTGGTATTCGGCAGGCGATTGATTTTATCGCCGTTGAGCATCGCGTCTTTGCAGGTTTTCAAAATTGCGTTTTCGAGTTTGTCGCGAAGTTTTCTGACTTTTGTATTTTCACCGCCAATTTCCTTCGCAGCTATTTCGCCGGCTTTGCCGAGGCCTACAATGGCGGGGACGTTTTCTGTGCCTGCCCTGCGGTTTTTTTCCTGATGACCGCCGACAATGAATGGCAATATGCGTGTGCCCTTCTTTACATACAAAGCGCCGATGCCCTTTGGTGCGTGAAGTTTGTGGCCGCTGAGAGAGAGCAAGTCGATGCTGCTTTTGTCGAGGTTGAGCGGGATTTTGCCGACAGCCTGGACAGCGTCGGTGTGGAAAACAGCGCCTTTGGATTTGACTATCTCGGCGATTTTGTTAATCGGGAAAATCACGCCTGTTTCGTTGTTGGCGTACATTATCGAGACGATTGCGGTATGTTCATCGACTTCATCAGCTAACTCATCGAGGTTTATTTGTCCGTATTTGTCAACGCCAAGTTCGACAAGAGAAAAGCCTGCGGCCTGCAATTCTCTGCAAGTGGCCAGTACGGCAGGATGTTCAACACGGGTGGTAACGATTTTTTTCTTTTCGGGATATGCGGCCAAAACGCCTTTTATCGCGGCGTTATCGCTTTCTGTGCCACCCGATGTAAAAATTATCTCCGAGCTGTCGCAGCCAAGCAAAGCGGCAAGTGATTCTCTGCCATGCCTGATATGTTTTTCTATCTGTCCGCCGAAAGAGTGCATACTCGACGGATTGGCGTATAAATCTTTAAAAAACGGAAGCATCGCTTCAACGACTTCGTCAGCGACTTTGGTAGTTGCGTTATTATCGAAATATATTATCTGCGACATTTGTTTCTCCAATTTATAAGGAAGCAAGGATGCAAAGAAATAAGGAAGTAAGGATAACGACTCGAAACGTCTGTTAGATTATTTACGGTTATCATTAAATTATTCTTTCTGAAATGTTGTCCATTTCTCCGTTAGCGAATTCAACATAGCTCCAACTCTATTGTATTCATTTATCAGCTTTTCATTGTCTTCAGATGAAATATATTTACAATCCCTGCTGAAATCAAGCCAAACTTTTGTTTCCTCACATGAGCCGGTAGAGTCATTAAGATGTCTCAAAAAAACATTTTCATATTTTCTTTTGGCCCACCCCTCGGCTATGTTTGCCGGTACAGACCTTGACGACCTTCGTATTTGGCCTGTTAAGGAATATATTTCATCTTTTGGGAATTTCTTAGTCATTTCAAATATTTTCATAGCCAACTGATATGACAGTTGATATACGACTAAATCCCTGTAAGTTTTAATCACAGAATTTGTTTTATCATCATTTTTCTGCATCCGAACGCCTAAATTTTATTTCCTTACTTCTTTACTTCTCGGCTTCCTTGTTTCTTTTAGATATTTTGTTCTTCAACAATAATATCAGTACTTACAAATTCCTTGAGCCTTGCTTCGACAACATCTTTGAGCGTAAACTCGGCGGTTCTGCACTGCGAACACATTCCGCGAAAAGCGACGATAACTTTGCTGCCTTCAATGTCAACAAGCTCAATGTCCCCGCCGTGAGCCTTAAGGAGCGGACGAACCTGCTCGTTTATCGTTTTTTGGACAAGCTCAATTTTCTGTATGTTTGTCAGCTTCTTTGGATGCGAAGACGATTCGGCCTGTTTTGTTTTTTTGCCGCGGACTTTTTCGATGATTTTTTCTATTTCGCCTCTGCACGAGCCGCAGCCGCCGCCGGCCTTGCAGTAATTAGTTACCTGCTCGACAGTGTCGAGGTCATTTTCGAGAATAACTTTTTCGATTTCCTTATCGGTTACGCCGAAACAGGTGCAGACAATTTTGCCTTCGATTTTTTTTGTCTGTTTGCCTTTTGAACTGTGATAGTTTGCAATGGCTTTCTGCAAAGCCTCCATACCCATAACGGAGCAGTGCATTTTCTGTTCAGGCAGACCGCCGAGCTTATCGACTATATCCTTATTAGTTACCTTCTCGGCTTCTTCGAGTGTGAGCCCCTTAATCATTTCTGTCATTATCGAAGATGATGCGATAGCGCTTGCGCAGCCAAATGTTTTAAATTTGGCATCAGCGATTCTGCCTTCTTTATCAAGTTTAAAGGTCAGCTTGAGCGAATCGCCGCAGGCGAGCGAACCTTCTTCGCCAACGCCGTCTGGATTTTCGATTTCACCGGCGTTTTTCGGGTGAAGAAAATAATCCATCACTTTTTCGTTATAATCCCACATATTTATAGTCCTTAGTTTTGAGTCTTTAGTTTTAAATTGTTTTCATCACAGATTAAGGAAGCAACGAAGTAAGGAGACAAGGAAGTAAGGATTCTTTATGCCTTTGGCTGATTGTCCTTGCTTCTTTACTTCCTTATTTCATTATTTCAACGCATTTTCAAAATCATCGATTATATCGTCAATATTTTCTGTTCCGACTGAGACGCGGATGAAGTCCGGGCTAACGCCTGCGGCAATTTGTTCAGATTCGCTCAACTGCTGATGAGTTGTGCTTGCCGGGTGAATCACGAGCGTTTTGCTGTCGAGGATGTTGGCAAGATGGCTGGCAAGTTTGACGCTGTTGATAAATTTTTCACCGGCTTTTTTGCCGCCTTTTATGCCGAAGCCCAAAATCGCGCCCTGGCCTTTAGGCAGATATTTTTCCGCAAGTTTATAATCTGGATGCGATTCCAGACCGGGATAGTTCACCCAGCTAACAGAAGGATGTTTTTCGAGCCATTTGGCAAGAGCAAGAGCGTTTTGGCAATGCCGAGGCACTCGCAAATGCAGTGTTTCAATGCCTTGAATGAGCAGGAAAGCATTGAACGGCGAGAGGCAGGCGCCCATATCGCGGAGTAATTGCAGCCTTGCTTTTAAGATATAAGCAAGCTCGCCGAATTGTTCGACATATTTTACGCCGTGGTAGCTTGCATCCGGCTCGGTGAGTTCCGGAAATTTGCCGTTTGCCCAATTAAACTTGCCGGAGTCGATGATGACCCCGCCGATGGTCGTGCCGTGTCCGCCGATAATTTTCGTACAGCTATGCACAATAATATCAATGCCAAACTCAAATGGGCGAAGGAGAATCGGCGACATCACGGTATTATCGCATATCACAGGGATATTGTTTTTGTGGGCGATGTCGGCAACTTTTTCGAAGTCCGGAATGTTATTTTTCGGATTACCGCAGCTTTCAATGAAAATCAGCTTTGTGTTTTTCTTTATTGCCTTTGCGAAATTTTCGGGCTTCGACGGGTTCACAAAACTAACTTCGACGCCGAGTTTGGGCAAAGTATGCGTAAAGAGCGTAACCGTTCCGCCATAGAGCGTGTCCGCTGATACGATGTGTTCGCCGGCTTTGCAGATATTCAAAACCGCAGCGGTAATTGCGGCCATTCCAGAACTGAACGCAAGGCCTGCAATGCCGCCCTCCATCGCGGCAAGTCTTTTTTCAAGAACGTCGGTAGTCGGATTCATCAGTCGCGTATAGATGTTGCCGAACTGCTTTAAGCCGAATAAATCGGCGGCGTGGTCAGTGTCTTTGAAGACATAACTTGTTGTCTGATAAATCGGAACCGCCCTGCTTAACGTATCCGAATCGACCGTTTGGCCTGCATGCAGAGCAAGCGTTTCAATATGATATTTTTTTTCTTCCATAATTTTATCTTATCCTTTCGGTATAATTGCTATCATTCTATCCAGTGCGGTTCTGGCCTTATCAGCGATTTCCTTCGGCACTGTGATTACAAATTTTTCATCTTCGAGCGAAAACAAAATCTTTTCCAGCGTAATTTTTTTCATATTCGGACATACGAATTTTTCGTTTGCGGGATAGAAAAATTTTCCCGGATTCTGTTTTTTCAGCGTATGAATAATTCCTATTTCGGTAGCGATAATAAATTCCTTATTATCGCTTTGTTTTGCATACTTAAGCATTTGGCCGGTGCTTAAAAGCACATCGGCACAATCACGAACGGACTTTGGACATTCCGGATGAGCCAGCGTAATCGCGTTGGGATGGGCTTTTTGCGTTCTTTTAACATCATCATCGGTGGCGAAAATATGCGTCGGGCAATAACCCGGCCAGAGAATCATATCCCTGCCTGTTCTGTCTTTTACAACCTGACCGAGGTTTCTATCCGGCACAAAAATAATTTCTCTGTCCGGCTCAATTGAATTTACGACATCTACGGCGTTTGAACTTGTACAGCAGTAATCGCTGAGAGCTTTTACTTCGGCGGCAGTGTTGACATAACAGACGACAACCGCATCGGAATGTTTTTCCTTCAAATCCGCTAACTGCCTGGCGTTAAGCATATCAGCCATCGGGCAAGCGGCCATTTTATCCGGCAGAAGGACTTTTTTTTTCGGGGAAAGAATCGCGGCAGTTTCAGCCATAAATTTTACGCCGCAGAAAACTATAATATCTGCGTCGCAGTCTGCGGCCTTTCTGCTAAGCTCCAAAGAATCTCCGCAGAAATCGGCAATATCCTGCACTTCGCCGATTTGATAGTTATGCGCCAATATAACAGCGTTTTTACTTTTTCTAAGAGTATTTATTTTTTCTATTATACTATTCATTCTACCCTATCTATATTTTTATGACCGCTCCATTACTGTCGCGGCTCTGAAAAACCCTATATCCTAACCCCTATTTCGTTTTTCTTTCTTTGTAAATCAATTGCGGGTTAGTCATATTGACTATAACTCCGGCGGGGACTGATTCCTTAATCCAGACGTTTCCGCCTATGATTGCGCCTTTGCCGATTACGATGTCGCCGAGTATCGTAGCGGCAGCGTAAATCGTAACGTCATCTTTGATTGTCGGATGTCTTTTTATGCCGCGAAGGCTCTGTCCTTTTGCCGGCGCGAGAGCGCCGAGCGTAACGCCCTGATACATTTTAACGTTATTTCCTATTACCGCGGTTTCGCCGACGACGATGCCTGTGCCGTGGTCGATGAAAAATCTTTCGCCGATTTTTGCGCCGGGGTTAATGTCAATACCTGTTTCGTGGTGCGCCCATTCTGACATAATTCTCGGAATCAGCGGCACATTTTTCAGATATAATTCGTGAGCGATTCTATGCGTCGTTATCGCCCGCAGGCCGGGATAGCTGAGAATAATTTCCTCAAGGCTGGCGGCTGCTGGGTCGCCGTCAAATGCCGCCTGAATATCGCTTTTGAGCAGTTTTCTGATTTTCGGCAACTGCACAAGCAAATGTTCCGTTATCTCTTTGGCCATAACAGAACAACTGTCGCAATCGCATTTTTCCAGTCTGCACTGATGGCGGAGCGCTCTTTCAATCTGTTCTGTAAGTTCGCTTTGAATCTGCAAAATAGTATCGCCGACGACATAACCGACGTTTGAGCTGGTTACCTCTTTTGCTCCGGTATAACCCGGGAAAACAACTTCCCGCATCAATTCGAGGATATCGATAATTTTATCTCGCAGCGGCAGATTCTTCGTGTCGATAAAGTTTATGCCCGCGTCGCTGTGGTAAGTGTCAACGATATCTTTTATAATTTTGTTTATATTGCTATTGTCCATTTTATCGCCTTTTACTGAAACATTTCTGTGGAAATATATCTTTCACCGGTATCGCAAATAATCGTTACAATTGTTTTCCCATTATTTTCCGTTCTTTTTGAAAGCCCGACGGCAGCGAAAACATTTGCGCCGGAACTTATGCCTGCCAGAATGCCTTCCTTTGCGGCAAGCTGTTTTGCCGTGTCGATTGCATCGTCATTTTTGACGCAGATAATTTCATCTATTACGTTTCTGTCCAAAACCTTCGGGATAAAGCCTGCGCCAATGCCCTGAATTTTGTGCGGGCCTGGCTGACCGCCGCTAAGCACGGCAGAATCGGCAGGCTCGACGGCTACAATTTTAACCGATGGTTTATATTTTTTCAAAACCTGTCCGACGCCTGTAATTGTACCGCCGGTTCCGACACCAGCAACAAATATATCAACTTTGCCATCGGTATCACGCCAGATTTCCTCGGCGGTAGTCCGCCTGTGAATTTCCGGATTCGCAGGATTGTCAAACTGCTGCAGTATAACCATATTGCCTGCGTTGCTGATAAGCTGCTGAGCCTTTGTAACAGCCCCTTTCATACCCTCTGCCGCAGGGGTCAGGACAATTTCAGCGCCGAGAACCTTGAGCAGCTTTCGCCTTTCAACGCTCATCGACTCAGGCATAACGAGTATCAGTTTATATCCCCTGACGGCACAGATAAAGGCAAGGCCGATGCCGGTGTTGCCGCTGGTCGGCTCGACAAGAACGGTATGACGATTTATCCTGCCCTGCTTTTCGGCATCCTCAATCATAGCAAGGCCTATTCTGTCTTTAACGCTGCCGCAGGGGTTGAAAAATTCCATCTTGCCAAGCACATCCGCCTGGCCGACGTTTAATTTATTTATTCTGACCAAAGGAGTGTTGCCGATGGTCTGCGCCAAATTGTCATATATCTTTGCCATAAAGTTCCCATTCTAATATTTTTCTTTGTGCCTTTGCACCTCTGTGCCTCTGTGCCTATTTATATTTGATAGTTAATTTTTTCCTTTTCGGTCATTTTTACCAAATCCTGCAAAGTCTGATTCTCAAGCACGCCGAGTATGGCATCGTTCATCTGCTTCCAGAGTTTTCTTGTTATGCAGTCGGAGCTGCTTTCGCATGCCTCCTGGTGGTCAACACAGTCAACCGTAAGCGTCTGACCCTCAAGAGCCCTAAAAACTTCGCTTAACTTTATTTCAGCAGGGTCTCGCGCAAGGACATATCCGCCGTGCGGGCCTCTTACACTGCGAACCAGGCCGGCGGATTTTATTATCGAGACAAGCTGTTCGAGATATTTATTGGATATCTTCTGCCTGTCGGCAATCAATTTTATCTGCAACGGCTCTGAGCCATAAGCACAGGCAAGTTCAAGAATCGCCCGCATACCATACCGCGTTCTGGTCGAAATTTTCATTTTCTCAAAAGCTCCTATATTCCTACTAATTTAGTAGTATTTTATATATTATACGGGGTTTTGTCAAATATTGTGCGAAAAAAATCTATGTATCCTTACTTCTTTCATTCTTGACACAATTCTATATCAGCAATAGAATTAAATCAACTTTTATAGGTAGGATTAATATGCCAAACAAACCAGCCAAACCATCGTTGGAACATCTCGCTCGCCTAACCGATGAAACCGGCCTGATTCAGCACGCCAAATTCATAATTCCTGACCGGTTCAACGGCTACTGCACCGATGACAACGCCAGAGCGGCAATCGCTATGGTGAAATATCTCAAAAAATACCCTGCCGAACCGCAGGGGCCTAAATTATTCGAGATTTATTTGTCTTTTTTATATCACGCACTCAAGGCTGATAAAACGGTTCATAATTTTATGGATTATAGCAGGAACTGGAAAAGCGATGAGCCTGTTGGTGATGCGCTCGGCAGAACTATCTGGGCTTTCGGCTCGATAATAGCATCGCCGCCTGATAACGCTTATGTGCCGGTCGTACGGGAATTTTTCGAAGATGCCTCAAATCATATTCCCCAAATGTCGCCCAGGGGAATGGCCTATTCAATACTCGGTCAGGTCGAATGTCTTGCAAGATTCCCCGATGCTAAAGAAACAAAAGAGACTTTGGCTTTTGCGGCTGACAGACTTGTTGAGCATTACAAAAAACATTCAACCGCGGATTGGAACTGGTTTGAAGATATACTTTCTTATGATAATGCTATTTTGCCCGCTGCCCTTTTTGCGGCGGCTTCCGCCTTGAATGACAAGACAACCTCTAAAAATGTCATTGCGAGGAGTCCATCAGGGACGACGAAGCAATCTGATTGTCATTCCGGCGAAAGCCGGAATCTACACACTGCTACAGCGTGGGCTAAGAGCCCACCCTACAAACGAGATTGCCACGCCCCAAAGGGGCTCGCAATGACAAGTAGCATTTCAGAAGATACTCATAAATATCTCGAGGTCGCAGAAAAGACCTGCAAATTCCTTTTAGATAACATTTACAACGGCACACATTTCAGCTTCATCGGCGCTGTCGGCTGGTATCCGAAAGGAAAAACCCGTGCTCAATTTGACCAGCAGCCGATTGAAGTTGCAAGCACCGTGCTAATGCTAAAAGCGGCTTATGAAGCGACCGGCGATAAGGAATATTTGAGCCTGCAAAAGAAAGCGTTTGACTGGTTTTTCGGCGAAAACGATTTACGAATGGCTGTGTATGACAGCAAGACAAACGGCTGCTGCGACGGCATCGGCGACGGCGGTGTTAATATCAATCAGGGTGCGGAAAGCATTGTGAGTTTTCTGTTGGCTTTGTTGACTTTATCCCAAAATTAAAAATCAAAAATTAAACTGTAATGCCAAAACCAATTAGCAAATCATTTCAGTTGAGTTTGGAAAGGAAAGAAATATAATTAATTCATATTTAGTGAGGAAAATGATGATAAAAAACAAAATAACCATAAGTCTGAGTTGTGTATTTTTATTATTTTTAGCTGGATGTGCCATCCCCCTCAATACAGAAACAGGTTCTGAAGAAGTGGTAGGCAAAAGATTCAATGAACAAGGAAAAATCAGTGAAGAAATTTTAAAAAGAGTAAATCATCATAACAGATTTGTAATCTTCGGCCCTGATGGCCCCGGAAAAAGTTATTTTGCATCCTATGACTACTATATTAAAAATGACAAAATAATAAAAAAGATTTCTGATATAGAATTTTACCGGGAAAATGGGAGTTCATATAATGTAATAACACCTATTCATCCTGTAACAGACAGCACTAAATGGGTAGCAATTCAAGGCGGCTGTCCTACATCTTTACATTATGCAAATATTTATATTATAATTTTCGATAAGAACAAAACTTATAAAACATTTAAAATTTCTGATTGCCGCAGAAAAGGTCTTGATGATTTTGAAATAGAATTTCAAGAAGGAAATAAAAAAGCAGTTATAATTACTAAAGATGGCAAAATTGTATTAGACGCTCTAAAATGTTCTTTAGAAAACGGCCAACAATAACAAAAGGTATTGGATGAAAATAGCAACGTTTAATGTAAATTCGATAAGGACTCGGCTGGGGATAGTTACTGACTGGCTGGCGGTGAATCAGCCGGATGTTTTATGTGTTCAGGAAACCAAAGCTCATGATAAAGACTTCCCTGTCGATGAATTGGCCTCAACCGGCTATAATGTCATTTACAAAGGCCAGAAGAGCTACAACGGCGTTGCGATTTTCAGTAAGCACAAATTTACAGACATCGAATACAGCTTCGATGATTCCGTCGGAGAGGCGAGATTTATAAAGGCACAAATCAAAGGCATAACCATCGTCAATACTTACGTTCCGCAGGGCTTTGAGATGGACAGCGAAAAATATCAGCATAAGCTCGACTGGCTGAAAAAGCTGTTTGCGTATTTTAAGAAAAATTTTACGCCGGCGGATAATCTGATTTGGCTGGGCGATTTTAATATCGCTCCGACGGATAAAGATGTCTATGACCCGATAGCACTCGATGGCGGGGTGTGTTTTAATAAGGATTTATCGAAAATTTTTGACGCTTTTATCGAATGGGGATTTACTGACCTGTTTCGGCAGCATCATAAGGAAGGCGGGAATTTTTCATTCTGGGATTATCGCCAGCCCAACGGCTTTAAAAGAAATCTCGGCTGGCGACTTGACCATATACTTGCTACAAAGCCAATAGCGGAAAAATGCACAACCTGCCTGATTGACACCAAACCACGATTGCTCGAAAAGCCTAGCGACCACACATTTGTCGTTGCAGAACTCAAAAGCTAAATATAAAAAAGAAGTAAAGAAGCAATGAAGTAGGGAAGTAAGGATAATCGACCAAAGGCTGAAAGATTCCTTACATCATTACCTCCTTGCGTCCTTACTTCCTGTTCTCTGTGGCTATCTATACCCTGTGCATCATTTTGAAAATCGTTTCATCCTGAAAAGTTATTTTCAATTTCATTTCTTCGGCGATTTTGTCGATTCGCTTGTGAATCTGCGGAATGGTGATACTCGCTTTGGCAATATCGGCGGCCATCGTCATCACAAAATAATCTTCCATAATCTTCTGGTTGACATCAATGATGTTGATGTTGGCCTTGGCCATCGCGTTTGCCAGATTAGCGATAATGCCGACCTTGTCTTTGCCAGTAACGGTTATGATGCAGACCTGCTGTTTTTTCTTAGCCATAAAATAAACTCCATAATTTTAAAATATTTTTTATCGCAGATTACACTGATAAAAAAGGAAGCAAGGAAATAAAGAAGTAAAGAGGTAAGGAAAATCGGCCAAATGCCTAAAAAATCCTTACTTCCCTGCTTCCTTACTTCCTTATTTTTTTTAATCCGTATAATCTGTGTAATCAGTGATTAAATATACTATTACCTTCCCATCTGTCTTGCGCCGAAGTGGAAAATGCCTGCGCCTGTCCATTTTCCCGCGGCGGTTATCGGTAATTTGAGCATAAACCACAAAATAGCGGAATATGCGGCGACTGCGAAAATTTCCATTCCATCCATTTTAGCCAGGCCGGAGGCTTTAAGGCCTGTGAGCAAAACCGCTATCAGTTCGACAAAAATTCCAGCCGCGAAAATAGCAGCGGCCTGCTGATTGGTTTTTTTCAGAAGAATTATATTGCGAACATACGCGACGGCCACCCCTACCAGACCATAGCTGATAATGTGCGGCCCCATCACAGCGCCGGCAAGGTCAGCGGCAAAACCAACCGCAAACGAAGTTATTATCGCATCGAAACTATCGCAGTTAATCGCGAAATAGACTAACAGGAGCAGAAAGATATTCGGTTTTATGTGTCTGGCAGTAAGCGCAAATATATTCATCACCGTACCGGACTGCAGCACAGCGACAAAAAGCAGCAGCAATATAAATCGAAGCCATTTCATTGTTTAATTTATTCCAGTTTTTAAGACGATAACAGCGACATCGGTAAGGTTATCAAAATTATAGGCAGGAGCAATATCTATTTCCCACAGCACCGGATTACTCTGGTCAACGGTGCATTTTAATACGCGGCCGAGAATCCGCGGGCTTTGCAGAAAGCCCGGCGCCGCGGCGGCATAAACATAATAACCTTCTTTTATATCATATTTTTTGGGAACATTCGGGATTTTTGCGCCGTTTTTATCGTCGCCTGCCATTGTGCCGTTAAAATAGACATCCGCATCGGGGGCGGAGATTTTTACGGCAAGTTTGCAGGCTGAACTTGTAATTAATCTGACGCTGGAAATGTCCGCTTGTGCCTGCGTGATGCAGCCGATGACGGCGTTATCGCCGAGGACATACTGACCGTTGGCTAATCCATCAGCAGTTCCTTTGTTTATTATAAACTCCTGCTTTCTGCGATTGACTATTTTAGCAAGCACCAGCCCTGTGGCGGGGTCTGGTTCGGTCATTCGGACTTTGCCGAGCTCTTCGATTTGTTTTTTCTGTTCGCCAATCTGGCTTTGAAGATTGGTGTAGGCGACCCATAGCTTATCGTATTCGTGGCGAGGGACAAAAAATGGTGAGACTTTTGAGTTTTCGCTCTGCTGATAATAAACCGCTGATGAGCCTACGTTAAGGAAAAATCTGAAGATACCTATAAAGGCGAAATTCAGCCGGCTGGTAATGTTTTGCGGAGTTAGAAGAAAAATGAAGCCAAGCAGGACAAGGCTTATGAAAAGGGTAAGTTTCGATGGTTTAAATCGCATCCGTGCCATTGGCTCATAACAATAATTATCCCGCAATTTTAAATTTTAAAACCGACAGGTTTAACTCCAGCCGTAGCCGCTGTGGTCCATTGTGTCTTTCCATATTTCGAGGTTTTCGAGATAAACACTCGTTCCTCTGGCGACACAGGTAAGAGGTTCATCGGCTCTTACGACTTTTAATCCTGTCGCGTTTGCAAGCACGGTATCCATTCCCCGCAGCAGACAGCCGCCGCCGGCAAGGTGCATACCGTTTTCAATTAAATCAGCGGCAAGCTCCGGCTCAGCCTTTTCGAGAGTTCGAGTAACCGCTTCGATGATTCCGCTAATCGGCTCTTTTAGAGCTTCGCGGATTTCTTCGCTGGTAATGACTATTTTGCGGGGCAGGCCTGAAATAGTGTCTCTGCCCGCGATTTCCATTGTGAGTTCCTGTTCAAGAGGAGCAGCGGAACCGAGCTGAATTTTTACCTGCTCAGCGCGCGGCTCGCCGATGAGGAGATTATATGTTCTTTTGAGATGACTGATTATCGCCTCGTCCATATCGTCGCCGCCGATGCGAATTGATTCGCAGGTACTGATGTCGGCAAGGCTCATAATCGCGACTTCCGTCGTGCCGCCGCCGATGTCGATTATCATTGAAGCCGTCGGCTCTGTAATCGGCAGGCCTGCGCCAATGCCGGCAGCCATAGGTTCGTCAACGAGATAAACTCTTCTTGCACCGGCTCGTTCTGCGCTGTCGATAACGGCTCGTCTTTCGACAGCGGTTATTCCGCTTGGTACGGCGATAACAACGCGGGGCCTTATTCTCCAGCCGCCTCTGCCGTGGACTTTGCGGATAAAATAGCTGAGCATCGCTTCGGTGATTTCAAAATCGCTGATTACGCCGTCTTTGAGCGGACGAATTGCGGTGATGCTGCCGGGGGTTTTGCCGAGCATTTCCTTTGCCATAATACCGACCGCCTCGCCGTTGTTGAGAACGATGTTCGTTCCCTTGCGGACAGCCACTACGCTCGGCTCGTTAAGTACTATTCCCTCGCCCCGAACTCACACAAGAGTATTGCAGGTTCCCAGGTCGATACCCATATCCATACTAAACCAGCCCAGTATCGAGTCAAGAAATCGGAACACGCCAAATCCTTTCAATATGAAATCCTTTTAGCCGTCGATTACCGAATAGATTCAGTAATTTTAAAAAGCGTACCGTAATCGAACCAGCACTTATAAGTAACAAATCCTGCCGTCGCCAAAACAATACCGCAGGCCAGAGCCAATAACGCGGTGTAAAGATTACTTGACGCTTTCATTTTGCCGGCTGTTTGTAATTCACTCATTATATCTTCCGTATTGCTAAACTATACCAAAAACTATATTACCACGCGGTCGAGGCGATGTCGCCGACTTTCGGCTGCTGCTGAAGCAGTTGAATAGTGCCTGCTGCCGCTTCGGTATCAACTTCGGTTATTTTAATATCACAGATAAAATTATCCTGACGAACGACGTGGAAAATCATACCGGCCACGACACCGTCTGCACTGCCGATTGAAAGTGTCGTAAGCGAACCTTCAACAGCGGTAACAACGCCCTGCAGTTTAACATCGGCAGAAGTTTCCGCCGCCGCGGTGGCTGAATCCGGCATCTGCGTAACAGGCTGTTCAACCGCTGCACCGCTGGATGTCTTCTCAAGTTTGGCCTTTTCTTCAAGCAGTCTTTTCTTTTCTGTATCTACAGACGCAAGCTGCGCCATTTTTTCTTCAAGATTCGCTGTTATCTCATTGAGATTTTTACTCAGCTTAACATTTTCGGTCCTTGCAGAGTCGAGTTCCGCTCTCGTCTGCTTGAGAGAATCTTCCATACCGCCTACGGCCTTTTCAAAATTCAAAGCTGCGGCGGTGAGACTTGCGACTTTCTCTTCAGCGGCAAGCTGAGCATTTTTAGTATTCTTCAGTTCCTGTTCAAGCTGTGTCTTTTCAGTCTTTAGTTTTGAAATTTCTGAATCAGACTTAATGCCGAACTCATCCAACTGACGTTTTTTATCAGCGATATCCTGCTCTAATTTTCTGTCCTTTTCTTTCATTGCAGAAAATTCGCTGCCCTGCTGCTCATACGCAGCTTTGTAATTGGTTGAACTTCCAACATAGACAACAATGATGCCACAAAGAAAGATAGAAAATATCGATACTAATACTATTAAAATCTTAGTTAGCGTACTCAAAACGGGCTCCTTTCGTTCCTGACCCTTAAAAAAGCTATATTACCGGCAGGATGCCGGTTTCTAATTTATTAAAATGACGGCGAAACTTGTTTGGATTTTACGTTTTAAAGCCTGTAAGGTCAAGTTATTTTTGCTTTTATGGCAACTTAGGACTCTTAGCGGCAAGAATAAAAACGCTTTTTGACGCGGCAAGCCTGACGGCAGGCGAATCACTTTTAAGCAATTTCGGTAGACATTCTATGAGTTTTGCATCGCCAATCTGCCCTATCGCCAGTGCGGCAATAGCATTTCTCATATCAATAACCCTTTTTTCGTCCTTTTGCCCTATATTTTTGTCTTTCTGGTCTATGTTAGTAAGATATTCAAGCACAACCATCGCTCCGCTTGGGTCGCCGAGGCTGCCAAGCAGTTCAGCGGCTGAAAGTCTGACCTCCAGAACTTCATCTTCCAGCATAGTTAAAAGGGCTTCTGTTCCCTTTGTCCCGCCGAATGCGCCCATCGCGCGAGTTCCCATATATCTATCATCGGCATAAACACTTATGAGCATTGCCCATATTTTAGGATATACCTTTTCATCTCCAATTCTTGCTATGGCTTCGGTAGCGCCAAAGGCTGACGCATCGTTTGAATTGGGGTCATCTTTAATTCCATAAAGAACCGGCAGAGATTCGGTGCTTTTCAGTTTTCCCAGCAGCATAGCAACATTAGCCCTTACGGTCTGGTCGTCCTGCTTTGCAGAAGCCTGTATCATCGAAAGATACTGTTTGTTCCCAAACTTATAAAGTGCGTAAGCCGCTGCTATTCTTACATTTAAGTCAGGGTCGTTTAGAAATTTACGCAGGTTTTTTTCGCCTGCTTTATACTGCAAATCTCCAATTGCCAAAGCTGAAGCAAACCTTACTAATACTGCGGGGTCATTTAAAAGCTCGACAATCTTTTGGGTGAACTGGACTTGTCCTGTCGATGATGCGACCTCAATAGCGTTCGCTTTTATCCGATTGTCAGAATTTTTTAGGCTATCGGAAACAATTTTTTCCGCGGTTGGGATAAGATTTTTAACATCTGCCGCAAAACAGTAATTGACGGCCAGTAAAAGAGCTAAGGCGATAAATAATTTTTTCATAAAAACCTCAAAACTGTGTTATTTTGGTATTCTACTTCTATATATCGACAGAAAAGCAGCGAAAATCAAGCATATAACACAACTGATTTCAAGTCTCTGGCCAATTCGGCTAAAAACAGTAATTCTCCTATCGATGAGAATCTGGTCCGCGAACCAGCCCTGCACACCAACCCTGTCTAATGCTTTTTGCGGCAGATTTCCTGCGAGAAAATCGTTGTGTATCCTGCCGAGCGAATCTATGTAGCAGCTTATGCCTGTATTTACGCTGCGTAAAATCGGGATGCGATTTTCCACCGCGCGAAAGACGCTAATGGCGGCACGCTGGGCAAGTTCTGTGGACGGGATAATTTTCTCGCCTTTCTGCCTGACGAACCAGCCATCATTGCTGATGTTGACAAGCCAGTCTATCCGCTTTGGGTAAGCGTATCTGCGGGCGACTTTGGCCAATGTGTCCTCATAGCAAATCATAACGCCGAAGTGGTATTTTTTTTCTCCGGCTTTCATTTCAAAAACAGTATATTCCTCGCCTGGATTAAGGGTGTAATCATAATCATAAGGCGTCAGAGCCATCATAAATTTATAGAACGCAGGCAGCGATTTTTTGAATGGGATATATTCGCCGAACGGTACAAGATGAATCTTGTTGTAATTCTGGCGCGGGGTAAGCTGGTTCGGCTCATACAAAAACGCCGCGTTATATTTCAAACCTAATTTTATTTCGTTATTATCGTTGACTTTCGCGTCAGCGGCAAACGAGCCGACAAGAAGATAAACCCCTTCGTTTGCGTGGCGAACAAGGGCATTGTGAAAAATCTTCGCAGTGTCGTCCTGTCCCAGTAATTTTAAATAATTATCGCTTAGAACAACCTCGACCATTGTCTCCGGCCAGATAATAAGATTAGGCTCAATGGCCAAAGACCTTCTGCTTTCAAGCAGCATCTCAATAAATGAAACTTCAGCCGGTATAGTATCCTCGCCCGCTTTGACTGCCACATTCGATTGGACAAGGACAATCTTTGGGCCGGGTGAAACAAAATCGCCGGTTTGGACAATCCTATTCCGACCATAAAGAATCGCTGTGGACACAATGGAAATCGCAAGCACAATGCCGACAACGCTGTAAATTGAAAATTCTCTGTGCCTTTGCGCCTTTGTGCCTCTGTGCCTTTGTACAAATTCAATAATTAAATCTGCGATAAGGCCGTTGACCATAGCGACAATGAAACTAACGCCTGCTGCGCCGAAGATGTCAGCGATTTGAATCAACTCCAGATTTTTGAACTGGCTGTGCGCCAGATACCGCCAGGCAAAGCCCTTGAAAAACCAGCCCTGAAGAGCCTCTGTTCCAACAATCAAAACGGGCAGCGCAAACCACAGCGGAATCCCGCGGGCAAAACAATATCGAAGCGTAATCACAAGCAAAGGCCAATATAACGCCAGGAAGAAACAAAACACAATCCAGCCTGCCGGTGCGGAAAATCCGAGCCAATAGATATTCGCCAGCCAGTAAATGAGTGAAATTATATATGATGCGAAAAGAGCGGTGCGTGTTTTTTCAGTTCCTATGGCCGCCAAAACAAACGGCACAAGTGCAAACCAGGCGCAAAATGAAACACCAAACGGCAGTTGTATAATAGTAAGCAACGCCGCGGATAAAATAAAGCCGGTAAATAATATGTTTTTTTGAAAATTAGCCACGAATGAACACAAATAAACACAAATTTATTTTTTCTTATTGTCCCACGATTTTAGTTTTTTGATTTCTTTTGCAACCGCCGAGGGGGCATACTTTTTTTGACTATTCATTCTCAGTGAAAATTGCGAAACAAAAATTGCCAGCAGTTTATCATTTTCAACGAGCTTGGCGATACCAAGACCTGTTTCGACAAACAGCCTCTTTATTTCTTCAAGCTCGATTGTGCCAAAGTCCTGAGATTTAGAATTTGAGCTTTGAGATTTTGCCTCGGCGATTCGCTTTTCGGAGTTTTCAACATAATCTTCTGAAATATCAATCCCGCAATAATTTCTGCCGTATTTTGCGGCGACGGCCAGTGTTGTTCCTGAACCGCTGAACGGGTCGAGGACACAATCGCAGGGATTTGAGCTTGCGGCGATGATTCTCGCAAGCAAAAGTTCAGGCATTTGGCAGGGATGCCAGCCCTGGCGTTCGGCGAATGTGCCGCAGACGCGGGAAAAAGCGTTCCAGACATCATCCGGCATTTTGCCGACCGAATTGGCGCGGCTGTCTTTATAAATAAGCTGCCTGTCCGACGGAGTGCGAACGGCAAAATCGTTGAATGTGAAATTATCTTTGTCTTTCACAAAATAAAAAATATGCGTATGCGAACGGGCAAATTTATCTTTTGTCTGCTGGCCGAAGGTATAGTGCCATATAATCCAGTTTCGGCAAAAAAGGCCAAGCTCATCAGCGATAACTCTTACATTGGCGGCATAATCGTCGCCGATGGCGATATAAAATGAGCCTGTCGGTTTGAGAACATTCAGACAGGCGGACATCCATTGCTTAGTCCATTCGATATAGTGTTCTTTTTTGCGGTTGTCTTTGTATTTGTCGTATTTGTAGCCTATGTTGAACGGCGGGTCTGCAAAAATCAAATCAGCGAAAGGCTCTTTGACTCCGCCGAGCAGCTGCACACAGTCGCCTTCTATGATTTTATTAAGAAATTTTTGCATCTTTTAGACATATAACCGCTACTCAATCAGCGTTATCGCAGTAGTCTGATTGACTATTATATTCGGCTCGACATTTTCGCTGCCGAGGCCAAAGATTGAAGCTTTTACTTTCGACTGATATTGCTGAACATCGCTTTTAATCCGTCCTTTGGCAATATCGTAAATCTGCGAGCCAGTTCCTTCAATCGATAATATCTTATAGCCCGTCAGGAAGCCAAAAGTTCCTCTCATCTGGAACGAGCCGGAATAAGGCATCGGCACGCCGGGCAGAACCGAGCTGAGTTTATAGCTGCTGACAATCTCAGCCGAGACGTCGTTATAATCTTTCAACGTATATTCGACATCTCTGCCGGTATTTGAGACGAACGGCATCGGCGCAACAAGTCTGGAGTTCCATATTTCGCCTGTTTTAACGCCTTTGAGCGGCTTTTTGACGCTCGCTATCGCATCCCAGAGGTTCCACTGTACCGCGATAAAATCCATAATCATATCAGAGTCTTTGATGCCGGCTCGCTTGGGATCGGAAAATGCTTTTTGACCAAGTTCCTCAATAACGGCTTTGAGACTGGAATAATCGGCAATTTTTCCGGTCGGCGTAATTTTCAGAGTGAATGTTTTGCCGGCAAGATATTCAACAGCGTCTTTTTTGGCCTGTATCTTACCGGTACTTGATGACCTCGATACCTTTGCTTTCGTACATTGCGCCTCGATTATCGAGTAGCCGTAAGGGTCAACTTCAACAGGCTTATAAACGATTTCCATCTCTAATTTTTCACTTATCTGCTGCTCGCTGCCGGAGGCTTTGCCGCTTTTGGAATACTTTCCTGAAGGGTCAAGATCGAGGGCGACTTTTCTTTCGGATACAAATTTATATTTGAGCGGCACATTAGGCTCAAAATCAATGCTCATCAATAGTTTGCCGGGCTTATTCAACTTGGCTGGTTTGGCCTTTTTGACCTGTTTGACCGATTTGACAGACTTTACAGGTTTGGCAGACTTACTTTTTGAACTATACAGCCCAGCCCCGACATCGGCTGAAATGATAAAACACGCTGCTGCAATCAAAAGCAGCCAGGAAATCCTTTTCTTCATAATGCTTCCCTGCTAAATTTATTATGTGCTTATTTAACTTTTTCGATACTGTACAAACTTTTGAATCCCATTATAAGCCGGTCAGGGCCTTTATCGCTTTTCTGCTCTTCGGCTGGTTCCACAGCAACCCACTCGGCTTTTAAACTCTCGGTATAGCTGATAATCTGGCCGGTGGTCAGGTTGATAACCATTTTGCCGGTGTAACTGTCCGTTTCGTCGAACATATTGGCGAAGAACCCCATACCGGCTTCTTCTTTTGTCGGAATTTCAGCACCTTTTGAGCTTGGGGCAGCGTCCATAGTAACTGTTGCGATTTGCTCTTTGCCCTGTAATTTTATACCGGTAATGGTGTAGGTTTTTTCAAATGTTTTTGGCTTGAGCATTCCCTGCGGCGACGATGAAACCGCGACCCATTTATCGCCCTTTTTACTTGCCATTTTATTGCCATTTTTGCCGGCCTTATCGGCGTTCATCAGAGCGAGAACCTGATGACGGTTTTTGATTTCTTCATCGCTGAATATTTTGTCGGCAAATTTCTTTGCGAATCCTGAAGCAATAGCGCTGCGTACAGCCTTTGCGTCAAGTACGGCAACTGCGCCATTGGGGTCTATGCTGATTTTATAGCTCTGACCGATTAGAGCGAACATAGGGTCTGACTTGGCGTTCTCAGAAGTACTGTCAAAATTCGACCCCGCATCTTTCTGGCTGTCTGTTATATATTTCAGCTCTTTTATCGTGATAATCGCGGCGGCAATACCCTTGCTGCTAACGCTTTCCACTTTCTGAACAAAAACCATTTCAACGCGTCCGACAGTATGCTGTTCCTTGGTTTTGTTCACCGATGGCTGAAAAAACGAATAATCTTTCCCTAATTCAGCAACAGCTCTATATGTTGTCTCGCTTTGAGGCGACAGATTAAGCTTCATTTGCGTAGATGTTTTGGATTTCCAACCTGCCAAAACGAACAAAACCACTACCATTAATGCGACCGAAACTATCTTTTTAGCACTCATAACTTCTCCATAAAACCACTAAATTGCCATATTTGTTCTATTATCGACAGGTCGGCAATTATAGCAATAAATTTTTACCTTGCAAAAAATTTTAATTTTTAATTTACTATACCAGATATTCCGTATTTTAATCCCTATACTATAATTTCGGAGAATTTCAGAATGAGAAGCGATATGATAAAACAGGGCTTTCAGAAAGCCCCCCACCGCGGCCTGCTTAGAGCCTGCGGCCTGAAAGACAGCGACATAAACAAGCCTTTCATCGCTATCGCAAACAGCTTTTGCGAAGTCGTGCCCGGCCACGTTCACCTGAATAAAGTAGCTGAAAAGGTCAAACAGGCTGTCCGCGACGCGGGCGGCGTGCCTTTTGAGTTCAATACCATCGCAATTTGCGACGGTATCGCGATGGGGCATACCGGAATGAAATACTCACTTGCTTCTCGCGAAATAATCGCCGATGCCGTCGAGTCGATGCTCCTGGCGCACTGTTTCGATGGAATGATTTGTATTCCCAACTGCGACAAAATCATACCGGGAATGCTGATGGCGGCGGTTCGCGTCAATATCCCGACAATTTTCGTGTCCGGCGGGCCAATGGCGACTGGAAAGGATTCCAAAGGAAACGCTGTTGACCTTATCAGCATCTTTGAAGGCGTGGCATCGTTCAAGGCGGGCAAAATCGACGAAAAACGACTGCACGAATTGGAATGCGCGGGCTGTCCGACAGCGGGAAGCTGTTCAGGAATGTTCACCGCAAACAGTATGAACTGCCTTTGCGAGGCAATCGGAATGGCTCTGCCGGGCAATGGAACTGTTCTTGCTGTGAACCCGAAACGAGATGAACTGTATGCCGCGGCTGGCAAGCAGATAATCAAGCTCATCGAAAAGGATTTAAAACCTTTGGATATCATCACCGCGGAATCTTTGGACAACGCTTTTGTTCTCGATATGGCGATGGGCGGCTCGACTAATACCGTTTTGCACGCTTTGGCTATTGCCAGCGAGGCGGAAATAAAATACGACCTTGAACGCATCAATAAAATCAGCGAAAAATGCCCGAACATCTGCAAGGTTTCACCATCGAGCGGCTGGCATATGGAAGATGTCGATAAGGCAGGCGGAGTCAGCGCGATATTGAATGAGATTAGCAAACTCAAAGGGATGCTCAATCTCAACTGCCCGACAGTTACCGGCAAAACGCTTGGCGAGAATATCAAAGACGCGAAAATAAAAAACGCAGACTGCATTCATACGCTTGAGAACGCATATTCAAAAACCGGCGGACTTACAGTTCTCCACGGCAATCTCGCTCCGAAGGGCTGCGTCGTAAAATCCGCAGGCGTTGCGGCAAAAATGCTCAAACACACCGGTCCTGCGGTAATTTTTGAAAGTCAGGAAGATGCCTGCGAAGGTATTCTGGCGGGTAAAGTAAAAGCCGGCGATGTCGTGATTATCCGCAATGAAGGCCCGAAAGGCGGCCCCGGTATGCAGGAAATGCTCTCTCCGACGAGCTATATTATGGGCGCAGGGCTTGGCGAATCGGTCGCTTTGATTACCGATGGCAGATTCAGCGGCGGAACTCGCGGCGCGTGCATTGGACACGTTAGCCCCGAAGCCGCAGTCGGCGGAACAATCGGCCTGCTCAAAGCGGGCGACATTGTCGAAATAGACATACCCGCAAAGAAAATCAGCGTCAAACTTTCCGACGACGAACTTGCAAAGCGAAAATCGCAGTGGAAAAAACCCGCTCCGAGAATCACAAAGGGATATTTAGCCAAATACGCCTCGATGGCGACAAGTGCGGATACCGGAGCTGTGCTGAAATGGCAGCTTTAGGACATTAAAAAACTCCGCTTGTCATTCCCGCGAAAGCGGGAATCCAGTATAAAATAGTTTTCGCCGAAGGCGATTCCTTAATTTTGATATTTAATTTTTGATTTTTGATTTATTTATGGAGGTATGATAATTTTTCAGAGCAATAAAACACCTTGGTATATCGGCGGTTTACATTTTGAATGCCGGCAGTGCGGCGATTGCTGCTCCGGGCCGGAAGAAGGTTTTATCTGGATTACCAAAGATGAAATAGAAATGCTCGCGAAACATCTGAAAATAAGCAGCGATGAGCTTCGCAAAAAATATCTAAAAAGAGTCGGCCTTCGCTGCTCAATAAAGGAAGACCCCAAAACCAAAGACTGCGTTTTCCTCACAGGCTGCAAAGGAGCAAAGGGCTGCGCAGTTTATAACTTCCGCCCGATGCAATGCCGAAACTGGCCTTTCTGGCAGAGCAATCTCGCAAACGAATATACCTGGAACGCCATTGCGATGCGGTGTCCGGGAATAAATAAGGGCAGACTTTATACCTTTGAAGAAATTGAAAAATTAAAAAAACAGAAAAAATGGTGGGATGAAAAATAGCTTTGTAGGGTGGGCTTTAGCCCACGCGGTTTTTTATCTGCAATCGGCTAAAGTGTTACAAAAATTAAGAAAACAGAAAAAAATGGTACGATGAGCCAAACAAATGAAATCTGCGAACAAGTTAAAAAAATCTACGATTGGCTCGACAGCCAATTGGCAGAGACGGCTGATAAATGTACCGCGTGCGGGAACTGCTGCGACTTTGCAAGATTCGGCCACAAACTTTTTATCACATCGCCGGAGCTTCTATATTTTAAAACAAATATCGGAGACTTAACACCAATACCGCTAAATAATTGCGACTGTTGTACGCGGGTAAGCGCAGCGGGCATAAATGGTTGCAAACCGCTCGACGCGCAAGTAATAATACCATTTGGTATAAAGCCGATGCCGGCCGGAGTTTGTCCGTATATGCAGGATAAGAAATGCACAGCAAGAGATTTTCGTTTCGCAGGATGTCGAATTTTCTTCTGCAAAGCTGATGAGGAGTTTCAAAGCAAACTCAGCGAGCAGGCGATAAAGGATTTTAAGCAAATCTGCGACAAATATCAGCTTCCATACCGTTATACCGACCTGAAAACCGCTTTAAATAACATAACCATCTAACAATAAACTACTTACAACCAAAGATACCTGCCGAACAGCAGCCGATACCAAAAGCTCCACCTGCTGAAGAAAAAATGTAAAAAATCTGAAACCTGTTTTCTTTTCGTGGTCAGCCCTGCCATCTTGTATGGCAGGGTGTATTGTCCCCCTAAATTTATTTCCGTTGTCTTTGAAAAGAAAAACCAAAATGTTTTTTCAACAGTTCCAACGTTCCCTATTTACACAGAAAACACCTAATGTTTGATAGGTCCTTTTCGCTATTTCGAATGATTTTTTTTTGGTTGTTGCATGAAAATATATGGCAAGGGATTTCAATCAGCCTTATTCCGTTTTGGGGTAATACTTCTCTTCTGCGCTGATCGTATATTTTTCGTTGTTCACCCCGATGGACACCACTAATGGTTTTGATATGTGGTTTGTCAAAATGATTTATAGGTTTTCTGTGTTGTTCTTCCGTATATTCGATTACCAGATTTAGATCTCGGTAATACGCATCAACTGGCAATTTTCTTTTTTTACCATTTTTTCCAGCATCGCCGAGTAAAAATGGGAATTTATGTTGGCGTGACCCTTTTTGTCCTAATATTTGGTCGCAAAGGTCAATTACATACCATTCATCGCTGCTTTGTCTTGAAGCCTTTTTTCTTGCGGATGTTTTTTTCTCCATTTTAGGAAATGGCAAATTTATTTTCTCTTCAGACCTGATGAAAAACCAATTGATGTTTTCTTGTTTACGTTCTGGTAATGCATAAGGTATTAAATATAATTGCTTTTTTTTATACAATTCACGAAGCACTTTGCGAATAGGCTGACCTTCTTTATGGTCAGAAGGGAAAATGCGTGCTGCAATAAAATGCGGCATCAAATCTTTAGCAGGTATCTTAATTTCGTTGGGATACTTGTCGAAATAGGTTTTAATAACCTTATTTATGTCTTCTATTTTTTTTAAGGTTGTCATATTAAGCCATGATTAAACCAATCGTATTTTTTTTCTCAACACCAATCCGCCCAAGCCAAGCAGCAAGAACGTGGCGGGTTCAGTGTCATTTCGACGCGCAGCGGAAAAATCTTTTTTTAACAGTCCGTGACAAAATGTCACGGCCTGACATTTTTGTAATACTTTAGCCAAGTGCCAGATACCACTTGTCATTCCCGCACAAGCGGGAGTCCATTGTATTTTGATACCAAACGGATATCGGATTATTGATTGAAATCCCAAAATTCAAACTCCATATTTTCGCCCCTAAATAAATATGAATGTTTCTGTTCGCCTATATACGCTCCATAGCTATTTTTTGCATTAATTCCAACTGTAACAATCCAGCCATATTCCCTGCCCCTGAATCCCCTGTTTGCATATCCTTTGTATGGAGCCTCAAACCTGTATTGGGCAGAGTAGGGGTCTTTTAATGTTGTGGACATAAGGCTTTTAATTGCTTGCTCGTAATAAAGTGGACATTCACCGTAATTAGCATATTGGGCGTTTGTTCGGTCTACTTGTTGCGATGTGATAGTATCGCAACCCGCCATAAACAACACGCCGATTAAAATAAGCATTTTTTTCATAAATTTTTCTCCTTAACTTTTTATCTGTCTATATTATAAAATTCTATCTCCCCTATTTTCTACCAGATAGGTCTTTTGTCAAAACTTATTTCGCACCGCCTTAAAACAAAAAAAACAGCCTGTCGCGGCGAAGCCTTTGGCGAAGACGGAAGCCGATTCCACCTATTGGCTACTGAATACTGACTACCGACTACTTTTTATCCCCTACCCCCTAAAACCCTATCCCCCATTCACGAATTGTTTAGTCGTAAATAAAACATACAAAAACCACATCAAAATTTGCAAAAATCCGTGAAAATCCGCGTAATCCGCAGTTAAAATCGTCAAAAACCATTAAAAAGTCGCAAAAACTTTCAATTTTTTTGCATTTACTTGCAGACCTTTAATGCCGTCAATGGCTTTTTAGCCTATAAACAGCATTTTTCCTCAAAATCGCCCAAAAAAATGTAGTAAAAAATGCGCAAGTTTTTTATTTTTGATATTTAATATCTTATTTTAATCAATTTATTTTTCGAGTTATTTTTTACGCCGGTTTTTCAGCTTCTTTGGTTTTTGCGGGTGCATTCGCATCGACAGGAATATCCTCGATGAGTTCCTGTTTCGGCTTTGTCAGATTTTTAGCTTTGTAGTCGGCAATTTCATAAACCCAGCCATCGCAGGTTTTCTGAAAATTCACAACTTTTTCTTTGGCTAAAAGTTTAGCCTCTTTCTTTTTGAGAGCCTCCTGACTCTCTACAGCCTGTTCCTTTTTGACCGGCTCTTTGTCAGTAAATTCCGCATTACATTTTATGTATGTTTTTGAATCCTTCTGAGCAATTGAAATTGTATAAAGCGTTGAGTCGGCCAGCAGGCAGGTATATTCGCGCTCAAATTTCAAATCAGCCTTGTCCGCAACGGCATTAACATCGTCAACCATCAGACTTGTCATCGCACTGAAAACGGCATCGCAATCGCTGTCTTTCTGCTTTTTGCCTGCGGGAACACCCTGTAAAATCGCTTTGCCGCCGTTAGGCTCTGCGGCGATAGTGTACTTTCCATCCGGCGAACTAACCTGAACCGAAGCAATATCCGCTTTCCTGGCAGAAACCAATTCGGTTACGACATAATCAGTCGGCGATGGTTTGAGCCAGGGAACACTCTGTACCAGCCAAACCTCATCGCTATTGACAAGTCTGGCATAGGACATTCCGTTATCTTTTTGTATTCCGACGACAATACCGGTGATAACGCTGCCTTTTGAATCGAGGAATTTAACAATGCCGTCGGCGTTTTCTTCAGCAACGCCGAGGTCTTTGTGATTGGCTTTATCTTTTGTGCAGACTTCGACAGTTTTAACATCGAGGCAGGCGGTAATCAGTTCGTTTATTTCCTTATTTGAAGCCGGGTACATTGATTTGTTGGCAACGGCAAAACCATTATCAACTCTTTTGAGCGATATTGATTGGCCGGCCTTTTGAATTGAAATTTCGGCGACAGAGGCAGTGTCGAGTCCCTGAATAAGGCTGCCGCGACCGGCGGAGACAGATTTTTTATTGCTGTCGTACTGCCAGACGAAAACCGCCAGAACAAGTGAAATTATTGCTGTTATACCCAAAAAAGAAAGTTTTTTATTACTCATTTATCAAACTCCGAACAAAAACATTTGTAACATTTTAGCCAATTGTAAAAAAACCGAAACCGCGTGGGCTAAGAGCCCACCCTACAAACTAAAACGCGTGGACAGGCAAGCTGTCCACCCTACAAAACTAAACCCCCAGCATAAAGCTGGGGGCTAACCGATTTCTATGCATCCGAAGCGTGGCTTACATATTTTCGTTTGCGAACGCTTCTGTATATGCCCAGGGTTATCGCGACAAACAGGCTTATCGCCGGAGCGGTGAGCATATTAAAGCTTCTCAGATTGTTGCCGAGAGCTTCCTTACGCTGCAATCTGGTCTTTTTTATTTCCTGAAGCTGTTTTTTGGCTTCAAGAATTTTTAGTTCAACTTCTTTTTTCTTCTGCAGAATTTCGCTTCCGATTACTTCATCTTCACCCTGTTTTGCAGAACCGAGAATCTTTTGCAGTTCGCCTTCAAAGCCCGCTATTTCGGCGTTGATTTTCGCTTCTTTTTCAGCGGTTTGGGCATCCGCCTGCGCCTCAATTTCGTCAACGACTTTGAAAGGCCTTTTGAAATTTCCTCGAGACCTTATCGAAATCAATTCGCTCGAACCGCCCATATCATCGATTGCGTTTGTCATCAGAGCGCTGTTATCTCCGACGACGGTCATTCCGCCAAAAAACGTTCTGGTGTAAGCTATCTGGTCGCAGATAAAGTCAACATCGGCAAAAACAATAACCGCACACTCGTCTCTCGCTTTCGGCAGAGCGTCTATGTGCTTTTTAACAGTCTTTGGCGCATTGGGGTCGTTGGCATCGGGCTTGACCTCGACATCTATATCTATTCCATTTGGAAATGCGCTCTTAAATCTGCCTGTAACCAAATAGGCTGTCTTTACCGGCTCTGTACCTTCAGTAAATTTCTTCCAGAGCCTTTCCGGGTTCGGCCCCATAAGCTCAAACTGATTTTCGACCGTCCATTTGTTTCCCCTTGCGGTGGTCATAACCAATGGCGTTCTCCGGATATTTCTGATTTTCACTTCGTTTGAGTCGATGAGCATTTCCCTGAGAATTCCGCTGAACAGGAATCTGACCTGATTAAGCTGCGAAGTTATAACAGTATCGCGATTGAAGCACTCTGGTGTAAAATCGAGAAAGCCTATGATTTTCTGCGGCTTCTGCCCTTCTCGCAGCACCGCTTCTGCCGCAAGAGTTCTGTCGCCGGCGAAAGTATCTCTGGGCATCTCCAGTCCCCAATTGACAAGCAGTTTGTTCATTTCGGAACTGGGATTATGTTCCTGCCGCATCTGCATAGGCGACTGCTTGGGCAAATCGGAAATGCAGTAAGGGTCAACACAGACAATCGCTTTGCCGCCCCTTACGACATACTGGTCAATCGCAAAAAGCGTTTTTTCCGAAAAATCCTTCGGGTGAACGACCAATAGAACATCGATGTCTTCTATCTTATTCGTGTCAGTCGGCACGCTTACAACTTCATACTGTTCCTTAAGCTGCTGAATAAATACCCAGGGCTGTTTCGGCTGCTGCCCCTGCATTTGCATCATTCTTGCCATATAAGGGCTAAGGTCGTCGCCGACTAATTCCAACGCACTCAATACGCCGATGCGTTTTTTCTGGCGGGTGATTGCCGTATCAATCAGGGAGCTTATATCGTATTCGATGAAGTTTTGCCTGTCCGGCGAGAAAAATGGAATTGTCTTTTCAACGCCGAACTGCGTCTGGGCAACTAAACCGAAGAAGAACCCTTCTTCCTGAGTGATTGGAAACCTTTTGATTCCGTATCTGCTGGCATCGACCTCATCGTCCGAATAAGGCCTTGGGTCGATAACCTCAAGCTGAACCTTTCCTTTCGATTGGGCAACATATTCTTCGAGCAATGATTTTACAAATTCATAATAGTTGTCAAAGTATTTGATATTGTCAGGAGCCTGCATTGCCGCGGTTTTGGCATAATAAAGCTTCATCTTTATAGGCTGATTCAGTTTCCCGATAATCGCCTTTGTGCCGCTGCTGAGCGTATAAATTTTCTGCTGTGTAATATCAGCCTTGATGCCTTTGCCAATTTTCTGGCAAATACTGATTAGGCTAAACATTATAACGAGAACAAAAACAACTCCCGCAATCTGTCTCAGTGTCCTGCTCATTAGTTTGCCTTCCTTTCGTCGAGAATTACGCCGGTCGCCGCAACCCAGCCCGCTATGAGAATGATAAAATAGCTGATGTCCTTAAATTCCAAAACGCCTCTTTGCATCGACTCGAAATGTCCCTGAAAACTCATTGTGCTTATTGCCTGCACCAAGCCTGCCGGCAGGAAGGTCGAAAAATAATTCATCGTCGTCGGCATACCCGCGAAAACCAAAACCGCACAGGCCACCACTGACAGTACAAAACTTATCACCTGGTTGTTGCTCAATGCCGAGAAGAAACATCCGACCGCGAGAAAACCGCCCGCAATTAAAATCGTCGCGGCATAACCGGCTATTATCAGCCCGATGTCGGGATTGCCGAGATAGCAAACAGTGATAACCATCGGAAAAGTCATCGCCATCGCGACAAGCATAAAAACCCACGCAGCAAAGAATTTGCCAAGCACAGCCTGTTTGACGGTAATCGGCAAAGTGAATAATAATTCGATTGAGCCTGTCTTTCGTTCTTCCGCCCAGAGCCTCATTGCCGCGGCAGGCACAAGAAAAACAAACAGAAGCGGCATATTCATAAAGAACGCCGACATATCCGCCTGACGAGCCTCGAAGAATCCCTGCTTAAATGTCAAATATCCTGAGAAGAACAGGAACACCACCAAAAACACATACGCCAGAGGCGTTGTGAAGTACGATTTAAACTCCCGCTTAAAAACCGCCTTAAAACCTGTCATATTTCTTTTCCTTTATGCCTTCATATCTCATAAGAATTTTTTTTACCTGAAACAATCAATATGTGCACTCTTTGCATGCATCCGCAAAAGCCTTTATATTAGCAGGGTCTCCATTGAAGAAATGGTCTGAAGGCGCGATAATATATCCCGCGTGGTCTTTGGTTGCCTCGAAACATTCAAAAACAAGTTTTCTGGCCATTTCGGGAGTTCCCTTCTCGAAACCTGCATTCTGGTCAAACCCGCCGATAAAAAACAATTTATCGCCCACTTTACGCGAAGCTTCTGCCAGATTACAATCTCCGCCCATCGAGGGCGGAGTCATTGTCTCAAGACCATCGGCGCCGGTTTTTACGACCAAATCCAGCAGCGGCATCAGACCGCCGCACAAATGACAAACTGTTTTCAGTCCGATTTTATGGAACAGCTTATTCTGCTCCTGGTCATACGGCAGACAAAACTCTTCGAACATTTTTGGACTGATTACTGTGCTTGAACCTGCACCGCCATCGGTTTCAACCATATCTGCCGGCGTACCTGCCCATAATTCCGTTACACGCAGGGTCTTTTTAAGAATACTCTTAAGAGCGTAATGGACAAACTCCGGCTCATCCATCGCCATTAATATAGATTCTTCCGTCCCGAACAATATACAAAAGCTTTGCCACGGACTTCCCTGACCCGGGCTAAATGGGTGAGAACGAATGATTCCTTTATCGCCTAACCTGTCTTTGGTTTTTTGCATCTCGCGGAAATCAACAGAGATGGGAACGGGATGAAATTCATTCCATAAATCGAAATCCTGTTTTGTTTTGATGAGAAGTTCGGTCTCCCATGGTGTTATTTCGTTATATGTTCCAGCATGATGCAGGACGCCTTTCGGCGTTGTAATTACTTCTTCCCAATGATGATTGCCATTATTATCAACACCCAAATCCTTACGGTTTGCCTGCCATTTGGCTAAATCTTTATTATCATAAATATATGTGGGGCTGATATAGATTGCATAGTCCATATCAAACATTGCATTGGCTTCAAACCAGTCTTTTCCGCCAAGATAATGATTAAGATAATAAGGCATCCATCCATGTACCTGGCATGGCAGACGGTCTGGCCGACCATTCTCAAGTGCTATCATCAAACGCTCGCGTGAATTCATGCTAATCCTTCCTATGCTACCTTGCTCGTTGTTATTTTCCTGAAGACCTCTTCCAGCGAACAGTTATACTGCGTTTTCAATTCGTTCGGAGTGGAATCAGCAAGAATTTTCCCTTTAGCGATAATAATCGCCCTTGTGCATATCGCTTCGACCTCTTCAAGAATATGCGTCGAAATGATAATGCATTTTTCTTCGGTCATTTTACTGATGAGCTGCCTTACCTCGTGTTTTTGATTGGGGTCAAGACCATCCGTCGGTTCATCAAGAATTAAAACCTTCGGGTCTCCAATGAGAGCCTGTGCAAGGCCGACTCTTCTTTTGTAACCTTTCGAGAGTGTCTCGATTGTCTGATGATAAACCGAGGCAATATGGCACATCGCAATAGCCTTGTCGAGTAATTCGTGTCGCTTTTTACCCTCAAGTCCTCTTGCATCGCAGATGAAATTTAAAAACGCCCCAACGCTCATATCGCTGTAAGCAGGCACATTCTCGGCAAGGTATCCGATATTCTGCCTTACCTGAATCGGATTTTTGATAATGTCGTATCCGCAAACCTCTGCTGTCCCGCCGTCAGGCCTGAGAAAACAGGCAAGCATTCTCATCACTGTGCTTTTTCCGGCGCCGTTTGGACCGAGGAAGCCAAGCACCTGGCCTTTTTGAACTTCAAACGATACGCCATCAACCGCTACGATAGAACCAAAAGTCTTTCGCAGCTCTTTAATTTTTATCATATATCAGTCTCCGCCAATGGTTTTTATACAAATAGATGGGGGGTAATTATATACAACACATTTTTGCCGTCAAGAGGGTGATTAGGGGGCTGCTCCGAAAATTTTATATCAGGGCTAAATCCCTGCATATCGAAACAGTTCCTTTTCAAGCTCAAAAATAAGCGAATCGACATACCTAATATCAATCGTGTTTTTATAATTGGCCTGCTGATTTCGGCAGTGGCCTTCTTCGAGCCGCTCGGCAAGCGAAACTACCCTGTCGTGCATTGCGCGTTTATCCGCGTAGTAAACTAATTTTTCCTCAATCGTTTGCGGGCAGTTTTCCTTTTCTATCAGAGCTTTATAAGCGTGCTTTTTTATCGCAAGAGCGATTTCCGGATATTTATCTTTCAAAAACTCATAGCCCGCCTGTTCGTGGCGAATGCCTTTGTACCGCTCGGAAAACTCACGCCATTTTTGCAAATCCTCTTCATTAGCGGGAGAATCGAATATATGTTCCAGCGGCTTGGCAAAATCGCAGACCCTCATAATATCGTGCAGCAGGCAGGCCCGATGGACAAAATCAACATTAACCTCAATGCCGTTTGCGGCGATTTTTTCGGCAAGCTCAACCGCCAGACCAGCCGTCGCCTGGCAGTGACGAATGATATGTTTCGGCACATGGCACTGCGCAAGAAGCTGGAAACACTCTTCAACAGACGGAATTTTAATATCTTTACGCAAATGATAACTCCATCAAGCAAAAACGGTCATAACACGCGTATAAACGCATTTTCCAAGAACATAGAAGATACAATTTATTTGTTTTATTAAAAATTCTGATAATTAAACTATTTCACTATTATCATTTTGACGATATATAAAAATAACGTTATTGCTTATTATTATTTATGTAATACAATACTATGTATGAAAAAGCCATCAGGAAAACATATTAAATGCGTGGGGTATGAGTCGTTTTTACCATATCCGTTACCTCCGAAGATAAACTGGACACCACAGCTAATAAGATCGCTATCGGATGCTGACCGCTTCATCGGCCAGCTCTCCGGTGAAGGAAAACAACTGCCAAATCCACACCTTCTAATGAGGCCATTTATCAAGCGAGAAGCTGTTCTATCCAGTCGAATTGAAGGCACACAGGCAACTTTGGGGGAACTGTTGGCTAATGATGCTGGAGCATCAGTCAATCGAAGCCCGGATGACCTGAAGGAGGTTGGCAATTATGTAAAGGCTTTGGATTATGGAGTACAACGACTTAGCTCTCTGCCTCTTTCACTGAGATTGATACGTGAAATTCATGAAAAATTGATGGAGGGTGTACGAGGCGATGTTGCAACTCCCGGACAATTCCGTAAAAGTCAGAATTGGATTGGGCCGGCAGGCTGCACATTGCAAAACGCCAGTTACATTCCACCCTCTCCTGATATGCTGATGGATTGCCTTGGAGAGTGGGAGAAGTTTCTCCACAACCCCAATGTACCCCCTCTTGCCCAGGCAGGATTGCTTCATTATCAGTTTGAAGCTGTTCATCCTTTTCTTGATGGTAATGGCAGAATAGGCAGATTGCTAATCATTCTTTTTCTTATTGAACGGAAAGTTCTTGCAGTGCCGCTTTTATATTTAAGCGCTTTCTTTGAAGCTACTCGACGTGAATATTACGACAGGTTATTAGCAGTAAGCCAAAATAGCGAATGGAATCTATGGTTAGAATATTTTCTTAACGGTATCTCAAGAATGTCTGAGGATGCCTTAAGCAGGGCTGAACGAATCAATTTGCTCCTTCAGAAGTGGCGTGAAAGAGTTGCCGGCCAAAAACCAAAAATACTTTTCGATGTTATTGGCCTGCTTGCTGAAAATCCTTTCTGGACTGCTAAAAAAATTGCTGAACGCTTAAATGTTGCCTTTACTACCGCCCAGAGAGCAATCAATCTACTGCAGGAAAAACAAATAATATCTCAAACAGATAAAGCTCAACGCGATAGAGTTTTCTGTGCAACTGCAATTATGGATATATTGGACGAGCCATCAAAAATCAAATCATAATCAATAATATGTTCTTGAATATGAGATGTATTTGGGCTTATAAAAAAAAATAAGTCCTTGCATAACAAGGGCTTATAAAAAATAGTCCCAAGGGGATTTGAACCCCTGTCGCCGGGTTGAAAACCCGGTGTCCTGGACCGGCCTAGACGATGGGACCACAACTATTTTTGCAATTTGTAATTAGCGAACTATAAGGTTAATCCATTTCAATTGCTTCAACCGGGCATTCGTCCACACAAACGCCGCAGTCAACGCAGGTATCAGCATCAACAGATGCCTTACCGTCAACCATTTTTATCGCTTCAGCCGGGCAGGCATCTACGCATGCCTCGCAGCCGGTGCATTTATCTTCATTTACTTTTGCCGGCATAAAATTTCCTTTCAAAACATCTCGATTGTAAAGTTTTACGGATTATTCAATTTGAGGCGAGAATAGTACAAAAAACAATGTGCTTTTACAACAAAAAATTTGTTTAATTTAAAACTAAATAAAATATGCCCTTTCGCTATAACTCCTTTTCTGAAAAGGCGCAACAGGATTGGGGATATACCAGAAACACAAAGTGGGTAAAAAATGTTTAATTTTTCTTCTCTTCGTTTGCGTCCTGCACAAGCTTTTGAGTATCAGTTTTCGGACTTGCATTAGGCTCGCCAATGCCATTGCCATCGGCAATATCCGATACCTTCTGCCCAGGAGTTTGAGTATCAGGTTGCGGATTTGCATTAGGCTCGGAAAGGCTATTACCATCAACAATCTCCGGTGTTTTCTTTGCAGAAGTTTGAATATCAGTTTGCTGATTTGTCTTAGGCTCGTCAAGACCGCTGCCGCCGGCAAGAATCGAAGCCATTTGTCTCACTAACGGGTGCGGGTCGTTTTGCTGCGTCCAGGCCAAAACCGGCGTAAAATTCTGCTGGTTTTTAGCAAGAATAAACACCGCTATCAGCCTTACCGGCCAATACGGATTCTGCAAATCCTTCGAGACTGCCTCTGTCATTCGATAATCAAGCTTGAGCATCTGCATAGCCGCCATTGTCTGCACCTTCAGCACCCAGTCATTCTCAACCAGACATCTTGCCAGCGCCGAACTGAGCAATTCCGGCTCGGCATATATAAATTTGTATGAAGTGCCGTTCTGTCTCAATTTCTGCTGCTCAGTCAAAAGCCCGGCGAACAATTGGGCGGATTGCATCTTCTGACCCTGATGACCCTTCTTTATCGCATCGAGTTTCTGCTGAAGATATTGGGTATTAAGGTCAAGTTTACGACGTTTCAAAACTATCCGTGCCGGGGATGTCTTGAGCAAATTAGTTATTTTTCCATCCTTCGACATCTGCGGGTCAAGATATGCGATGAATTCAAGATTCAGTTCCGCCTGCGGATAGCTTTCGAGAATTTCCCTCACCCTGCCGGTATCAAGACGAACAGGAATAAACAAAGCGCTGCCGGGTTTGATTTCATACGATGGACGAACTCTCTTTGTAATCAGAGCAGGTATCTGCTCGTTTAAATCGCCTGCGATTCGAGCATCAATCCTTATGTTGCCCTTTACCATAGCATCGGGACTGACAATCATCGGCTCGGTGTAGTTATTCACTACCACGAGATTGCCTTTTATTTCGCTGCCGTAAGAAAACGTCGCCCCCTGCATCTTAAACTCAAACCCAATCATTTTCTGGGGCTCAACAAACTGGCTGAAAAATTTCTGGCCGAAATCGCCTGCCAAAGCGGAATTAAACACATCGACATTTACCGGCGATATATATTCCGAGCCAAGCTCTTTAAGTTTTGCCGCTGCTTTTTTCGCCTCAAAACTGCCCGGCGCAGAAGCGACAACGCCTTTAAGTATTGCGACAGCGGAATTGCTGTCCTGACTTTGTATAAGAAGTTCAGCCTTGGCCATACCTGCCGACGGCAGCGTAATACCTATTTTTTCGAGCAGCGGTTTGGCAATATCAAACTGTTTGTTCTTTACAAGCGCATAAGCAAAAAGCGAAGCAGCGATGGCTGAATTAGCGTCGCTGTCATAAGCCTTTGTCGCCCATGTAAGCATATCGTCGGGATTGGGTGAATCATCGGCAAACGTGTAAAACCACGCATAATCGGTAGTTTCACCTGCTGAAACCTTCAATTCGCCTGCGAGAATTTTATTTGCTCTGGCCTCCATCGCATCGAGTATCGCCTTGGCTGTCTGCTCATCTCCGGCCATTTTAGCCGCAGTTGCCGCGAAAGCCTCAACCTGTACATCAAAAACCCCGCCGTTGCGAACCTGCCATAGAATATCCCGGCATTTGTCATATTGACCGGCGTTATAACAGCTAAGTATCCACGGCCTGCACAGCGCGGGTTCCGCTGAATCTTTACCGCCGGCATATTTGGACAATTCCGCACAATATTTATATCCTGCCGATGCCGGAGCATAAAGGCCGAGAGCCTGACAGTACCGCGAAAACGAAAACGCAGAATCAAAATCAAGCGGATTCGACCTTACCGCATAACGAAAATTCTGAATGTAGACTATGTCGGGCAGAGGTTGACCGCCATTTTCAGAAAGCTCCGCAAGTTTGGCAAAGGCAAGCCGATTATACTTGTTCATCGCAAACGCCTGCATCAGATAACCTTGAGCATCATTGGCATCAGCGGTTTCAGCCTTTAAAAAACCAAGCTGAGCCAGAACATCGGATGCGAACATTGCGTTTTTAGAGGTCATTTGCTGGGCTATAACCGTCAGCAATTGCTCTCGCTGTTCTCGGTTGTCGAGTCTTTCCAAAAGATACCCGACAGCTTTTGATGCTATCTCAAGGTCTGTTGAGCGGTCGATATACTGGTTAAACGCAAGTTTCACAACATCTGAAAAATTCCTGTCCGGATATTGCCAGGCGATATTGATTATGTCGCCGAGCACATAATTTGCTCTGCTGTCGAGATTGATTGCGGCATTAAGAAATATGACCGCCTGCATCGCCGAGGAAAAATCCGCGTCTTTGGAGGCGTAAAGTTCGTAGCCGATGTCGTAAAAAGTTTGAGCCGTGGCGGGAGAAGCCAATTGTTCCTGCCTCACCTCTGCACAGGCTGCTGTTGCGAGAATTGAGATTATTATTACTGTTAAAACGCTTTTATTAGGGGGCACCATTTTTGTCATCATAAAATAACTCTATAAATTACATTTTATACTTATATCTTATTATCGGCCATAACTGTCCATAAATTAAGTATTTGTACTTTCGAAAAAAAGCGAAAACTTGCGCATTTTCGGACACTTTTTTTGAGTGATTTCGAGGGAGAAACTGGGTTAATAAGCTAAAAATCCATTCTGGACATTATAGACCCTTGCCAAAAGCGCAAGAAAATGAAAAATTTCGTAAAGTTTTGACAAATTTTGAACGGTTTTAACCACGGATTGCACGGATTTTACGGATTTTTTGCAAGTTTTGATGAGTTTTGAGTGGTTTTTGCGGGGCGGAATTAAAGACTAAACAATTCGGGAATAAGGGATAGAATTGAAGATTGAAGAATGAAGAATGAAGAATGAAGAATTGAGGAATCGGCCTGATGGCCGATGAGATTTAATGACCCCGCGGTTACCCTTGGGGCTCTGTTTGTGGGCAGACACATAGGTCTGCCCCTACGAAACTCCCTGCGCTATCGCTTGGGCTCTGATTTTTTATTACCCCCGCCACAGGTGCGGGGGCTAAACTTTATTGACTGCTTTTTATAGCATCTATAAATTCCTGCCAATCGTTAGCATTTATCGAATTCCGAATATTTTCATCGTTCTGCCATAAATCATCAAGCCAGTCCAATGTTCCATTCACATCGAATTGTTCGGCAGAGATTGCGGATTCTGATGAACCCCCAACATAAAGTTGGGGGCTAACTGATAATGATTCGGATTGCATTGACATCATCTGCATACTTTCGCCGCCGAAGATAAGCGGGTCGGTGGAAAATTCCGCAGACTGGCTATTGGCATCATACACATAGCTGCCTGTCATGATAGCGACATCTACCTGTCCACCATTATAAATGAATTTGAAGTAGCCTACGGTTGTGTTAGCATCGACAGTACCCCACTTCCCGCCGC
>JBAZTW010000021.1:0-41474 GCA_041661665.1 Phycisphaerae bacterium | reverse complement strand
GATTGCAAACGCCGCCGGTGCAGCAGGGAGGCTGACAATCGCAGGCAGCGCAGCGAAGATGAAAGTAGTTTCCCCAATAATTTTAGGTGTTGTAGACGGCACCGGTATTGGAAAGATTGAATTGCAGGCAGGAACTTTAACGGGTTTGAGTGGTCTTACGATTAATCCCGGCGCCGGAATAGATATTACGGGCGGTACGTTGATATTGCCGATAAGTCAGCTTGCCACTGTCAACGCTTGTATTGGCGACGGCAGAATATACACCAGTTATGGCGACATACGTTGCATTAGGGTTGCGACGACTGCCTCTCAGGTTATAGTAACTGCTGATTTGAGCGTGCTGAAGATGGCAAGTAATCCCATCCCGGCCGACGGCAATGTTTTTTCAGCATTGAGTCCAGCGGACATTTCATTGCAATGGTCGCCGGGCAATGGCGCCGTCAGTCATGATGTCTATCTTGGCAGTGATTACAATGACGTGAACAATGCCGACAACACCGATACGACGGGGATATATCAGGGAAATCAATTGGGGACTACGTTTAATTTTAATCCCCACATTTTACGTCCGTCAACAGTTTATTGGAGAGTTGACGAGTTCGATGGCACTGCTGTATGGAAAGGCAGCGTTTGGAAATTAGTGCCGGCATTTTCAACGCCGGCATCATCCTATACTATTAGCAGCAAGATTGTCAGTACAACCGTGTTCGTCTGGTATCCAAACGGTCAGGTTTCCGGCCCGTGGCTACCGCTGGACGGTATAAATAACTGGAATGGATCAGTTGCCTGGTGGAAAAGCCAGATTAAGCAGATGATGAAGGCGAATATCGACTTAATCCTTGTACACGTTGGTTATTCTTATGATGCCCAGCGAACGAACTTATTCTCGGCGATGAGTGAATTGCGAACTGAAGGATATGACGTGCCCAAGGTCGCACCTTGGCCTTGCCCTGTGGCAATTTGGGCAACTCCTTTAGATTTGGCAACTGTGCAAGGTAAAGATAAATTTGTTAATGATGCTTTCATTAATTTTTATAATCAGTATTTCTCCGTTAATACAGATGTTTTAGCAGATCATTATCTGGCAAAAATCGACCAGCGGCTTGTTTTGGATATCTGGTACTGTTCTTCAGATCTTTTATTAAATTTGGATAGTCTTACTCGCAGTGATGTCGAAACCAGGCTCTCAAATGCTTTCGGATTAAAGCATCCGATATTTAATAATGGCATTTATTTAATGGCAATGGAAAATAACGGCCCGAGTTTTACAGATGAAAGATTTTCTCAGTTCCAGGCTCTCGATTATTATAGGCAGACTATTAACGCCAATGGAGTTACAACTACTCATGTCAAACCGGGATATTGGGATCAGAATATTCGCACACCGGGTAATTTTACGCCGCGCAATGGCGGAACCTTTTACAGGGATAGTTGGAATCAAGTTCTTTCACATCCTGAGAATACCCATGTGTACGTCGAAAGCTGGAACGAGTTTTATGAAAGCACAGGTATTTACGCCGCGGACGTTAATAACACTCCATATCTTATCGATGGCCGCACCTATAGCCCGGGTTCAACGAGTGACACATGGTCCAGCACGAACAATCCATTTGAGTATATAGACACTACCGCCGCAGGAGCCCGTCAATTCAACGGTATTCCAGATTATAACTCAGCTATTCTTTGGAACAATATACCTGTTAAGATGAATGCTGGTAAAACATATATGGCGTATGTTTTGGTTCGGAATACGGGCGATTTAAGTTGGACAGCAGCAAACAATTTTAAGCTTGGGCATACTTCGAGCGGGGCACTGTTCGGCTCCAACCGGCATTTGATTGATGATAACTCCAATGAAATTGATTTTTATGGCGGTATTTTCCGAGGCCGTCCCATCATATTCGAAATGACTCTGGTCGCTCCATCTAAAGGTAATTATGTAACACACTGGAGAATGCTTAGGGAATACATCCAGTGGTTTGGCCAGGAACTGACATTGCCGATTACAGTCTACGCCAGCGGTGACTTAAATCAGGATAATTTCGTGAACTTTTTAGACTTGGCGGAACTGGCATCTCAATGGCTGCAATCTGGCCAAAGCAGCGGCAACTTAAACGCTGACGAAATAGTCAATTTTGAAGATTTCGCGATAATGGCCGGATATTGGCTGAAGTAGGCAAGGTTTAGAGCCGCGAAAAATGGAACAGGAAAACTTAAGATGCTCTAATTTCCACTTTTCCCATATAATTATGCAGATGCAAACATAGTCTATATCTATCAATCGCAATAAAAAAAGGCCGGTTTTCATACCGGCCTTTTTTATTTTATCTCTGTGAATTCTATATTCTGTGGCTGTTTTTAGCTGCAGCCCATAGAGTTTCCGCAGTTGAAGCATTTGTAGCAGGAGCCGTTGCGTACGGTAATCGAGCCGCAAATGTCGCAGGCCGGCGCATCATCCTGGAAATGCTCAAACTGGGAATTGAACTGCTGCATCGCAATCGCTTCAGCCTGCAGTGAGCCTGTCGAACCTGCCTGTGTCTCGCTGTCGCCTTTAACTATCGAATTTACCATAGAAACGGCTCTATCGGCAATATCAGCCAATCTGCTTTTCTCAATTCTGCCCTGCGGCTCAATAGCTTTTATAGCAGGCTTGACGGCGACGGCCTTTGCTTCAGCGATTTTCTTGGCCAAATCCTTTGTTTTCTCGACAAGCGTCTTGGCGGTTGTGTTGGTCTTGTTATCCGAAGGGTTGCTTTCGCCTCTGTTCGGCGTGTTCTTTTCCGCGTAGCCGGGGATAAACTCACAGCCCATCCAGCAGAAAATATAGTCAATCAAACTTTTTGCGAATGGGATATTTTTATTCGAGGTCATACCCGATGGTTCAAATCTTGCATGTCTGAACTTGTCAACTAATGTAACTAACGGCACACCATACTGCAATGACATCGAAACGCACGTTCCGACCACATCCATCAGGCCGCCGACTGTGCTGCCTTCCTTTGCCATTGTAATAAATAATTCGCCCGGCTGGCCGTCTTCGTAAAGGCCGACAGTCAGATAGCCTTCGTGCCCTGCGACTGAAAATTTATGCGTAATGCTCTTTCGCGTCTCTGCCAGTCTTCTTCTGAATGGTTTTGCCGGGACGGCTTTCTTTTCTGTTTTGTCTATTTTGGATTCGTCTTTATGTTCGTCGGTTTTGACCGGCTGGAGCATTTTCGAGCCATCTCTGTAAATCGCCACAGCCTTTAAGCCCATCTTCCAGCCTTCGATGTAAGCTGTTTTAATTTCCTCGGCTGTCGCTTCTTTGGGCATATTGATAGTCTTGCTGATAGCTCCGCTGATGAAAGGCTGAACAGCGGCCATCATTTTCAGATGAGCTGCGTAATGAATGCTTCTTGTGCCTTTCTGCGGCTTAAATGCACAATCAAATATCGGCAGATGTTCTCTGCTGAGTTTTTTGCTCGTCTCGATTGTATCGTCTTTGTCAATTTCGTCGCAGATACTCTTAATCTCCTCGGCATTGTATCCGAGTCTTTCCAATGCCATAGGCACGGTTCTGTTGACGAGTTTCAGCATTCCGCCGCCCGCCAGCAGTTTATATTTTACAAGTGCGATATCCGGCTCAACGCCCGTTGTGTCGCAATCCATCATAAAGCCTATTGTGCCGGTCGGGGCAAGCACAGTTACCTGTGCGTTGCGGAAACCGAATTTCGAGCCTGCGTCCAAAGCGTTATCCCACGCATCCTTCGCGCCGCTTAGCATATAATCGGGACACTGTACTTCCGATATATTTTTGCATCGCTGACGGTGCATATTGATTACGTTCAGCATCGGCTCTTTATTTTCTGTGAATTTTTCAAACGTCCCCTTAATTGAGGCTAGTTCCGCGCTGACGGTATAAGCTGTGCCTGTCATAATCGCACTGATTGCCGATGCCCAGACTCTTGCCTGTTCGCCGTCGTAGGGCAGGGCAAGGCTCATAATCAAACTTCCGAGGTTAGCAAAACCAAGTCCCAAAGGCCTGAAATTATGGCTGTTTTCGGTTATCGGTGCGTTTGGATAGCTGCCGTTATCAACGAAAATTTCCTGTGCGATGATGAACAGCCTTATCGCCGCCTTGAATCTGTCAACGTCGAACGAGCCGTCCTCATTTCTGAATTTCATCAGGTTCAGCGATGCTAAATTGCACGCCGAGTCGTCGATGAACATATATTCGCTGCACGGATTGGAGGCGTGAATCGGGGCGCTGTTTGGGCAGGTATGCCATTTATTTATGGTTGAATGATACTGCAAACCCGGATCGCCGCAGACTCTTGTGCCTTCAGCGATGAGGTCGAGCAGTTCGTTTGCTTTGTATTGAGCCGACGGTTTTTTGCTGGTTACTTCGTGTGTTGTCCAGACATCGTCCCTCTCTGCCGCCTGCATAAATTCATCCGTTACTCTTACGGACAGATTTGAGTTTTGGAACATTACGCTGTTATATGCTTCGTTGTTGAAAGCTCCGCCATAGCCGGCCTTAATCAAGGCTCTGGCTTTTTTCTCTTCTTCCATTTTGCAGCAGATGAAATCTTTCACATCAGGATGCGTAATCATCAGCGACTGCATTTTAGCGGCTCTGCGTGTTTTGCCGCCGGATTTTACTACTGCCGCGATTTGGTCATAAACCCTCATAAAACTCAATGGCCCCGACGGTCTTCCGCCGCCGGCCAGTTTTTCCTTGCTGCTGCGAAGCGTTGAAAGGTCAGTTCCTGTGCCTGAACCGTGTTTGAACAGCATAGCTTCGCTTGTCGCCAGCCGCATAATGTCGTCCATCGTGTCTTTTACCGACTGGATGAAACAGGCTGATGCCTGTGGATATTCGTAACTGCTCTTACATGGCACAGCTTTTTTTTGTTCGTTGTCCCAGTGCCAGTTGTGTTCGCTGCCCTTAATGCCATAGACATCCGCCAGCCCGACATTGAACCAGACCGGCGAATTGAACGAGCCATACTGATTAACGCAAAGCCAGGTTAGTTCGCTGTAAAAATTATCAGCATCCTGCTGCGATGCGAAATAACCGTCTTTCTGGCCTCTGTCAGCTACGGTTTTGCAGACGCGATGAACCAATTGTTTTACAGAATGTTCCCTGCTTGCCTCGATATCGCCGTAGAAGTACTTGCTCACCACGACTTTTGTCGCAAGCTGGCTCCAGCTTGCCGGCACTTCGATGTCGTTTTGCTCGAAAACCACCTCGCCGTTGTCGCCGGTGATTTTGGCTTGCCTTGTCTCCCACTCTATTTCGTCAAAGGGATGTACCGCAGGCGTTGAAAAAATCTGGCTTATTTTCAACCCCTTTGATTTGTTTTGTTTCGGACTTTTCCAGTTTTGCAGCCCGCTTGCTTCATTTCTTTCCGTAGAACCGTTTGAGTTGTTTGTCATAGCCATAATATATGTATCTCCCTGAGAATCCTTTCCGGGTTTATAAATCCTTTATTTTGATGCCTAACAGAGACAGTAACGCTCTTCAAATTTTCCTTAATTTCCAACAAATGGGGCAGGCTTTACGCGGTTGTCTGTGCCTCCCTGCAAAATATACCTCCTTGGTGTAAAATACACAAGATATTGTATATACCGATGCTTCCAAAGCAACATATTGGGTTTTATTGCTTTCCAATATACTACGTCTGCGCGATATTTTAATCAACATTAAAAAGCAAAAAAATTGTTAGAATTTCGTTAGTCCTTGTCATTTATAGACCTGTGAAAGAAAAATTTTTCGTCTTTTCCAACAATTTTTTAACAGGGGTTTTATTAGACGTTTTTGGCAAAAACAGTTTTGTTTCGTATCTCTTTTACGCTACAATACTAACGATGAAAAAGCGGAATTTGGCAGACAATTTTGAAAAAATTCGGGAAAGTATAAAATTTTTTCCGACAACTCCCGGCCTGTACTTTATGAAAGACAAGACAGGCTCTGTCCTTTATATAGGCAAAGCCGGCTCTCTCCGTTCAAGAATTGCCAGTTATTTTCAGCCTTCAGCGGATATAGAGGCTAATCGGGGACCGAAAATCGTCGAAATGCTCACGAAAGTCGATGTCGTTGACTATTTGGAGACGAAAGACCAGGTCGAGGCAGTTTTGCAGGAAGCAAGACTGATTAAAGACATTCGTCCACCTTATAATTCCGACCTTACCGATGACAAAACATTCCCTTATCTTGAGATAACAGTCAAAGATGATTTTCCGGGCGTTTATATAACCCGCAGACCGACGGCAAAAAGTCGGCTGTTCGGCCCTTTCGCAAACGTTGGTGATTTAAGGTCAGCCCTGGTGGTTCTCCAGAAAATTTTCAAATTTCGCACCTGTAAGCTCGAAATCTCCGAATCCGACCAAAAACGCCGATTTTTCAGACCCTGCATCCTGCATAGCATAAAACAATGCACCGCTCCCTGTGCCGCTCGGATAAGCAAAGCTGATTATACGCTTATAGTGAAGGATTTAGTCAAATTTTTGAAATCGAAGCGTTCGCTCGTTCTTCGTGAATTGAAAAAGCAGATGGACGAGTCGGCAGGGCGATTGGATTATGAAAAAGCCGCTATGTACCGCGACCGAATCCGCTTGATTGAAAATCTTGCCAATCGGGGCAGCGTCGAAAAAGATGTTCAGCCGGAGGTTTTTGCCGTTGAGCCGACCGAGCCGCTTGAAAAACTGCAAAAACTCCTCGACAGCCCGACTCCAGTGCGGGTAATTGAAGGCTTTGACATTGCCCACATAGGCGGCTCAGAAACCGTCGGTTCGCTTGTACGATTCATTGATGGCAGACCCTTCAAGGCGGGCTATCGCAGATATAAAATCAAAACCGTCAAAGGTATTGACGATTATGCCTGTCTGAAAGAGGTTTTGATTCGTCGATTTCGCCACGCCGCCAAAGGTGAGGAACTTTGGCCTGATTTGGTTTTGATTGATGGCGGCATTGGCCAGCTTCACGCTGCCGAGGAAGCCTTTAAAAAATTAAATGTTTTGCCGCCAAAACTTGTTGCATTAGCCAAGAAAGAAGAGATAATTTATATTGCCGGCAGAGATGAACCTTTAAAATTATCCGCTGCCAACTCTGCCAAAAAGTTATTGCAGTATGTTCGTGATGAGGCGCATCGTTTCGCCCAGCACTATCATCATATTTTGAGAAGTAAAAAAATGTTTAATGAGTAGTAACCTGATATAAGGAGAAAATTATGACCGTAAGAACTTATATTAAGACAATGCTGCTTGTCGGCCTGGTATCGCTTTCAATCGGTGGAATTTTACTTCACACTCGAATTCATCCAATCAAAACTAATTATTCAAACCTTGTGCCTGCTATTTCGTGTATTTTGAGCATTTTGATTGTGCCGACTCTTTTTTGTTTCAGGAAGACAATTGCTTACGGATATGTTTTAAACGGTTTTTTAGTTATTATAGGCACTGTTACAATGACTCATTTTTCGATTGCCCATTGGCCCAATCCTGCGACGTTTCAAAGCATCATTTTGACCACGTTATTAGCGGATATATTGATTTTGTGGGGGAAATTTTTTATTGGAAAGTCTATCTTTGATTTGGAATTTTTCGGCTATGACGCGAACCGTGAAAAAAAGGGTGTAACTTACCGTTATCCAAATATGGGATGGTGGTTTGTCCACCTGGCGGCGGTAAGTATTATTTATTACATTGGTTTTATGTTGTGGAGGTAAATAATGAATCAGTTTAGATGGTTCACATTAAATTGGTGGATACTTCACATTTTGGCAATAGCGTTTTTCCTTTATCTCGGCCATTCGGTCCATTTTTAATTTTATTGTTATTTTACAATGCCCGTCAATTTTACATCTTTGTCAAACTTTTTCTTATCGCTGTGATTTTTTTTGAGACGATTATAGACCGCCTTCATTATTTGTGATGAGGGGACTTTGCCGTTTGCCGCCAGTTTTTTGTTTGAAGTATAGATGATAATTTCATCAGCTAATTTTTGCTTCAAAAACGATGTGATTGTTTTTTCGCCGCCCTCGACAAGCAACTGCTGAATCCCTCTTTTGCCAAGTTCCGCGATAACGGCTTTGAGATTTACGCCGTTTTTATATTTGCCGACCTTTATTATTTCCACGCTTTTTCGTTCTGTCATTGCGAGCAAGTCCTGCGTAGCTTTAGCGAAGCGGGACGCAGCGCGGCAATCTCTTTTTGAAACCGTTGTGAAAATCCACACAGGTGTTTTTTTTGCCGTTTTGATTAAATTGCAGCTCAGCGGAATTCTTAGTTTGCTGTCGAGAACAACTCTTATAGGCTGTTTGCCCTTGTCAGGCCTGACCGTAAGCATTGGATTGTCTTCTATTACGGTATTTACGCCGATGAGAATCGCCCCGACTCTTTGGCGGATTTTGTGAACGTCTTTTCTGCTCGCCGCGTTTGTAATCCAGAGTTTGCCATCGCTGCGGGATAAAAAGCCATCGCAGCTCTGTGCCCATTTGACAATTATGTATGGCCTGCCGGTCTTTGCAAATTTGAAAAATGGTGCGTTAAGTTCCTTTGCCTCTTTTTCACAAACGCCGACTACGATTTCTATGCCTGCTTTTTTAAGAATTGCAAAACCTTTGCCCGCCACTTTTTTTGTCGGGTCTTTTACAGCCGCTACGACTTTTTTTATCCCCGCCGCGATAATTGCGTTGACGCAGGGCGGGGTCTTGCCGAAATGACAGCAGGGCTCAAGTGTAACATACATCGTCGCACCGGCAGGGCAGTTGCCTCTTTTTTTGCAATCCGCCAAAGCCTCAATCTCTGCGTGCGCCCCGCCGAATTTCTGGTGGTATCCTTTGCCGATGATTTTGCCGCTCTTGACAATTACACAGCCGACCATAGGATTGGGTTCAACACTGCCGATGCCTTTTTGGGCAAGGGATAAGGCAAGTTTCATATATTTTTTATCAGCAGTCATTATTTGCCTATTATTTTGAGGAATTGAGTTTCATTGATAATTTTCACGCCTAATTTGCTGCGCCTACAAAACTTTTTATTTCCTAAATGGTACCAAAGTAATATCGTATTTTCAAGTGACCAGAATTAACATTTATAGGCGTATATTTGATTAAACATTTGTTGTTGTACCAATCTCCGCCACGTTTAATACACACTTTGCCGTTTGGAATCTGATACTCGTGTTCGTTATGCTCATCTTCATAAATAGAAATGGTTGCCGCGCCATCGATATATCCAGAAATATAGACCTGAAGACTGCAAACACTCTTTTGCTTATCCTCGTCTGAAAGGAGTAATACTGTCGTTTCTTTGGTAACATTATCAATCGTTGTAATTTTGCTTTTCGCATAGCTACCAATATCACTTGAAATAATAAACAGCGATATAAGTAATGGTAAGGCGGATAAAAATATTCCAATGCTCGCACAGATTTTGCCTTTCAACAGTTCTTTTGCTTTGCCTATCCGATACAGGGCAAGTACACCAACAACAAAAGCAACAAATGGTAATAGCCAAAATAGATCTCTGGCTAATAGTTCGCCAAAAGTAAGAGGATGAAGTATAAGAGCTACCACAGGTATAGGCAGCAAAATACTCAACAGACCCAAGATAAGGGACACTACTGCGAGCCTGCTTCTTCGGATGGTTTTGAATTTTGATTTTTCGTCCAGCACATTCATAGGATTTTGCCCCGATGACACTATTTTCCTATCATCTTTAAAAATTCGTTTTCGGTTATGACCTTCACGCCTAATTGTTGCGCCTTCTCTAATTTGCTTCCTGCTTCTGCTCCCGCCAGGATATAATCGGTTTTCTTGCTTACGCTGGAAGATACTTTCCCGCCGTTTTGCTTGATTGTCTTTTCAATGTCCGACCTGCTGAACTTCTCCAGCGTTCCTGTTACGACAAAAGTTTTGCCTGCCAATTTATTTGATATTGCTATTTTTTCTGTCTGTGGATTTAAATATTCTAACAATTCATTTGTTCGCTTAGCCCACTTATCAAAATAATCACATATGCTTTTTGCAATTACTGGTCCTATTTGTTCAATCTCGGCAAGTTCTTCTTGTTTTGCCTGCATTAACCGTCCAGGATGACCATATCTGTTGGCAAGTATTTCTGCAACTTGAATGCCTACGTGCTGTATGCCGAGCCCTGCAATAACTCTGGCTGAATTTCTATTTTTGCTTTTTGTAATAGCATTGATTAGATTATCGGCACTTTTTTCGCCCATACGATCAAGTTTTAGTAAATCTTGCTTTGTGAGCTTATATAAGTCTGCCGGTACTGTAACCAATTTTTTTTCTACTAATTGATCTATAATTGCCGGCCCTAATCCTTCAATGTCTAATTGGTCTCTGGATGCGAAATATTTAATTTGTTCTTTTGCTTTAGCTGGACAATAATCATTAGTGCATCGAATATAAACGCCGTTCTCGTCCTTCTGCACATTCGACCCGCATTCCGGACAATTTACAGGCGGCGAAAACTGCTTGGCATTTTTTGGCCGCAAATCTTTTTTCACTTCAATAACCTGCGGAATAATCTCGCCTGCCTTTTCGATTATCACACTATCGCCTACACAAACATCAAGCCTTTCGACTTCATCGAAATTGTGCAGGCTTGCTCTTTTTACAGTTGTGCCAGCCAATTGCACAGGCTCGAAATTCGCAACAGGTGTCAGGATTCCCGTCTTGCCCACCTGCACATCAATTGACAAAATTTTCGTCTGTGCCTGTTCAGCGGGGAATTTATAAGAAATGCACCATTTAGGCGACCTGCCCGTTGTGCCGAGAATATCACGCTGATTGAGGTTGTCTATTTTGATAACCATTCCATCAATCTGGTAATCCAATTTGAAGCGTTCAGTCTCCCACTTATCGCAGATTTTTATCACTTCTTCGATATTCGCAGCTTTTTTGATATGCGGATTTACAGGCAGACCGAATTTTTTCAGTTTTTCAAGACCATCCAAATGCGTCTTTGCAAAAGTTCCGTCCGTTTGTCCGATTGCGTAAGCGAAAAAAGCCAGCTTTCTTTGTGATGTGGTCTTCGCGTCAAGCAGTTTCAGCGAACCTGCCGCTGCGTTTCGCGGATTGGCGAATAATGCCTGTCCCTCCTGCTCACGTTTTTCGTTGAGCTGCACGAATGCCTTCTTGGGCATATAAACTTCGCCTCGAACTTCCAGAACTGCCGGAGCATTATCGCCGAGCGAAAGGGGGATAGCCTTTATCGTTCTAATGTTGTTCGTAACATTGTCGCCTTTTTCACCATCGCCGCGCGTTGCGCCAAGAACAAGCCTGCCTTTCTCATATCGCAGACTTACCGCAAGACCGTCAATTTTAAGCTCTACGACATAACTGTAATTTTCGAGTTTTTTGGCGACTCTCTCATCAAATGCCCGAAGTTCGTCAGCGTTATAAGTGTTATCAATGCTCAGCATTGGAATTGTATGTGCCACCTGCCCAAAACCTTCGATAGGCTTTTCACTTACTCTCTGCGTAGGTGAATCGGGCGTGATAAGCAGCGGGTTTTGCTGTTCGAGTTTTTTTAGCTCGCTGAAAAGCTCATCGTATTTCTGGTCGGATATTTCAGGAGCGTTCTGAACGTAATAAAGCTCATCGTGCCTCCTGATTTGTTCTCTTAATGAGCGAATTTTCTCTGCCGGGTCTGTTTTCATAGCAATAGTGTATTACCAGGACGGTTATTTTTCAAGACTTGATTTTCGTGGGAATTCCTATCGACTACTGGCTATTGGCTATTACTTACATCCACGCTTCATCTGGCATTTGATAGTCGAGCATCTCATCAGGGGTGAAATACAGCGGAATCTCACGATTGGCCGATTCTACGCTGTCCGAGCCGTGAACAAGGTTTAAATATGCCATCGAATAATCTCCCCTTATCGTCCCCGACTCAGCGTTAAAACCGAAGGTCGCCCCCATCATTTTTCGCGTAATCTCTATGACTTTTGGTCCTTCCAGAACCATCACCAAAACCGGCCCCGAAGAAATATAAGCTACTGCTCTGTCAAAAAAATCTTTTCCTCTGTGAACTTCGTAATGTTTCTGCGCAAGAGAAGGGCTTAAACGCATCAGCTTTGCAGCGACGAGTTTAAGCCCTTTTTTTTCAAACCGACTGATAATTTCCCCTGCCAGCCTTCTCTGAATGCCGTCAGGTTTAACGATTATCAGTGTACGCTCAATCATTGAAACTCAAAACTATTTACGCACCTGCCGGTACGAGATAAATTTCTACGCGTCTGTTCTTTGCATTGCCTTTCTGGTTTGGTGCGTTTGCTTCAAGAGGTCTGAATTCGCCAAAGCCTCTTACGCTCATTCTCTTGGAAGCTACACCTGCTGTTTCCAGAATCTTCTCAACAGAAATAGCTCTGTGTGCAGACAAATGCCAGTTTGTCGGATGCTGGCTGATTGTGTCAGCTCTCTTGATTGGCATATCGTCTGTATGGCCGGCTACAACAACATCAAATGCTTCAGCCGACTTTCCATTGATAATCGTGCTCAGCTTTTTCAGCATATCCGCCGCATCAGCCGTTACGATATCGCTGCCCAGTTCAAAGAGTAGGTCGCTCTTGAATTTAACAACGCCGGTCTCCGGGTCGAACTCAACCATACCTTCATTCTCAGCGGCAAATTTCTGCAAATCGTTTGTCAAATCCGCAGGCAGTGGTGCGCCGTGAACCAATTGCGATTGCAGCTTTGCAATCAATTCTGTTTTCTTGTCAATGTCTTCCTGAAGAGCATTAATCTTTTCCTGTAATGATTCGGTATCAGCCGAGGTATTGTTCGTGCAGTCAGCCAATTGCTTTTCGACCTGTGCTAATTTAAGTTTGACTACGCTAAGTTCGCTCTCAAGTGCGTCGATTCTTTCCTGCTGATTCCTGTTCTTGAGTTTCAGGTCGTCTAATTTTTCCTGTTTCACGCATCCGCTTAACGCGAGAGTTAATGCTAACAGACAGACAACCGACAGAGTGAATTTTGGGGCTTGCATTTCTATGTCCTTTCCTGACAAAAACTGAAAAATCCATTATTTTTTTAACAAACTTATGAGAATTTACCGCTGTTTTTTGCAAAAGCCAGAGAAAAATTGACTAAATTTCTCAAATTATTTCGCGTATGGTTCGCCTTTTTTGGCCTTCTTTTCCTTTTTAGGCTTGGGCTGAACTACTTTTGGCTGTTTGGGCGGCTTTGGCTGCTTGGCTTTTTTCTCTCCGCCGGACGCAGAGGCAATGATTGCCATCAGTATTACTACTGCTGCCAGACCGCCTGCGACATACCATATAATCGGTTCCACTGACGATAGTATCTTCAGTTCTGGTATGGAGTTATAGCTTGCCGCTACCACGATTGCCGTATAAATTGCCACCAGCATAGGAATAAAAAGAGTTGCCCCAAATGTATTGCTGGCGGTATCCGGCTCCGGCTCAGCGAACATCATTGCCATCGCCGGTGATGCCGCCGGGGCTGCCTGCCCCAAATCTTCCTGTCCGAGCGAATCAGGTGATTCCTGCTCGAATATTTTTTCCGCTTCCGCTGCTAATCCGCCCGCCGGAGTTCCCTGTTTTGAAGCTGGGGCGTTTTGCGTTTCCGGATAAATGTCGTCGAGCACGGCGCCGAGCGAAGTGTCGTCAGCCTGCAACGACAAATCGAGCAATCCTGAGCCGCTGCCGCCGCCGAAACTGTCAAGATTTACATCGTCGTCAAGTTTCGCCACACTCATTTCGTCTTCGCCCTTGTCATCGAGGGCCTTTGACGGTTTTTGGATAAGTTTCGTTTCGCCTAATGTATCATCGCTTATTTTAAATTCGTTTTCTGTAGAACCGCCCAATACGTTGATGGAATCGCCGCTTAACGAGATATTCGTATCATCATTTGTGAGAGGTTCGTCGATGCCTGCCGGCAATTTTGAACTTGCTTTGGAATCTATTTTGGACTTTTGGTTGGTTTTTGTGTCTTCGCTGGCCGCTATTTCGAGGTTAAAATCGTCGTCTTTCGCATCGTCCTGGCCAAGAACTTCATCAGCCATCAATGCGCCGGTTTCATCAAGTTTGAACTTTGACTCGTTTTTTTCGTCTTTTTCATTTCCATCGCCCATAAGCATATCAAGCTCTTCCGGGGCGAGCGAAATCTCTCCTGTTTCGTCAATAGCCAGCTGCATCGAATCGTCGAGAATTGCTGTATCTCCTTTTGGGACAGAGGCTAACGCATCGACATCCTCGGTCTTATAGAGCTGTTTTGCCCCGTCTCTAAACTCGCGGAGCTTGCCATCTCTAACGAGAGCCTTTATTTCAGCCTCATTTTTTCCGAGTTTTTCTTTTGTCTGGTCTAAGCTATAAAACATTCCGGCCATAATCATTCCCCGAACGTAAAGTGTTGCGAAGTAATTTACCTATATTAGCACAATTATACTAATAACACGCCGTTGTTCAAGCTATTTATTCTAATTATTTGGTTTTTGGCTACTGATTTTCCGGTTCATTTGCAGATTCTGCCTGCGAATTATCGTCCAACGGCTCTTCGGACTGTTCCTGGGAATCGCTTTCCGGACTTTCAGAACCTTGTTCTTCTTTGACGACCCGTTCGACGGCGACAACCTTATCATCTTCATCGAGCTTAATCAGGCGAACACCCTGCGTATTTCTGCCGATTTCCCGAACCTGTTCAAGGCCGGTGCGAATAATTATGCCCTTGGCGGTCATAATCATAATATCGTCTTCATCTTTGACAGCCTTAAGCGCGACAACAGAGCCGTTTCGTTCGGAAGTTTTAATATTAATCAATCCGATACCGCCTCTGTGCTGCGGACGATAATCTTTCAGAATGGTTCGTTTGCCATGTCCGTTTTCACAGATAGTCAGCAGCGTCGCTTGTTCTTCAGCGATTACCATATCGACGACAGCGTCGCCTTTTCGCAGTTTGATTCCGATTACGCCCTGCGCTGTTCTGCCCATCGACCTTGCCTGCGATTCTTCAAAGCGGATAGCCATACCTTCCTTCGTGCCGAGAATGATATGGTTTTTACCGTTTGTCAATTCAACGCCGATAAGATCATCGCTTGGCTCAAGCGTTATCGCGATGATTCCGCTTGCTCGCGGATTGGCGTAGAGTTCGAGAGCCGATTTCTTAATCGTGCCGTCTCTCGTTGCCATTACGATATTTCTATCGTCAAATTTATTGACGTTAATAATCGATGTAACTTTCTGGTCGCCTAAATTGAGCAGATTGGCGATGCTCCTGCCCTTGCTCTGCCTTGAAAGCTGCGGGATACTGTGAACCTTCAGCCAGTAGCACTTGCCCCTGTTAGTAAAGACAAGCAGATAATCGTGCGTCGATGCGACGAACATACTTTCGATGAAGTCGCCCTCTTTCGTGTCCGAGCCGATGATACCCTTGCCGCCTCTGCCTTGTCTGCGGTAGGTATCAATAGGCATACGCTTGATATAGCCTATATGGCTTATCGTTACGAGCACATCTTCGTCAGTGATAAAATCTTCGATGTCCAATTCCTGTGCTTCATCGCTGATAACCGTTCTGCGTTTGTCAGCGTATTTATCTTTCATCTCGTGAATGTCTTCGACTATTATATCCAGCACGAGTTTTTCGTCAGCGAGTATCGCCTCGTAGCCGTTGATTTCCTCGCAAAGGTCCGCGTATTCCCTGCCGAGCTTTTCAACTTCAAGCCCCGTGAGCCTTTGAAGCTGCATCGTCAAAATCGCGTCAGCCTGCGGACTTGAAAGGAACTGGTCGCAAATTGCTGTTTGCTTAACAAACGCTTCAGGCAGAATTTTTCGCAGCGTTGCTGATTCGGGCAGACGCAGCGGCTTTTTCATAAGATTTACTTTCGCCGTCGGCGCATCAGGCGACTTTTTGATTAGTTCGATAATCTCATCAATATCGCTCACCGCCAGAATCAGGCCTTCGAGAATGTGCGCCCTATTTTGGCAGCGTTTCAGCAAAAACAGGCTTCGCCTGCGAATAACCTCTTTGCGGTGGTCGATGAATAATTGAAGCATTTGCTTAATGTTCAGCGTTTCGGGCCTGTTATTGACAAGCGCGACATTTGAAATCGCGAACGTATTCTGCAAAGGCGTATGTTTATAAAGTTTATTGATTACAACCTGCTCTTCAGTGTCCTTTTTCAGCTCGACGACGATTCGCATTCCATTGCGGTCGGATTCGTCCCGAACATCCGAAACCTCAGGCAGCATATCCGCGTGAACAAGCTCCGCGACTTTCGTAACGATATTGGTCTTGACGACCATATACGGAATTTCCGTTATGATGATGCTCTTTCTTCCCTTTTTGCTTTCCTCGACCTCGACCTTGCCCCTTACGACAAGATGGCCTTTGCCGGTCGCGTATGCCTGCCTGATTCCGCCTCTGCCGCAGATAATTCCGCCCGTTGGGAAGTCCGGCCCAGGCAGAACTTTCATAATATCCTTAAATCCGCAGTTGGGGTCTTTTATAACTAACAGAAGGGCTTCGCAGACTTCGCCGAGATTGTGGGGGGCCAGATTCGTCGCCATACCGACGGCGATGCCCGTCGAGCCGTTGACTAAAAGGTTTGGCAGTTTTGAAGGCAGAACCAATGGCTCCGTCCTTGTCTCATCGTAGTTTGGCACGAAATCAACCGTTTCCCGGTTAATGTCTTCCATCATCTCCACTGCCTGTGCCGTCATTCGCGCTTCGGTATATCGCATCGCGGCAGGCGGGTCGTTATCGACACTGCCGAAATTTCCCTGCGGGTCAACTAATGTGTACCGCATATTCCAGTCCTGACCGAGCCGAACGAGTGTGCCGTAGGTGGCCTGGTCGCCGTGGGGGTGGTAGTTGCCGCTGGTATCGCCGACGATTTTTGCGCATTTTCGGTGTTTGCTGCGGGGGCCGAGGTTCAGGTCGTTCATCGCGACTAAGACACGTCGCTGTGAGGGTTTAAGGCCGTCGCGGACATCTGGCAAAGCCCTTGCGATAATTACGCTCATTGCGTAGTTCATATACGAATTCTTCATTTCGTCGAGAATCCGCTGTTCCACAACCCGTTCGTTCTTTTCCGGCTTTTTTACCTGCTCGTCCATGCTTTTTACCTAATATATTAAAGGATAAATTCTATTCCCAAACGACTTTGAAGTCAAGAAATTATCTTCTCTTGTCATTCCCGACCTGTTCGGGAATCTATTTTTAAAGACTATTTTTTTTAGACACGGATTAACGCCGATTTACACGGATTTTTTTCCTGATAACCGATAACTGACAACTGCGTTTCTGCTTACCAACATCGAATAACGATTCGCCTGTTTCTCTTATACCTTTTTTGAAATGCTGTTGTTTGCAGGCTGATTTTGTTGATAAATTTCTAACAGTTCTCTTAAAGTCAAACCAACTGTTCTAGTGGAGAAGAACAAAGTCTTGAGTGCCCGGCAAATACCATCAACACCAGGGAACAGACTCATTTCATTAATTCCCATAAGATTGAGTTCTTTTAAAACAATAGGTTTCTCTTTGACAGATAATAAAGCTGCATACAAAAATTTCTTATTGCTGTTGGTTTCGCACGAATGTATATGCGTCTCCATATCGTAGACATTAGTTACTGTAAAAATTCCTTGTTGTGGGATAATTCTTGGATTGTATTTTGCATATGGACGGAGAATACTTACATATTGCGATGTCATATCTTTCAGATCCATAGGTTGTTTAAATGACTTTGACCACTCAACATAATCGAAAATATATATTTTGACATTTTCACTTTGAGGTTGGAAGTCATTGACTTCTCTAAATGCAAAATACGCTGCAATATATGGAGATAAAGTCCAATCAAGAAGAGGGGTGGGAAAGCCATAATGTTGAATTAAAGCAAGAAACGCAGCAAATTCAAGGTTGTTACTAAGATCAATTATTTCATCACGAACAGCACTGATGTGATAATGAATTTCGGGTATAATTAACTCAAGATATTGAGGTAATGTAATTTGATTATGAATTGCTTCTCGATGAAAAGATGTTTGCAATTTCCATGTATCATTTGCATGTCCACGGCAATAATAACGTTTGTCATTTTTAACTAGATGACTAATCCAATCTTTGTATTCACCCCAAGTAAGTATTTTTGGTGTTTTTGTTTTTTGGGTCATAATTCTACTCTATTCTATTAAGTAATAATAAATTAAATAAATTAGGAATAAATTAGGGACAGCCACCTATTAAAATTTTTTCCACAATAACAATCAAAAACTCCATCGGCCACTGCCGATTCTACAACTCAAAACTAACAATTAAAAATTCCTTCTTTTCTCCTTGCTCCTGTTTTCTTAAATTTTCAAAAAAATCTATCGGCTATGCCGATTCCACTACGGACTATTGGCTAATGGCTATTTCTCTATGCAGTTTGAAATGGTCCCACAACGAATCGTAAGGACGGCCTCCATTCTGCACTTGCAATTCAAAACAATTTATCAATTGCTTTGAATAACATCTTCGTCTTCCAGCGTTATCTTAATGCCTCCGACAAATTTAGAGCATAGATTATAAAGGGCTGCTATAATAATTCCGCCGACAAAGCCAAGTAATGCATATAGCAACGGGAAAAATATAAAAAATATTATTTTACCTGGGTTTGAGTTTTTCTCAAAAATAGTTGCAACTATCATAAATGGTGCAAGAATTAAGAACAGTAATCCATAAAGAACGGCCAATAGTTTTCCTAACTGTAACGGTGCAATCCTTTTTATTATTTTCATTTTTTTCCTTTCATCAGTTTTAGTAAAAACAAACCAGCGAAATCAGCGTCTAAAAAATCAAACTTCATCGGCACAGCCGATTCCACAACTAAGAACTAAAGACTAATAACTAAACACTAATAATGTGCAGTTTGAAATGGTCCCACAACGAACCTTGAGGACTGCCTCATCCTGCAATATCTTTCACACCTTCACACTTTCTGCTAACTACAGGACATTATCCATCTTGAGCAGGGCAATAGCAACTCGAAAATAAAATTTTCATCCCAACCTCAACGGAAAAATTAGTAGGTAATAGACAATAGCCAGTAGTCAATAGTCGGTAGGCAGTAAAAGAAAGTGAGAATGTGCGAAAGGTAAGAAAAGTGTGAAGGGTGTGAAAAATTCGCTGATAACTGAGTTTCTGATAACTGATAACTGTTTTTCCCTGTCAAATTGACGTTATTTAATACTGAAAATGCCAAAACTGGCAGGTTGGGCAGGCAGTTAAGAAAAGCGATGCCAAATGTTTTATAATTTACTTTGCCTTATAACTCTTGTGTTTAAAAGATGTTATGGCAGGGAAAACTTTCATTGGCTATTGCGACCTTAAATTGGTATTTTCTTTGCTGTACAAAGTCTGTAATTGATAGTTGGATATTGTTCTAATTTTTTGGACATTTAGTAAAAGGAGTACAAGGATTATGGCAGCGAAAAAATTAACATTTAACGCGGATGCCAGAGCATCGCTATTGATGGGCGTGGAGAAATTGGCCAGAGCCGTTCGCTCAACGCTCGGCCCGCGAGGCAGAAACGCAATCATCGACAAAAGCTGGGGCGGCCCGACGGTTACAAAAGACGGTGTAACGGTTGCCGAGGAAATCGAGCTTTTGGACAAGAACGAAAATATGGGCGCAAAGCTCGTTCGCGAAGCGGCAAGCAAGACGAGCAAAATCGCGGGCGACGGCACAACGACCGCAACGGTTCTTACCGAAGCGATTTTCAAAGAGGCTTATCGCAATATCACAGCGGGCGCTGACCCGATGGGCATCAACAGAGGTATTCGTCTGGCTGTTGACGCTGCGACGGAACATCTGAAGAAACTCTCAAAGCCAATTGACATCACCAATAAGGTTGACATCACAAACATAGCTTCCATTTCAGCGAATAACGACACTGAAATCGGCAAGATAATGGCTGACGCTTTTATGAAGCTCGGCAAAGACGGCGTTATTACGGTTGAAGAGGGCAAGAGCCTTGATACTACGCTTTCTTTCGTAGAGGGTATGCAGTTCGACCGCGGATACCTGTCGCCTAACTTCGTTACAGATGTTGACAAGATGGTTTGCGAACTTGAAAAACCATATATCCTTGTCTTTGAAGACAAAATCAGCAGTATTCAAAAGCTCGTTCCGCTTCTCGAAGCAGTCGCAAAGGCCAAAAAGCCGCTGTTTATCATTTCTGAAGATATCGAAGGCGAAGCGCTGGCAACATTAGTTGTCAATAAACTTCGCGGCGTTCTTCAGGTTTGTGCTGTTAAGGCTCCGGGCTATGGCGACAGACGCAAGGCAATGCTTCAGGATGTCGCGATACTCACAGGCGCTGAGCCTATTTTCAAGGATTTGGGTATTGAGCTTGATAAGGTAAAACTTACACAGCTTGGCAGAGCAAAAAAAGTTACAATCAATAATGATAATACTATAATCGTCGAAGGCGCAGGTGCAAGAGAAGCGATTGCAGGCAGGATTAAAGAAATCCGCAATGAAATCGCATCGACCACAAGCGATTACGATAAGGAAAAACTTCAGGAACGTCTGGCAAAATTGACAGGCGGAGTGGCGCAGATAAATGTCGGCGCTGCAAGCGAAGCTGAAATGAAAGAAAAGAAAGACCGCATCGAGGATGCACTTCACGCGACAAGAGCCGCGATTGAAGAGGGCGTTGTTCCCGGCGGCGGAGTTGCACTGGTTCGCTGCATCGAAGTTGTTAAGAAAATTAAAGCCAAGGGCGATGAGAAGACGGGCGTTGATATTGTTGCTCACGCTCTCAAGATGCCTTGCTATTACATCGCGGAAAACGCAGGCGAGGTCGGCAACTTAGTAGTGAATAAGGTTGCTGAGGGCACTGGCGGTTTTGGTTATAATGCTGATACAGATAAGTATGAAGACCTGCTGGCAAGCGGCGTAATTGACCCGGTTAAGGTAACAAGAATCGCATTGCAGAATGCCGCTTCTGTTGCCGGCCTGCTGCTGACCTGCGATTGTATCGTCTCTGAAACACCCGGAAAGAAAAATGCCGGCGGCGGTATGCCTGGTGGTGGAATGGGCGGCGGCATGGGAGGGATGGGTGGCATGGGCGGTATGGGTATGGGTGGAATGGGAGGCATGGGTATGGACGATATGGGAATGTAATTTGAATTGAAAATTTAAGATTGAAAATTGAAAAATTAAAAAATACGGAGATATAAAAATGAAACTTAGACCATTGGATGACAGAATAGTAGTAAAGCCGCAGGATGCGGAGACAAAGACAGCAGGCGGTATCGTTCTTCCCGACAGCGCGAAGGAAAAGCCGTTGGCCGGCAAAGTTATTTCAGTAGGCCCCGGCAGGATGTTAGACAGCGGCAAGCGTGCCGAAGTTGCGGTTAAGAAGGGCGAGACAGTTCTTTTCGGCAAATACGGCGGAAATGATATTAAAATAGACGGCGAAGAATATAAAATTCTGCGTGAAAGCGATATTCTCGGAATCGTTGAAAAATAACACAAATCAGCAATGGCTTTTATAAGCCGGAGGTATAAAAATGGCAAAACAAATGATGTTTGACGATGCCGCAAGAGCACACCTGAAGCAGGGGCTTTCAACGCTGGCGGCAGCGGTTAAGGTAACGCTGGGCCCGACGGGCAGAAACGTAATGCTGCACAAAAGTTTCGGTTCGCCGAAGATTACCAAAGACGGCGTGTCGGTGAGCAAGGAAATCGAATTGCCTGAACCGTTCAAGAATATGGGCGCGAAAATGGTAAATCAGGTTGCCAGCAAGACAAGCGATGTTGTCGGCGACGGCACAACGACCGCGACAGTTCTTGCTGAGGCGATTTACAATGAAGGTCTTAAAAACGTAACGGCAGGCGCAAATCCGATGGCTATTAAACGCGGCATTGATAAGGCCGTCGATGTAGTTATCGATTTTATAAATTCACAGAGCAAGAAGGTCAGCGGTCGCGATGATTACGCCAAGGTTGCGACGATAAGCGCAAACAATAACGCGGAAGTCGGCAGTATTTTGGCTGATGCGATGGCTAAGGTCGGCAAAGAAGGCGTTATCGAAATCGAAGAAGGCAAGAGCCTTCAGACTGAGCTTGAAGTTGTCGAAGGTATGCAGTTTGACCGCGGATACGTTTCACCATATTTCATTACCAATACGCAGAATCTCGAAGCTGTTCTTGAGAACGCTTACATTCTGCTTTATGAGAAAAAACTTTCGAGTATTTCAGAGATTATTCCTCTTCTGGAAAAAGTTGCACACGCAGGCGCTCAGCTTCTTATTGTTGCTGAGGATGTCGAGGGCGAGGCTCTGGCGGCTTTGGTTATTAACAGATTGCAGGGCGTTTTGAAGGTTTGTGCGGTTAAAGCTCCTGGTTTTGGCGACAGACGCAAGGCAATGCTCAGCGATTTGGGCATTTTGACAGGCGGTCAGGTAATTACCGAAGACCTCGGCGTTAAGCTCGAAAAGATTGAGCTTTCGCAGCTTGGCAGAGCAAAGAAAATTGTTGTCGAGAAAGAAAACACGACTGTTATCGAAGGCGCAGGGACAAAGAAAGAAATCACTGCCCGATGCGAGCAGATTAAGAAACAAATTGAAGCTACTACAAGCGATTATGACAGGGAAAAACTTCAGGAGCGTCTTGCCAAGATGACCGGCGGAGTTGCCGTTATAAAAGCGGGAGCTGCCACTGAAACGGAAATGAAGGAACGCAAAGACCTGCTCGATGATGCACTGCACGCGACGAAAGCCGCAGCGCAGGAAGGCGTTATACCGGGCGGCGGAGTGATTTATCTTCGAGCGATTGAGAAAGTCAATGCCGCTAAAGCAAAGGCAAAAGCTGAAGAACGAATCGGCTTTGAAATTGTCGCCAACGCTCTCAAAGCCCCGACAAAACAGATTGTCGATAACGGCGGCGAAGACGGCGATGTAATTGTTGCCAAACTTTTAGAAAAGACAGGCAATATCGGCTACAACGCCAATACAAGCGAATTTGTCGATATGGTTGAAGCTGGTATTATCGACCCGGCAAAAGTTGCAAGATGTGCATTGCAGAATGCTGCTTCTGTCGCAGGACTGATGCTCACGACGAATGTACTGATTTGCGAATTGAAAGAAGACGACCAGGATAAGCCAGCTATTGAAGGGTCGGTAAGATAAGAATATCAAAAAGCAAAAATTAAAAATCAAAATTAAGGAACCCGCCTGTGGCGGATACTATTTTTGATTTTTGATATAATGATATGGCTAAACGCGACTATTATGAAGTGTTAGGGGTTGAAAAAGCCGCATCGGCTGACGATATCAAACGCGCATATCGTCGCCAGGCGATAAAATTCCACCCTGACAAAAACCCCGGCGATAAAGACGCAGAGACCAAGTTTAAGGAATGTGCCGAGGCGTACGAGGTTTTGAGCGACGCTGATAAACGTGCCAGATACGACCAGTATGGCCATGCAGGAATGAGCGGCGCAGGCGTTCACGATTTTTCAAGAATGAATGTTGATGATATATTCGGCGCTCTGCATATCGAAGATATTTTCGGGGATTTCTTCGGCTTCTCTCGCGGAGGCGGCAGAGGTCGCGGCCAATCCCGCGGCGGCGCACAAAAGGGTTACGACCTCGAAACGGTTGTGGAACTTACTCTTAATGATGTCGCAAACGGAGTTGAAAAGAGCATAGAATTCAGCAGACAGGATTTGTGCGAAGACTGCAAGGGCAGCGGCTGCGCACAAGGCAGCAAGCCTATCAAATGTTCCACATGCGGCGGGTCTGGCCAGGTACAGCAGGCGGGTCTTGGCGGATTCTTCCAAATGGTTACAACCTGTCCGGCCTGTAAAGGCGGCGGCACAGTAATTAAAGACCCATGCAAAAAATGCAGGGGGACAGGCAGAGTAGGCAAAAAGCGTATAGTATCTGTCAAAATACCGGCGGGCGTTCACGAGGGACAATCAATCAGAGTCAGCGGCGAAGGTGAGCCGGGCTTTGGCGGCGGACCTCGCGGCGATTTGTACTGCTATGTCAAATTAAAAGAGCATCCGTTTCTTGAGAGACAGGATACCAATATCATCGCGACTGTGCCTGTGAGCTTTACGCAGGCTGCGCTTGGCGGAATTGTAGAAGTGCCTAGCCTGAACAGTACAAAGGAATTGAAGATTCCATCGGGCACGCAGAATGGCGATGTGTTCAGAATAAAAGGCCAGGGCTTGCCCGACATCAGGTCGGGACGCACCGGCGATGAATTAGTGCAGATAATTGTTGAGATTCCAAGAAAACTTAACAGCAGACAGGAAGAACTGCTACGAGAGTTCGCAAAGAGTGAGGATATAAATGTTCTTCCGAAGTCTCGCGGTTTTTTTGAAAAGCTCAAACAGTATTTTAATAAATAGGCAGGAAATTTATGGGCGGCGAGAACGCAAAAGATTCTTCAGAACCTAAGAAGGACAAACATCACAACAAGCTCAGCGAGCAGATTGAAAAACTTACCGCTGAGAAAGATGAAGTTTTTGCCAAACTCCAGCGCGTCAGCGCAGACTATATGAATTATCAAAAGCGCTCGGCCAGGCAGGTTTCCGAGGCTATCGCTTATGAAAAAGAATCGGTAATAAAATCTCTGCTGCCTGTGCTCGATAATTTTGAGCATAGCGTCTGTGGCGGCGAAAAGCTGGAAGATGCTGAAAGCCTTCGCAAGGCGATTAAAATGCTTTATGACCAGTTTCTGGCAATTCTCAAAAATCACGGAATAGAGCAAATTACCTCCGTGGGCGGCAAGTTTGACCCTGTCTGCCATCAGGCGATGATGAACAGGACTGAGTCGGATAAGGAAGATTTTGCTATCTTAGATGAATTCCAAAAGGGTTATCGGCTCGGCGAAAAAGTTTTAAGACCTGCAAGGGTTGTAGTGAATAAATTACCCGCGTCCGAATCTTTACCGGAGCAGAATCCGCCTCAGGAGCAGGGCGAGGCTGATAAACAGCCGGAATCTGATGAGCCGGAGAGCGGGGATTAGATTATGCCGACGTATGATTATCAGTGCCAAAAGTGCGGACATAAATTTGAAAAATTTCAGTCTATGTCGGCTTCAAATTTGCGCAAATGTCCAAAGTGCAGTAAAATGTCGCTGGTTCGTCTTATTGGCAGCGGGGCGGGAGTAATTTTCAAAGGCAGCGGCTTTTACGAAACCGATTATCGCAGCGAATCCTACAAAAACGCCGCAAAAAAAGACGCACCAGCAACCACGCCCGCGTCAACATCTGAATCAACACCGACATCCACAACAACGCCGACAAGCAGTGAAAAGCCGGCAAAGAGCGAGACAAAAACCGAGACCAAATCAGAAACGCTGAAGGCAGCAAAGCCGGCTTCTAAAAAAGACTGATTTTGCAGGCAGGTTGATGGAATTTAAAGATGACCGCTCCATTACTGTCGAGGCTCTGCATCCCCCGAATAAATTCGACGGGGAAATCTGTTTATTTTCCGATGACGATTATGGTAATGGCGGCGGTTCTGTCGCCATTAACAGGCAGGTTTGCATCCGGTAATTTTTCCGCAGAAGCCAGAGCGGGCTTTTGTGCGTAAAGCTGCTCATAATCGATGCTGTTTAGTGCGTATAATTTTTCGATATTTTCAGCGGCGGCTTTGTTGATGGCCGCAAGGTCATTTGCCATTCTAAGCCGAACAGGATAAGCATCGGCTTTGCAGATGTCCATCGCCTGCTGTGCGCTGATGTTGTTCACCGTGATATATTTTCCAGTTTGTTCAGTGCCGATGTCTAATTTTGCGCTGCGGCATTGCGGCCAGACAAAGCTCAATTCCGCCAGCAGTTTTACAACCGATTCATTGCTGCAATTTATGACGTATTTCACCGAGCCGGGCTGCCTGTCGATAGCGGTCGTCTGATTGAAAATACCTGTGGTTGTAAGAGCTTTTGCGACGAGCCAGTCAACTTCAATCGGATTTTTGGTCTCAAGGGTCAGCACTGCCACCAAAGGCACACCGCTGCTTTTGGCAGGTATAATCGGTATGTCCTGCTGCTGCGCAGTCGATGCCGATTCATTGGGGAATGGTTTTTCGTACAGTGCTTCTTTAAAAGTTTTCTTTCGCATCGCATCAGCAAAGAACTTGTCCCTGCTCGATTTTGGAATGAAGATATCGAGTATGACGAATGAAAGAACCGCTGCCAGAGCTATCATAGCTGCGGCTGTCATAAATCGTCTTATGATGAGATGTCTCCTGCCCGCCGAGTGGGAATAAACGCTGGTATCGGCCAGCAGTATCTGTCTTTCAAGATGTTTGTTTATATTGTCGCCCAGGCCGTCAGGACAGGGGATTTGACTGACCGAATCCATAAGGTCTTTGTATCTTTTCAGCGAATCGTAGATGTCAAAAATTTTCTTGTCGTGATCGATAAGCCTTTTTACTTCGTTGCTCTTTCGTTCATCGAGTTCGCCGTCGATATAGCTGTTCAATAATTCTTCGATTTGTTCCATATCTTTCATTGTATTGTTGCCTCAAGAATTTCCCGCAGGTTTTTCCTGCCTCTGGCAATTCTGCTTTTTACCGTTCCCGGTTCAATGTCAAGTGTCTCGGCGATTTGGGCGTAATTCATCTGCTCAATATCCCGGAGAACCACTACCGCTCTCTGGTCAGCGTCAAGTTTTTCAAGAGCTTTCAATACCATATTGTGTATTTCGCCTGCCGCTGCGACATCCGGCGGGTTCGGCGAATTTTTATCAATCAAAAAGTCCTTCAACTGCTGTTTCAACTGCTCGTCAGGCTCATTCTCAAGCGGCTGAAAATTTACTTTTTTATTTCTTTTGCAGAAGTTCAGCGTCAAATTGACCGCAATCCTGAACATCCAGGTATAAAAACTGCTTTGAGCCCTGAAATTTCTAAGACCCTGCATAACCCTTACAAAAGTATCCTGCGTAAGTTCTGCGGCATCATCGGCGTTTCCGCACATCTTCAATATCGTGTTGTAAATTCTTTGCTGATATTTCAGAATCAGCCGTTCGATTGCCTCGGCATTGCCGGAAATAGCCTGCGACAACAGCGAAGCCTCGTCAATCGAGATATTGCCGCTGGTGCTTTTCAATTGTTCCTGTATAAATTTGACCATTTGTACCTGAAAAAGTTCCGTTCTCTTTATAAAAATTAGTCGAAAAATTTTAAATATTGTGCCGTAAAAGACTTACAAAAGCAAGTAATTTGCCGGCAGATGAAATAACAGCAGAGGTGTCATCCGTGAAATCTCTGGTTTTACGCTGATTCCTTTCTTGTTTTTTGATTCGCTGCGAAAAAGTCTTCTTTGCCTTCGACTATATCCTTATTTATTACATATTTGCCTGGCTTTGGTTCTTCCGGCAGCCGATACATAAGGTCGAGCATTAGTTGCTCGGTAATCGACCGCAATGCCCTTGCGCCAGTGTCTCTGGTCAACGCCTTTTTGGCAAGAGCCGTCAGCGCATCAGGAGTGAAATCCAGCTCGGCATTTTCCATTTTGAAGAAGGCTTTGTACTGTTTGACGAGCGCGTTCTTTGGTTTGGTGAGAATGTCGATAAGCGCGGCCTCGTCGAGAGCTTCAAGCGTAGTAACAACCGGCAGTCTGCCGACCATTTCGGGAATCATACCATATTCGATAATATCTTCCGGTATGACCTGTTCGAGAATTCCTGAGTAATCTGATTTTGTGTCCTCGGCTTTTTGCTTTTCCGAGCCGAAGCCAATCATTTTTTTGCCGAGCCGTTTTTTGATAATGTTTTCAAGGCCGACAAATGTTCCGCCGCAAATAAACAAAATGTGCGTTGTATCCAACTGAATATAAGCCTGTTCAGGATGTTTTCTACCACCCTGTGGAGGAATGTTCGCTGTTGTGCCTTCAAGCATTTTCAGCAAAGCCTGCTGAACGCCTTCGCCAGATACATCGCGGGTGATTGAAACGTTTTGGTTGGTTTTGCCAATTTTGTCAATTTCGTCAATATAAACAATTCCGCGCTGAGCGGAATCAATATCGTAATCAGCGTTCTGGAGCAGTCGCAGCAGGAAATTTTCGACATCCTCGCCGACATAGCCTGCCTCGGTAACCGTAGTAGCATCACAGATTGCAAACGGAACATTCAATTCTCTCGCAAGTGTTTTGGCAAGCAGGGTTTTTCCACTGCCGGTCGGGCCGATTAAAATCACATTGGATTTATCAATCTCGACATCAGCCTGTTCGCTGTCGGTGTGTACTAATCTTTTATAGTGATTGTGAACTGCCACAGAAAGGATTTTTTTTGCCTTTTCCTGACCGATTACATATTGGTCGAGAAATTCCTTTATCTGCCTCGGCTTTGGAACTTCATCGAGAATAATGCCGGAGTGGCGGGAACGTTTCTTTTCCTGCCGAACGATGTTGTAGCAAAGCTCTACGCATTCCGGGCAGATATAAACTCCGCCGGGACCTTCGACAAAAGCATCGACAGGTTTTTTTTCTCTGCCGCAAAAACTGCAGGTTTCTTTTTTATTACCAATTGGACTTTTAACCATTTGAACTCCAAAAAGAACTAACAAGCCCATTTTAGCAGGTCGGCGGCAGCGATTCAAGTATTTAAGACGTTAGTAAAGATTGGTTCTGTACTTTTTTTGTCAGAATCGCAAGGTATTGCGGTTTGGCGGCAAAATATCGGTTTTCGGCAGTTTTGGCGTTTTTGGCCAAGTCTGCTATGGAATTAGCTCGAACCCCATCCGAAAGGCGCTTTCGTTGATATAGTACAAACCTCTTTTGGTCTTATAGAAAGCGCGTTTCATTCCATCGGCAACCGCCTGCGGCTGCAATATGCCGGTTTTTTTTATCATTGCGCCGAGCATAATAATGTTGGCGACTTTTATATTGCCCATTTTGATAGCCAGATTTGTCGCGTCAACGCCGACGATGTCGAGGCCGGATTTTTTTGTCAGGCTGGTTTCGATTATAGACGAATTTACTATCACTACCGAACCTGGCAGAATTGTGTCTATATATTTTATGTACGATGGCGCGTTCATAATCATCGCAAGATTTGGCCGAGTGATTATCGGCGAATCAATTTCCTCATCGGATATTGAAATGAGCGCTTTTGCGGTTCCGCCGCGAACTTCGGCGCCGTAGCTGGCCATCGCGCAGACATTTTTGCCCGCGTCAATACAGGCATACGCCAAAACATTGCCGGCAAGAATTACTCCCTGCCCGCCAAACCCCGCTATCAATATGTTTGTTTCTTTGTTAGACATTTTTAAAATCAATCAAAATTTGTCATACAGAATACATTTAAACCAAGGAAGTAAGGAATTAAAGAAGTAAGGATGCAAGGAAAACCAGCCAGCCGCCTTAAAAATCCTTACATCCTTAATTCCTTGCTTCTTTACTTCTATGCCGTATTGACAATAAAATTTCCATATTTTAATACAAATCCGCGGTTTCAATCAGTATCTTTATAAACGCCCGGCGGAAAATAACTAATCATTTGTTCTTCAATAAATTGCAGCGCTTCGGTTGGCGAAACTCTCCAGCCTACCGGACACATCGAAAGTATCTCGACCATTGAAAAACCCACGCCATTCATCTGATTCTGAAAAACTTTCTTTATCGCGGCCTTTGTCTTGTTGATATTTCTCACCGAATGAACAGTCGTTCTTTCGAGATATTTTGTTTCTTCCAGCGTTGTCAGCAGTTCGCAGACTCTTATAGGTTTGCCCATTCCTTTGGCCGTTCTGCCTGATGGGCTGGTTGTGGTCTTTTGGCCGATTAGTGTGGTCGGCGCCATTTGTCCGCCGGTCATACCGTAAATCGCGTTATTGACAAAAATGACTGACAAATTTTCACCACGATTGGCAGCGTGAATAATTTCCGCAGTTCCGATAGCCGCCAAGTCGCCGTCGCCCTGATAGACAAGGACGAATTTGTCCGGGTGAACTCTCTTTAATGCTGTTGCTACCGCAGGGGCTCTGCCGTGTGCGCATTCGACGACATCGCAGAGCATATAATCGTACAGCACAACCGCGCAGCCGACGGGGGCAGTGAGAATCATTTTTTCTCTGATGCCCAGCTCGTCGATTATTTCGCCGATTAGCCGCAGAACGATTCCGTGTCCGCAGCCGGGGCAGTATTTCGTTGACTCGGTCGTAATTGATTTCGGTTGTGTTTTTATTATATTCATTTTTTCAGCGTTTCACTGATTTTATCATAAATAGATTCAGGCGTTGGATTCCATCCTCCGCCCATACCGTAAAACAAAATATCTTTTTTCAGCACAATATCCATCAGGGCAAGCTGCACATCTTCCAGCATCTGCCCCATACTCATTTCGATAACGAGAAATTTAGCGTTTTTATTTTTCTTCGCGATTTCTACCAACTCTATATCGGGCCACGGCCAGATAGTTCTCGGTCTGAAAAGCCCGACCTTTTTGCCGTTACCGTTGTGTTTTTTGATAGCGGATTTCGCGATTCTGCTCGTTGCGCCATAAGCGATGATAATCAAATCTGCGCCATCGCAGTTGAAATTTTCAAACCATCGCAGTTCGGATTGAATTTTTTTATATTTCTGCTCAAGTTTCCTGTTGAGCATCTCCAGACCGTCAGCGGGGGTCATATAAAGCGTTCTGACGACATTCGGCTTTCTGCCCGCGCAGCCGGTCAATGCCCATGTTTTGGGCGGAAGTTTTTCAAACATCGGCTTATAGGGGTGCATTTCAAAAGGCTCGACGAGTTGGCCGATAATGCCGTCGCTCTGAATGAACACAGGCATTCGATAGTAATCCGCCAAGTCGAATGCGTTCATTGTCATATCATAACATTCCTGCACCGAGTTTGGCGCAAGAGCGATACACCGATAATCGCCATGTCCGCCGCCTCGCGTGGTCTGAAAATAATCAGCCTGCGATGCCTCGATATTGCCAAGCCCCGGCCCGCCGCGAACGACATTGACGATAACGCAGGGCAGTTCCGCTCCCGCGATATAGCTTATGCCTTCCTGTTTTAGACTTATGCCCGGCGAAGACGATGATGTCATAACTCTTGCACCGGCAGCGGAAGCGCCGAACACCATATTTATCGCCGCAACTTCGCTCTCCGCCTGAAGAAAGACCCTGTTTTCAGTTTCCATTCTGCGGGACAGATATTCGGGCGTTTCGGTTTGCGGGGTTATCGGATATGCGAAGTAGCACTGGCAGCCAGCCTTAATCGCGGCCTCGCCGACTGCTTCATTGCCCTTGAGCAGAACTCTTTTGGAATCCGAACCGATGTTATTTTCAGCCATTTATCAGCCTATTTTTCTATAATATCAATGCAGCAGTCCGGGCAGATGATGTAGCACGCGCCGCAGCCTGTGCATTTTTCAAATTCGATTTCGACGCAGTCAAAGCCTTTTTTATTGCCTTTGCCGCCTTTGTGAACGGCTCCGACAGGGCAGATTGCGATACACAAATCACAGCCTTTGCACTTTTCAAAATTTATTTGAGCTTTCTTTGCCATATATTAAGGAATAGACTACCACAAGATTATTAGATTTGCAATAAAACTTAACCACCTGTTATAAAAGTAGTTATGCGAATAGAATACGAAGTTCGCCGGCAATCATAATTTCTGTTTTTGCTCGGCAATATAAAGGCCGTATTTTTTATCTGTTTCTGCGATGTGATTTTCCAGCCAGCTTTTGAGAAACATTGTCATATCGAGATTTAATATTGGCTGACCAGCCTTTAATTTTTCTGCGTATTCAACAACCTGTTGAGCCAATCGTTTGTGTATTTGCTTGTGGAATTCAAGCTGCGGGAAGTTATATTTTTGCATCAGCGCCTCTTCCTTGGCAAAATGCAGTTTTATATAATTGACAAGGCCGTCAACAGCATTTTGTGCGGCAGATTTGTCATTGCCTATGCTGATGGCATTATGAAAATTGTTGATAATAGCGATAAGTTTTTTGTGCTGAATGTCCATCTGTTCAACACCGACTGAAAGCTTGTCAGTCCATTCAAAAAAAGCCATACGCATTTCCTAAAAAGCTACGAAGGGCATTCTGCATAGCTCGCCCTTGGCGAGCGACGCAGAATGGAGACGATGGGAATCGAACCCACATTCCTGCGATGCGACCGCAGTGTGCTCCCGTTACACCACGTCCCCGGGATTTAAATCGACAATTAAAATCTAATTTTGAAAGAGCAAACAGAGCCGCGACAGTAATGGAGCGGTCATTCTAAAATTTCCATTTTTCATAGCAGACAATTTTTTCCAACGCTTCCCGCGGCTTATGTGTTTCCTTATCAGCGGGATAACCTATCGGCATAAGTTCAACAATCCTGACATTTTCAGGAATACCGAGAATCTGCCTCACTTTCTCCGGATAAAACGAACCAATCCAGCAGGTCGCCAGGCCTTCAGCCGCAGCCGCCAGTGCGATATGCTCCATAGCGATAGAAAGGTCTATCGGAGCGATTTTTTCGCCGCACCGCATTGCGTAATCGTTATTCGAGCAGCCGACAAAAATAACAGGGGCGGTTGCAACGAACATTTGGTCATAAGCAGCGACAGCCAGTTGGCTGCGTTTTTTCTCATCAGAAACGACAACAAATCGCCAATCCTGCAAATTCTTCGCCGAAGGAGCCAGTCTTGCCGCATCGAGAATTCGCACAAGTTTGTCTGCTTCAATCGGCTTTGACTGATAGCTTCTGCACGAATACCGTGTTTTTATCGCCTGATATAAGTCCATTTTCCTTAACCAAATTTCATAAAAAAGCTATTATAACAGCCTAATTTTTAACGTCAAGAACGCAAAATTATCGTTTGAGCAAAGTCCAGAAAATAAACTCTATAATTTTAGCCAAGGCAAAGTAGGGGCTTCTTATGGCATTTATACTGTCGTTTAACTCCTTTTGCACTTGTTCTTCCATTTCCTGTCGTTCTTTTAACATCCCCAACTTCGCAAGTGCATATTGTTCACGTTGCTCTGGTGTCATTTTTTTCAGAAAATCGTTTTCGCCCGGCTCTATGGGATTTTTCGGCAATCTTTGATATTCCTGCGTATCAAACCATAACATTCGACACGTTACGCATACATCAAGATATTCTGTTTTGTCAGCGCTGACAATTGCGACTTCGCTCATCAATTGTGTGCAGGAAGGACATTTGCGTTTATGTTGGATATTTTCATCTTTTGCTCTTTGCCATAATTGATTTACCAGTTTTGCTGGTATCGCTTTGCGAATAAGTTCTATGGTAGAGCAACTTCCATGGCAAGAGGGGCAAAACCAAAACCAGCCGAATTGGTTTTGGGCTTGAATAAGAACAGTTTGACAACTTGGACAAATATACATATATCCTATTTTTTAACATTGGACACTAATTGTCAAGAAATTCTCGGTTATATCCGTCAAATTTCTATTGACTATTTACTGCAGGCTATCGACTGCTATCAGTGTCATTTGCATTTTCCCATATTATTTTGTATATATTCAACGGAAGGTAGTAGCTCTCTAATACCGATAATATGGTTATTTTTGGGGGTTTTATGGGCTGGAGAAGTAAATTTATATTTTTGCTGGTAGTTTATTTTGCAGGCTTTGCCACAGCCATTTATTATCTTGCCCCGAACGGCAGGGTGAATAGTGGTTCAGGTGGCTATGTAAGCGGTTCAGCCGACCAGTCGGATAGTGTGGGAAGTTTTAGCGGACTGTACGACAAGGCCTGCGCAAAAGCACAGGCTAATTTTTCTGGTATGGATTCCAAAGAGTTCAAGGAAAAGTTCAATCTCGGAATGCAGAAGCTGATGGAGATGTCAAAAAGCAGCAAAAAGCAGCAAAAAGCAGGCAATAAGCAGTCAGTAAAAGCCGGCGCAGAAATATAAATTGAAGATTGAAAAATGAAAGTTTATTGAATCGGCTGCGCCGATAAATTTTATAAAACGGCATCACCGTAAGGTGATTCATCGATTTTTCAATTTACAATCTTCAATTTTCAATTTTTTTCATTTTCCACAGCATTTTTTGTATTTTTTACCGCTGCCGCAGGGACAGGGGTCGTTTCTTCCGGTCTTCGGCTGTTCAAGTTTTATCTGTTTAACCTTTGTCGCTTCGCCTTGCGGAGCCTGTGCCGCCGCTCTCTGACGTTCGGATAATTCAAACTGATTTACTTCCTGATGCTGCGTTCTGCCGGCGCCGAAAACATTTTTAGACCTTGTGCCAGCTTCAAGACGAACCTTAAAAATTGTGTCCGTAACTTTTTCGTCAATCAAATTCAGCATCTCGCGGAACATCCTGAACCCCTCCTGCTTGTATTCAATCTTGGGGTCTTTTTCAGCGTAAGCACGCATAAAGATGCTTTCCTTCAGATGGTCCATCGAATACAAGTGGTCTTTCCATGTCGAATCGTAAATCTGCAAAAGAACATATCTTTCCAGGTCAGCCAGTTCCTTCCGCAAAAAGTCAAAACCAGCGGCCAGCAGTTTTTCTTTTGTTTTTTCTCCATCTTTCAGCTCGGCAGGGGATATTTTTGTTTTAAATCTTTCCGATGCCCATGCGGCCAGTTTTTCTTTATCGAAACTTGAAATTATTTTACCATCAATTTCATTGGCCAATCCGCTATCGTGATATTCCTGACTGATTTGTAAAAGCTCTTTGGCGATTGCCGCCGGCGATGAATTTTGCAGATGCGAAACAGGCATATCTTTTCCGAATTTTTCGAGTACCCATTTTGAGAGACTCTCAAAGCCATAAATATTCACGCCGTCAGGCCGATATGTCATACTCATCGCGAATTCTACCGGATACTCAACTTCCCGCTGAGTATATTTCGCCTGAATCTGCGCGATAAGCTCATCGGCGATTTGTGCCTGCTTCAGTTCTTTCAATTCACCGGCGTTCAGACTGATGCCGAATTTATTATTTGCCCAGCCAGCGAACGATTTAACGCCGAAGTCTTCATCGAGAAAAACATTTAACTGAGAGCAGTCTTTTTTATCAATCTGTTCAGCCGATGCTTCGATAAGATTTTGCTCGATTTCTTCCGCGGTCATCTGCCTTACTTTGCTGCCCGACAGGTTCACGCTGAACGCGCTCATTGCCCATTTGCATAACGAATCGATGTTCCACGTACTGCGGTCTTCAAAATCTTCGAGATATTCGCCCAGCGTTACGGATATGTTGTTGGAAGCCTCTCCTTTGGCGTTTTTCTTGATAAGCTCTTCGATTTGTTCGACATCCAGGCCTTCGATGCGTTTGGAATTGAGGTCTATGCCGAAGATAGTTCTCGCCCATTCCGCTGCGCAGACATAACGGTATTTCTCATTGAGCATATCGATGCAGGCTTTTTCAATAGCCGAGTTAATCATCTCGGTTATCATTTCCTTCAACCCGATGCCTTCGATAATCTGTCTTCTTCGCGAATAAAAATTCTTCCTCTGATAATCCATTACCTCATCATATTCGAGCAGACTCTTTCGAGTCTCAAAATTTCGCTGCTCGACTTTTTTCTGCGCTTTTTCAATTCCTCTGCTTATTTGTCGATGCTGAATAGGCATTCCTTCTTCCCAGCCGACCCACGACAACGCCTTTATAGTCCACTCCGGTGAGAAAATTTTGAGTAAATCATCATCAAAGCTCAAAAAGAACTGGCTCGAACCTGCGTCTCCCTGTCTGCCTGCTCGACCTCGAAGCTGATTGTCAATTCGTCTCGATTCGTGGCGTTCCGTACCAACGATATGCAGTCCGCCGATATCCGCGACACCGGCGGCGAGTTTTATATCCGTTCCCCGGCCTGCCATATTCGTGGCAATCGTAACATTTCCGCAAAGCTGCCCCGACCGGTTTGTATGCTGCCAACCAGCCTTTTCAACTATCAACGCTTCCCTTGCGTGCTGCTTGGCATTTAAAACTTCGTGCTCAACTCCGTATTTTCTGGTAAGGGCGTTTGAAAGCGCTTCGCTCTTTTCGACACTTATCGTGCCGACAAGAATAGGCTGACCCTTGGAGCTTACACTGTGAATTTCCTCGACTATCGCATCGAATTTTTCTTTCATTGATTTATAAATCATATCTTCGCTGTCGTTGCGAACGCAGGGTTTGTTCGTCGGTATGGTAATGACCTCAAGTTTATAAATCTGCATAAATTCATCAGCCTCTGTAATGGCTGTGCCGGTCATTCCCGATATCTTGCCGTACAGGCGGAAGAAATTTTGCAGCGTAATTGTCGCAAGAGTCTGGCTTTCCTCTTTTATAGTTACATTTTCCTTGGCCTCGACCGCTTGGTGAAGACCGTCCGACCACTGCCTGCCGTGCATAAGTCTGCCCGTGAATTCATCGACGATTACAACCTTGCCGTCCATCACGACATAATCTTTTTCCCTTTCAAAGACTATATGTGCCCGCAAACTCTGCTCGATGAGGTGTTTCCATTCGGTATTTGCCCCGACGAAAAACGAACCCACCCCGACCAAATCCTGAGCCGCCCCTATGCCGTCGTGGTTGAGATTGACGCTCTTGCGGTCATACTCCACTTCGTAGTATTGTTTGACCCCTGTAAGTCTGCTCTCAAAAGTTTCAATTTCCTTTTGTGTCTTTTCTATCATAGCCTGCGCGGACTGTTGTCTGCTGTCGTCTTTTGCTTTTTTCGATTCGGCCAGTTCGCCCTGTGCGTTTGCGATGATTTTTTGGGCCGTGTCGATTTGATGTTTTGTGCGGTCGTAATCGCTTTGCAGTTTGATAATCTGCCTTGCGACCGAATCGCCTTTTTTGTATCTGCTCACGTCGTCGAGCGCCGGGCCCGAAATAATCAAAGGCGTTCTCGCTTCGTCGATGAGAATCGAGTCAACTTCGTCGATAATCGCGTAATCCAAAGGCCCCTGCGCCAGATGCTCGGCGTGAACTTTCATATTATCGCGCAGATAATCGAATCCGAACTCGTTATTCGTGCCGTAAGTTATATCGCAGGCGTACTGTCCTTTGCGTTCATCGCCTGCCGTATCCATATCCGCCTGAATCGCTCCTACCGTAAGGCCAAGCGACGTATAAACAGGCCCCATCCATTCGCTGTCGCGTTTCGCCAGGTAGTCATTGACCGTAACGACGTGAACTTTTTTACCGCCAAGATGCACTAAATATGCCGCCAGCGTAGCGACAAGCGTTTTTCCTTCACCCGTGGCCATCTCCGCTATTCTTCCGTCGTATAATACGTTTCCGCCGATAAGCTGCACATCGAAGTGCCGCATATTGATATTTCGCCTTGCTGCCTCACGAACAACCGCAAAAGCCTGTGGAAGAATTTGCTCAACGCTTTCACCCGCTGACAATCTGTTTTTAAATTCCCCCGTCTTGGCCATCAGACCGGCATCATCGAGCGATTTGAGTTTTTCTTCGAACTGTGCCGCCTCAAGAGCCGTCTGCATATAACCTTTTACAAGTCTTTGATTCCGCGAACCAAAAAGTTTTACAAGAAAACCACTAATTTTGCTGGCAGACATATTTGAAGTACCTAAAAGATTTAATTGAAAATTGAAAAAATTAAGATTGAAGATTTATGGATTCGCCTGCGGCGAGACTATTTAAAATAATAATTCTTCATTCTTCAATCTTCATTTTTCAATTATTTTTTTACGCTCTTGTTACATATTCGCCGGTTCGAGTATCAATACGGATAACATCGCCGTTTTTTATAAACGCGGGAACCGATACCACCGCTCCGGTATCGACAGTCGCCTGTTTTCTCTGGCCTGTCGCTGTCGCCCCTTTAATCTCAGGCGGAGTCTCCACAACCGTAAGGTCAACCGAATTGGGCAGTGTTATCATAACCGGCTTTTCCTGATACATACTCACAAGCAGCTCGGTATTCGGCTTTAGATATTTTTTGCCATCGCCGAACGCATCGTCATCGAGCGTAATTTGGTCGTAAGTTTCCAAGTCCATCAGAATATGCCCGTTGGGTTCGGAATACAGGTACGAAAATTTCCGCTTATCCAAATCCGCCTCTTCGATAGTATCTTCCGACCTGATTCTGGTGTTTATTATCAGCCCATCGAGAAGACCTTTAAGCTTTGTCTGATAAACAGCGCCGCCTTTGCCGAGTTTGACATGGTCAAAATCTACAATTATGTAGAGCTTCCCGTCGATTTTAACGGTCGCTCCCTTTTTCATTTCTGTTGCTTTCATTTTTCCGCTTTTCTCCGAAAATTATAAACCAATAGTATCGCAGAAAACCACAAACAAGTCAAGAATCGGACAACCCCTAATTTTCCCTCTTGCATAAAACAGGCTCATCATTTATATTATGCCGTCTCACCGTGCGGCGGGGCATTCAACCAATAATCCTGTTTATAGGTATGAAAAATGGCAAAGTCTGCGAAAATAAAGACGGAAATCACCGAAGTCGAGGGAATTGTCGAAGAAAAACCCCAAAAAGACCCGTTTCTTACGGAACTGACAAAGGTTGCCAAACAGAACAACAAAATAGCTACACAGCTTTATGAACAATACAGAGTCAAACGCGGCCTGAGAAATGCAGACGGCACAGGTGTTTTGGCTGGCCTTACGCAGGTCGGAGATGTCCACGGCTATATCATCAACGAAGGTGAAAAAGTCGCCGTTGAAGGCAGACTCCGGTACAGAGGTATGGAAATAGAAGACCTCGTAGCCGGCTGCCAAAAAGAAAAAAGGCACGGCTTCGAGGAAACCGCATATCTGCTGATGTTCGGCGAATTACCTAAAAGAAAAGAACTTACAAAGTTCTATAAACTGCTCGGCAAACACAGGGATTTGCCCGAAGGCTTTACCGAAAATATGATTCTTAAGGCCCCCAGCAGCGACATTATGAACAAATTGGCAAGAAGTGTTCTGGCCGCTTATTCCTATGATAAAACGCCCGAAGACCGCTCCCTGAAAAACGTCCTTCGGCAGTGCATCGGCCTGATTGCCCGTTTTCCGACATTTGTAGCATACGCTTACCAGGCAAAGTGCCACTATTACGACAGGGGCAGCCTCTATATCCACACACCCGATGAAAAGCTCTCGACCGCTGAGAATTTTTTAATGCTAACCAGGCCGGATAAAAAATTTAATAAAATGGAAGCCGACCTGCTCGATTTGTGCCTTATGCTCCATGCGGAACACGGCGGCGGAAATAACTCCACTTTTACTACTCACGTCGTCGCTTCAACAGATACCGATGTTTATTCCTGCATTGCCGCTGCTCTCGGCTCACTGAAAGGCCACAAACACGGCGGAGCGAATATCCAGGTTATGGAGATGATGGATGATATAAAAAAGAACGTCAAAAAATATGACGATGAAGGCGAAGTCGCCGATTACCTCGCCAAAATCGTCAAAAAGGAAGCCTTCGACGGCTCAGGCCTGATTTACGGCCTTGGCCACGCGGTCTATACAATTTCAGACCCAAGAACAGCCTTGATTCGAAAACAGGCGGCGAAATTAGCCAAGGAAAAAGACCTTCAGTGGGAATTCGACCTCTACGAGTTAGTCGAAAGGATTTCACCGGAAATCTTCCAGAAGATTAAAAAGTCCGACAAAAAGGTTTGTCCAAATGTCGATTTTTATTCCGGCTTTGTGTACAGAATGCTTGATATTCCGCCGGAACTTTACACCCCGATTTTCGCTGTCTCAAGAATTACAGGCTGGTGCGCTCACATTATCGAAGAGTGCGTCAGCGGCGGAAGAATCGTCCGACCCGCTTACAAAAACATCGCCGAAAAAAGAGAATATACCCCGATGAATAAAAGATAGACTGATTGAAAATTGAAGATTTAAGATTGAAGATTTTTGGAGTCTGCCTGCGGCAGAGCTATTTTCAATCTTCAATAATTTATATCTCTGTGGTTATCCCGTCAATCCTGTTATCCTGTCTAAAAAATTTTGTAGGGTGGGCTTTAGCCCACGCGGTTTTTTTATTTCGCAATCAGTTTATACTTTTCCGGCTGCTCGATGATGCTAATGGATAAGTCAACATCAAGGCTTGGCCAGTAGAGATGTGTCTTATGCAGAAGTTCCACACCTGCCAACTCGCCGATACTGGCTTCTTTGAATCACGGAAACTTTTCAAAAGGCAGAAAGTACTCTTTGTCTTTTAAAAAAATCCAGAAGCCGTGCTGCGAAACGTTCGTAATTTCAGGCTTCAAAATGCTTTTGCCATTTGTTTAGCACCTCACACCTCACTTTTTTATTTTTCGCTTTCACAATACCAGTATAAAAAAACGCCCTGAACTGTCAATAATTACCATTTTATAATGAAAATAACATATTTTAAGACAAGGACTTACAGCAAATTCTGGAAATTTTCCTTGAAAATGTAAAATTTACTTGACATTATGTAATCCATAGCGTACATTATGTCTTGTGAAAGTTACATTACGTCAGATTTTAAGGAGATGATTATGAACAGGGCGCAAAAAATGGCTTTGTTTAATCTAATTTGTTTGGCGGTTCTTCTGGTAATGAGTTTTATATTTGTTAGCTGGGTGTGGGCAAGCTGTGGAGAGTCGTATGCATTGAAGCTCATTGCTGGGCTAACAGACATATGGGTAATTATCATTCTCGCAATTCTGCTCTTTTCTGAAATATGGTCAAAAAAACACCATGCCCACCAAATCTCTTTCGATGAGCGCGATTTGTTAATACAAACAAAGGCACTTCACATTGGCTTCCTGAGTCTTTTAGCCTCCTTTCTTTACATGAGATGGTTAATTGTTCCTTCTGATGGTTTGGTTGTAATTTGGCTGCCTGTACTTTTAGGCGTTACAACATATATTAGTGTCTTTGTATATTCTGTAGTAATTCTCGTTCTCTACGGCAGGAGTAAAAATCATGAATAGGACACAAAAATTTGCTGTGGTTACTATTATCGGTATGCTTTTAACAATGGCATCGTTGGCTCTGTTGCTGATACCAAAATTCTTTTTCGGGCGGTGCGTGCCATTGCCTGTTCGCATAACGTGTCTAACAATTCTTTTTATTGTGTTTTCCGGCGGTCTTTACTTTGCGATAAAGAAGCAAAGAAAAGATGAAGTTGACACCGATGAGCGGGACATTGCTATTCAAAAAGTTGCAGCGACAATTTCGTTAGCAAGTATTCTGGTTGTGGTGGGCATATCGCTCGTCGTGGCGAATTTGGTATGGGGGTTGAACGCTGAGGTGCCTTTATGGATGCTTATGCTTTTATTTGGCGTACTGGTATTTATTGCGTCCGTGGTCTATCACACTGCAATTTTGGTTCAATATGGCAGGAGTAAAAGTCATGAATAGGACACAAAAAATAGCTTGGTTATTTGTAATTACTATATCTTTAGCAGTTGTAAGCAGTCTTATAGCTGTTGCGATTTTATATAGTAAAGTTGGAATGCCTAAAGCGCTTACTGGTTTTGCTCTTTTGGGGATTGTTGGTTTTGCAGGATTTGGGCCAGTAATATTTCCCAAAGACAAAGGCAAAATTATCTGTGATGAACGAGATACTTCTATCAACCGCAAGGCTGCTATTGCT
>JBAZTW010000020.1:0-44147 GCA_041661665.1 Phycisphaerae bacterium | reverse complement strand
CCTTTTATTGACACAATATATCAATTACCCGTCCAGGGTGGAGACCCTATAGTTGGTTCGCTGGGAGTTGGCGCTGCTCGTGGTGCGACTATTCTTGAAGATACGATTCCCGATTTTATGGTGTCAGGCCTGACTTATGATGCGAATGTTACTGTTATGAACCTTGGCACCACTACCTGGACCCAAGCCGCTCTTTATCGTCTCGGTACCTCTGATACACTATTCGGCGTTGGGCGATGGCTCCTGGGTGGGAGCGAGTCTATTGCCAGATATGGGGAAAAAACTTTTCCCATGACTCTTACAGCTCCCGCGACTCCTGGTACATATAGTAGAACATGGCGTATGGTGCAGGATGGTGTAGCGTGGTTCGGTCAGAGTCATCCCCACACTATTAAGGTTGTGGCCAAACCTGACAAAGGGGCGCGCATCATATCTCATGATATTCCGTCGGTAGTTTCGGCAGGCAGTGTGTTTACCGTGCATATTACGGTTCGAAACGAAGGCACAACAACATGGACGCAAGCCACTAACTTCAAATTGGGAGCTGTCGATAACTCTGATCCTTTTGCCGCGACTCGGCAGCTTCTGGGTCCAAGTGATTCAATTGCTGCCGGCCAGACCAAGACCTTTACCTTTACGATGACCGCTCCGAATACGCCAGGTTATTATTACCAAACCGATTGGAGGATGTTGCAGGAAAGTGTTACATGGTTTGGTCAGAAGATAGATGTGGAGGTAGGTGTTAATTGAGCATGGCTCAACATGAGAGAACGGCGATATCGAGTCGTTCAATTTGTACCTGTCTGATGAATACCTCGACCATGAGATATTCGTTGGCATAGAAGAATTGCGAAGATGACTGTTGTATTGGGGCTGGCTCAGCTACGCTCCGTCAGCCCCAATGCAGAGCGGATAGGGAAATCTGGGGAAATCATACTAATTTCCATACATATAACTATTATGACCGTTTCGGCAGGCTAATGACAGGTCAGCGAAATCAGCGTCGAAAGACAGTATTCAGCATTCAGTAGTCAGAAGTCAGAAAAAAGCTTTCAGAAGTCAGATGTCAGAAATCAGTTTTAATCTGAAATCTAAAGTCTGAAGTCTTGTTTCTTTGTGTCTTAGTGCCTTTGTGGCAAAAAACATTGTAAATCCTTATTATTTCCTTCTTATTGACGAATTTAATAAGTTTGCCTATAATAACCAATTCATAGATTTTGTTAAAATTTGAAGGTAATAATGGCTAAAAGGAAAAAGACGAAAAAGGCTAAAAAGGTTTTGTGTCATACATGTAAGGCACTTTGCTGCCGATATGTTGCGCTGCCTATTGAAAAGCCGACGGAAAGAGGCGATTTCGATGATATTCGCTGGTATCTGACGCATAAGGATATTTCGGTGTTTGTAGAAAAAGGCGACTGGTATATAAATATCAAAAATAAATGCAGGCATCTGTCCGAGAAAAACCATCGCTGTCGAATTTATGAAAGAAGACCTAAGATTTGTCGGGGATATAAGACGGTTGATTGCGAACTGACCGGCGAAGAATACGATTATTCGCTGCACTTCACTAATGACAAGCAGATGGAAGAATATATGAAGGTGAAGTATGACAATAATAAGTCAGACCATCCGGTTAATGCGGCAAAGAATCGCAGAAAAAAGAAATAGCCACAGAGGACACAGAGATAAGAAATAGGAATTGTATGAATATACAGTCGGTAAAAGGGACGAGAGATTTTTATCCTGAGGATATGGCAAAGCGGAATTTTATTGCCGACCTCTGGAAGAAGGTCTCGCTTCGCAACGGCTTTGTTGAATACGATGGCCCGATTTTCGAATATCTGGCGATGTATCAGCAGAAGAGCGGCGATGAAATTGCTTCGCAGTTGTTCGCGTTTGAGGACCGCGGGGGCAGGATGCTTGCGATTAGGCCTGAGATAACGCCTACGCTTGCACGAATGGTGAATCAGCGGATAAACGCGCTGCCGAGGCCGATAAAGTGGTTTTCCGTGCCGCGGCTGTGCAGGGCTGAAAGGCCTCAAAAGGGTCGGCTTCGTGAGTTTTTTCAGTGGAACGTTGATATAATCGGTGTTGAGGATTGTCTGGCGGATGCGGAAATAATTTTTTGTGCTGCTGATTATTTGCTGGCGGCGGGATTGACGGCTAATGATATTTCGGTGCGTATTTCGAGCAGGAGGCTGATTGCGGCGATGCTTGAACATTTCGGCATTGAAAAGGAAAAGCTTAATTCTGTTTATGCTGTGCTTGACAAGAAAAACAAGATACCGCAGGAAACATTTAAAAAGATGCTGGAAGAGGCGGTTGCTGATGCCGACAAGATAGCAAAAATTATTACTTTGATGAGCGTTGATAGTTTTGAGAAGCTCAAGAATATTGCTGGTGCTGATGAGAATACCAATAAGGCGATTGATGAACTGAAAAAACTTTTCGGCTGGCTCGAAACGATGGGTATTGCTGATTTATGCAAATTCGATATCGGTATTGTCAGAGGGCTGGCATATTACACCGGCATAGTTTTCGAGATCTACGATAAGGCAGGCGAGATGCGGGCGATTTGCGGGGGCGGAAGATATGATAATCTGCTTGCGGATTTCGGCGGACAGAAAATCACGGCGACCGGCTGCGGAATGGGCGACTGCGTTCTGGGCATTATACTTGAAGAAAAAGGCCTGCTGAAAAATATTGCAGCGGGCGGAATTGATTGCTTTGTGGTTTTTGCGGAAGAGAGTTTGCAGAGCGAGGCGTTGACGCTGACGGCGAAACTTCGCAGGGCAGGCGTTAAGGCGGACTTCAGCTATAAAGGCGGAGCGTTGGGCAAGCAGATGAAGCAGGCGTCAGTGGTTAATGCTGCAAAGTGTATTATTGTCGGGCAGGAATATAAGGCCGGTCAATTGGTTGTTAAGAATATGGCTGACGGCAGTCAGCAGACTATATCGGAAAAGGAATTTTTTGAACAGATGAGGTAGTGGTTATGTCTTTGACCGCAGGCACTCACTATGAAAAGGCGTTTGAGTCCTGGCTGAAGGATAACGGGTTCAAATATATTCCGATAGACCAGCACAAAAGATTTACATACTCAAAGGGTAATATTAAAAGTTTTGATTTTGTGTTTTCCCCGCCGGGCGAAGTCGCCTATATGGCGGAAATAAAGGGGCGTAAATTTTCCGGCAAGACCTTCGCATCCTTCGGCAGTTTGCAGAATTGGGCGACGAGCGATGATGTCAAGGGGCTTGAGGGCTGGGTAAAAATTTTCGAAAATAAATATCAGGGTCTGTTTATTTTTGTTTATGACCTTGAGAATATCGATGTTGATACGGATGGCAGAGAGATTTTTGAGCTTGATGGAAAAAGATATGTGTTTATCGCGGTCAGGCTCGAAGATTATAAAAAAGGCGCGACTCGGCGCAGTAAAAAATGGCAGACTGTGCATTTGAGCGCCGAGTATTATAAAAATTGTGCATTGAATTTGACGGAATTAGTCGGTCGGAAAGTTATATTGTGAACGAAAAGATTACGAAAATTGCTGAAAATGTGCTGGCCGGCAATCTGGCCGATAGAAGTCAGGGCGAGTACCTGTTCTCGCTCGACGAAAGTTTCCTCTGGGATATTTTGTACTGGGCGAATCAGATACGCCTGAAATTCTTCGGCAGGAAGATAAAAGTCTGCTCAATTGTTCCCGCCAGACTCGGCGGATGCAGCCAGGATTGCAAATTCTGCGCTCAGTCGGGCAAGCATAACACATCATTTAAAAAAACCGAATTAATGAGCGATGATAAAATTATCGCTGCTGCCAAAGCCGCCAAAGAAAAGGGTGTTCCTCATTTTTGTATAGTTTATAGCGGCAGAGCAGTCAGCGAAGAAGAATTGGTGAGGCTTGAAAAACTTATACCAGTGATAAAAAATGAAGTGGGGATAGATGTTTGCGGCGGGCTTGGGATTGTAAATTATCAGCAGCTTATGCGGCTTAAGAAGGCTGGTATGAGCAGATATAACCACAATGTTGAAACATCGAGAAATCATTTCAAAAATATAGTTTCAACGCACAGTTACGAATCTCGAGTTGAAACAGTGAAGGCTGCCAAAAAGGCGGGCCTTGGTTTATGTGTCGGCGGAATCTTCGGCATCGGCGAAACAGAAACGGACAGGCTTGATATGGCCTTTGAGCTTCGCGAGCTTGATGCGGATATGATGCCGATGAATTTTTTAAGTCCGATACCTGGTACTCCGATGGGCGATATGCCCCCGATGAAGCCTTTGGAAATTTTGCGACTTATAGCCTTATACCGGATTATTCTGCCGAAAGTTCATATAAAAGCTGCCGGCGGGCGTGTTCTTAATCTTCGCGATATGCAGAGCTGGATATTTTACGCGGGGACTACATCAATAATCAGCGGCGATGTTTATCTTACAACAGCCGGCAGGGCGGTTGAGGCGGATTTGCAAATGATAAAAGATTTGGGACTTGAGCCGGATGTTACAAAAAGTTAAAAGTTTAAATGGAGCTGATGTAAATTGGAAAATTTTCAGGAAAATATATCGGTACAAAACGAACGGGCTCTGTTAGTCGGAGCAGTCTTAAAAAACACATACTCAGATAATCTTGCCGAGCTGGTTGCTCTTGTCGAAAGCGCCGGGGCGATGGTTGTTGACAGGGTTTTGCAGAAAATTCACAAGCCCCACTCCGCCACGTATATCGGCACCGGAAAGGCCAAGCACATCGGCGAAAGGGCGAAGGCAAATAAGGCTGATGTCGTAATCTTCGATAACAACCTGTCGCCTGCGCAAATTCGCGAGCTTGAGGAAATCATAGGCGTAAAAGTAATCGACAGAAGCGAGTTGATTCTCGATATTTTCGCAAGCAGGGCGAGAACAAAACAGGCAAAATTGCAGGTCGCCCTTGCACAGCTTGAATATACATACCCAAGACTTACCCGGATGTGGTCGCACTTGGATACCGTGACAGGCGCAGCGGCATCGGGCGGAGTAGGCACTCGCGGAACGGGCGAACAACAGCTTGAAATTGACCGAAGGCTCATCAGCAAAAAACTGACCGAACTTAAAAAGGAACTTGCCTCAATCGACGCTCGAAAAATAAGAGAGATAGACAATAGAGGCGGGCTGTTCAAAATCTGCATAGTCGGCTACACAAACGCAGGCAAAAGCACTTTGATGAACGCGCTTACCGATGCCGATGTTTATGTCGAAAACAGATTGTTCGCGACGCTCGATACGCGAACAAAACAGTGGACTATCGAGGGTTCAAAAAAAGTTCTGCTCAGCGATACGGTCGGCTTTGTAAGGAATCTGCCGCATCAGCTTGTCGCGTCGTTTAAGGCGACTCTTGAAGAAGCAGTGAACGCCGATTTGCTGCTGCACGTTGTCGATGTCTCGAACTCCGAGGCACACGACCAGGCACAAAACGCCAAAAAGGTTCTCGATGAAATAGGCTGCAAAGACAAGACCACGCTTGTCCTGCTCAATAAGGCTGATGTTGTCGCCAAGGATTCGCAGCTTGAATTATTGCAGACGATTTATCCCGATGCGATATGCATATCCGCAAAAACAGGTATGAATCTCGATTTGCTCAAGGCAAAAACGCTGGAGATTTACGAAGGCGGTCTGGCGACTTTGAGAATTACCATAAACGCTGCGGATGGTAAAATTCAAAGTTATCTTGAATCGGCAGCGGAAATAATCGACAGGCAGTTCGGCGATAATACGGTTATTCTCGATGTGCGGATTGGCAAGAATCAGGTTGCCGACTTGCAGAGATTTAAGCCGATGAAAGTTGAGGAGATTGATATTTAAGTACAAACGGCGGGGTAAAAGTCAGCAGAAAACCGCAAAAAAACCGCCCAAAATTTTGTTGCTGATGTTGTTTTTTATGGTAGTATAACGGCTTTGGTATTTAAAATGAACTTGTCTTGGATTTTTATCGGAGAAAAGATTATGAGCGGCAAATTTTACAGGTTTTTGGTTCTGTCGGTTATGTCAGCATTGATTGTGTTGTCTGTTTTGTGTCAGGGCGATGTTTTGGCGGCGAAGTCCAAAGACAAAGGGAACAAAAAAACAATTTTGTCGAAAAGGGCCAAGGGGGAAAAGGATGTAAATGATGTTGTAGTTAAGAAGGCTGAACCCGTTCCAGCTGGTGCGATGATAAAGTTTAAAGAGGTCGTTCACGATTTCGGCAATGTTACGCCTGATAGTCTAAATGACTGCAATTTTATCTTTACCAATGCCGGCACCGGCATTCTTGAGATTACCAATACGAAAGGCACCTGCAAATGCACTGTGCCGGACCTGCAGAAGAAAAGGTATGAACCTGGCGAAAGCGGCACATTGAAAGTAAGTTTCCATGCTCCGAAGTTCCAGGGTGCGACCACGCAGAATGTTTTTGTTTTTAGCAACGACCCGAACAATGCCAAGGCAGAGCTTGAAATAAAGGCGTTTGTTAGGTCTCAGGTTCAGGTCGAGCCGGAGAAACTCAGTTTGTCTTTGGTCGCAGCAAACGGCGGAGCAAAGGATATAACACTCAAGAGCATTGATAACGAAAGTTATGCGATTACAAAGATTACATCGCAGGGAGATGTTTTTAAGTTTGATTTCGACCCGAACAAAGTTTCTCAGACTCATATACTTAAGCCAAAGGTGAATGTTGAAAATCTCAAGCGGTTTCTCATCGGTACGGTTCTGATTGAAATCAATCACCCGACCTGCAGAACTGTCAAGGTTGATTATGTCTGTATGCGGGAGTTTGAGGCATCGCCCAGCGCGATTATAGTTCGTGATGCTGTTGTAAAAGAGGCTCAAAAGCGGACGATTTATCTAATCAGCAATTATAATGAGAAGATTGATATTGAATCGGCTGTTTCAGATAAGGGCATAATAAAGGTTTTGAGTCAGAAAGAGACCAAGAATCGTTTTGAGTTTGAAGCGGAAATAACTCCTCCCGCTCGCGAAGGCAAGCTGCGGGTGTTTGCGGATACGCTGCATATAAAGATCAAGGGTAAGGAGCAGATAGACATTCCGTGCCGGGGCTTTTATAAGGCGGATAAACAATAATACAAATTGGTACAACTTATGCTTTTTATAAACCCCGGCCGCTGGTCGGGGTTTTTTATTTTGGGGGAACAAAACGCTCCTGTCGCTTTCGCTTCAGGCTCTGATGTCGCCGATTGATTACGGTACGAGGAAAATATCCGCTTCGTTGTCTGGTTTTTCGTTGCCGCGATAGACGTTCAGATCTCTGATGGTGAAAATATCATCGTTTTGAGCGAACATTCTTTGCGTTGTGAATCTGACCACGCCATCGCTGAACAGAATATTTTGCCCTTTGGCGCGGTGATTGTAGCTGTTTATTTTCGCCAGTTTTTCACATACATTTATTGGCTCAAATTCACCTTTTGACAGGCAGGCTTGAGTTTTAAGACAGGATTCAAAAATCGGGTTAGCATCGGACATTAGGGGTGTTGCGGATTGCGGATAAACAGCCTTGTTGGAGTCGGAAATTAATTTAAAGCTATAAGAAATATATCGTCTGTTCGGAAAATCGGAAAATTTTGCCATCTGTCCACTATTTAATTCTGTGGCTTTTCCCCTGCTGCATCCCTGGCAGGTAAATGCCTTTGGTTCGACGTAGCCGTTGCGTACAAGCAGCCAGAGGTGTCTGGTGTTCGATTGGTTTTCCTGTTCTTCTGAGCCGACTCTCCACCATGGCGAGCCTGCTTTAGTGGCGACGGCAGGTAAAAAGCCCCGATTGTCGCCTGCGTACTGTGTGAAGCCTCGTGATATTCTTGAAAGGTTTGCCTGACAGGCGGTTTGCCATGCGTGCGCCCTCATATTTCGGGAAACAGGCACAAAGATGCCCGATGCGATTAGTATCGCTGCGGCAACGCCTACGGTTTCAGCCAGACCTTTCCAGAAACTCGAACGTTTCGTTGCGACCTTTTCGCTTTCAGCGACGAGCAGTTTTTTGAGCTGAGTGACGCTTATCGGCTCATCATTATTGCTTTGGCTATGCAAATAAATGCCTGCAAGGGTTTTTTCAACTAAATGGTCTGGGCAATTTGTACTGTTTTCGGTATTGAGATGTTCCAAAGGGGAAAGGGAATCGTGCAGCTTACTAAAAAATTCAATTGCTCCCTGGTGATTTTGCAAAAGCTCGGCAGCGATTCGAGACTCCTGCTGGTTTGCGCATTCGAAATAATAGTCGAGCAGTATGTCCCTTTGTTCTTTTGTAAGCGTGTCCATTAAAACTTTCCATCGCCAGTGGCGGATTTCCACTTTTTGGTAAAAAACACTATGGCTGTGTGGAGCCGGCTTTTCACCGTTCCTATAGGTATACTCAAAACATCAGCCATTTGTTTGTAAGAAAATTGTTCAAAATAGGCTAACATTAAAATTTCGCTAAGATTGTGTGGCATTTCAGAAATAACCCGGCGGACTTTTTCGGCCTGTTCGGTCTTTTCAGTTTCATCGTAAGGCGTTATTTCATAAGCTTTTAAGGAATTGACGACATCATCGACGCTTAAATCCGTAGGCTCTGCCATCGCCGCGATTGAAACGGTATCGTGTCTTTGCTGTTTTCTAAGGGCATCTCTGGCTTTATTTGCGGCAATAGTGAAAAGCCAGGGGCGAAGAGGTTTGTCCTTTTCAAAGGTTTTTCTGCTCTGATATAGCTGGAGGAAAGTATCCTGAAAGGCATCTTCTACGAGCTGCTGGTTGTTAAGAAATCTTCTTAAAAACGCATAAAGCTGGTCTTTATAACGAGTTAGAATCTCTTCGAAAGCGTCTTTGTCGCCGGCTACATAGCGGCGGAGCAATTCCTGCTCGCTTGCGCTGTTACTGTGATTTTCTGATGTATTTACAGAGTTCATTATAATACCGGCGTACCAGGAATTTTGTGCCGGTATTATAAACAATCAGCCGAATTTGCCAAGACCAAAGTTGGAATCCAATCTTTGCTACTCAGGTACGACTATATTAGGGTCGTTTACGCCATTTGGGTCAACTATGGCATTCGGGTCGGCAGGCGTATTTGCGTCTTCAGCATACAACGCACTGACGCTGCCAATCACGAAAATCAACAGGCCAAGCAATAATAAAATTTTCATTCTCATATTTACCTCATAAAAAAGTTTTTAACTATTAATTTCGGAATAAGTATCCTGCAATGGTGTTATCACAATCGGCGTTTTAATGCCGCTTGGGAGAAGTTTTGTTGGGTCGGGGGTGATGTTAATGACACCAATATCTCCAGACTCGGTCGTTTCCGAACCGCCGTCATCGAGTGTTGCCCCGATATTACTCACATAACCGCTTGAATACCCGCTTGTATCGAACATCGAAATGACAGTGCCCTTTATTTCAGCATTTCCGCGAATATCCACGATGCCGCCAACGATTGCGCCAGTAAGAATATTATTTTCAACATCGCTGTCAGGGTTTGTATTACCGAGGTTGACGTTAAAATTTGGCGCAAGGATTGTAGAGGGGATATCATCCCTTTGATTGTCGAATGTTTCTTCTCCGGTGAAATAGAGACAGTTTTTCATCCACCAATTAGTGCTGTTTGAATAGTTGGGCGTATTTGTGATAATTGGGCCGTTAAAAGTACAGTCCTCAAAGCGTACATTATTATAGGTGCTTCCGGTTGTTCCGCAGTTTATATACAAGACACCTTCGAATGTGCAGTTTATGAAGAGCGCGTTTTTACTAACTGGCAGACATTGATTATTAAAGGCCTGATTTTTATAGATATATCTTTTTACATGTAGCCCGCTTCCCGTGGTGTAGTTGCCGGCATCATGAGGAAAATACTCCCAGCGGTACTTTGTTCCATTAGTAGAGTCCAGACTGTTAGTGTCGCCGGTGTATTCCCGAGCTGAGCCGCTATAAGGGATGTCGCCTCCACCACCATTGGTTGTCCTGGTGGCCTGGTAGTATGTCGTCGTATCATAATCGGTTATTTTCATACCTGGCATATCCGCGGCCTTGTTGCCATAATTAACACCGTAATTGATTCCGTCGCACTGCCCCTGTATCTGATCTGTGGAGTTGAAAACCTTATTTCCCGACGAATCATAGACAGGATTGCCGTTTTCGTCCAGCGTCTCAAGGTGGTATGACATTAGGGCGCTGCCTGCGTAGAGATCGTCATAATGGCCAGCGGTAGTACCTTTTGTCAGGATAGTATTGATAGTTCCCTCGACCGTTGAATAACGGCTTATATTAAAGGGGGAAATGTTCTGGTATTTCCAGCTGCTGTAAATATTGCCGTGTATGGTCGAATTGCCGGTGAGCCACATACGGGATTGTGTTGCAATGGCGTAGTTCAGCACTTCTCCACTTTTCGTTATTAGCATTTTCATTTCGATTGTTCGAGTCATATCACCATCGGCGCCGATGGAACGCACGATAATTCCATTAGGTTCGGCACAGCGTGAAAACTGCAGCGTGAAATTCGCGTCTGAATCAAAGCTTATGGGGTTTGTAATTATTTTACTGCTGTCGGAATATTTTATGCTCACTACGTCAGCGCTGGATGTATTTAGCCTTGTGCACAGCAAGCTCCAAACGGCATTTGCATTACTATCAGTTACAGGGTAATATGTGGGCGATGCTTTTAGCTCTTCCGTAATCTGACCGGCAAAGTATTTTGCGTAGTCGATTCCAGATTGTGCCGCCGAGAGAGCCGAACCTGCTTTCTGGCGATTATCGGTTATTTGAACGCTTGTCGATGCCAGCGAGGTCAGAGCAACGGCAAACGCGGCGATTATCGTCAGGATAATCATTGTGAGTATGAAAGCAATGCCGGAACGATGCCTTTTTTTGACTGCAAATTTCAACATTTAGATTCTACCCCTGAATAGAGTATAATAAATGAAAGGGGAAGTGCAAATTTAGTAGTCAATAGCCAGTATATAGGTTAATTTGCGTCTAAATGGGCATTATAGCTGCTTCTTGTGAATGGCGAGGACATAACCCATTTAAATCCGATTTGTTTGGCGTATTTAGCCCAGAAATCGAATTTTTCAGGAGTAATATATTCGACAACGTCGAGAGATTGTTTTGAAGGTTTTAAATATTGGCCTATGGCGAGGCGGTCGCAATTGACGGTTCGCAGGTCTGATAAAACCTGCTTAATTTCATCATCAGTTTCGCCAAGTCCGAGCATAATCGAGGATTTTGTAGGTGTGTTATTTAAGAGTTTTTTTGCTATTTCAAGCAGATTCAGAGATGCCTGATAATTGGCTCCGCTTCTTGCGATTTTGTACAGCCTCGGCACAGTTTCGAGGTTGTGGCCGAAGACGAAAGGCAGGGCATTGGTGAGAATTTCAAGAGCCTTTTGCTGACAATTTTTAAAGTCCGGCACGAGCAGTTCAAATTTTATATCCGGCATTTTTTTGCGAACTGTGTCAATCACATCTTTAAAGTGTCCTGCTCCGCCATCCGGCAAATCATCGCGAGTTACGCTTGTGATGACCAAATATTTTATTTTTAATTTCTCGGCAAGCTCGGCGACTCTGGCAGGCTCGGTTGGGTCTGGCGGCAGGGGTGTGCCTTTGATGACGGAACAGAATTTGCAATTTCGTGTGCAGATGCTGCCGAGGATTAAAACTGTGGCTGTGCCTTTGCTCCAGCATTGGCCCCTGTTCGGACAATTGGCGTTTGTGCAGATTGTCTCTATGCCCAGCCCTTCGATTAAGCCGCTTGTGTTGCTGTAATCAGTTCCCGCAGGCATTGGTCGTTTGAGCCATTCGGGCAATCGTCTTTTATTGTTTTGGTTCATATTAGACACGGATTTACACGGATTGACACTGTTTATACGTTTTCTTTCAGGCCTTGGAAATTTTCTAAAAGGATTTTATTTAATATTTTTTTTGTATCGTTCATATTTAATTTTTTGCCGAGTTGGTTTTCTGCGTTGGTCATTGTAATATTATCAAGGCCGCAGGGGACAATCAAATCAAAGATGCTCAAATCATTATTTATATTTATCGCGATTCCGTGGCAGGTAATCCATTTTTTTACCTGTACGCCGATTGATGCGATTTTCCTGTCATTTATCCACAGACCCGGCAGAGATTTTATTGTTTCACAGTTTACGCCGAGTTCAGCAAGCAGTTCGATACCGATTTTTTCGAGCAGGTGGACGAAATCGCTAACGCCGAGCGAGCGTTTTTTCAGGTTTATAATCGGATATATAACAAGCTGGCCGGGGTTGTGTGCGGTAGTTCCGCCGCCGCGACGGATTTCGACGATTTCAATGCCTGCGTTTCCTATCGCCGCTTTATCCTTTAAAAGTTTGTTTGCGCTGCTCCTTGCGCCGAGAGTTATTACCGATGGATGTTCGACAATAAATACAGTATCACCGCCCGCACCTGCCTGCAGGCCGCTGACGGTTTTTTCCTGCAAAGCCAGAATGGATTGGTAATCCTTTGTGCCGCAGTCTATTATGTTAATGGTTTTATTTGGCATAAAACAGAAACGCAGTTATCGGTTATCAGTAAAGGATTCGGTTGTTAGCCGAAGCTATTTTACGCTGGATTCCCGCCTGCGCGGGAATGACAAGTCGCATCTGATGCCTGATTAAAGTATTGCCTAATTATAGCATTTATATCCGGTCTGTACAGTTACTATATGCGCAGCAAAATATCCCAAAATTTGGACTTGTTTCAGGCATTGGGTTGGATATAATTTGGTCAAAATCCGGAAGTGAATTTAAACTGCCCTATTTTTGAAAGGAATCGATTATGAAAAAGGCAATTGCAGTATTGATGGTTGTGTTTGTCGCGGCGTTTTTCGCTGTCGCAAAGGAAGACAAGCCACAGGCACCGGCCAATGCCGCCCCGAAGGCAGCGACTCCCGCTCCGACGGAAAAAACTATTGACCTCGGCAATGATGTAACTCTTACTCTGGTCTTAATACCGGCAGGGGAGTTCGATATGGGTTCTCCGATGGAAGAATTGAAAAGAGATAGTGACGAATCGCAGCATCACATCAAATTGACCAAGTCGTTTTATATAGGCAAGTTTGAGGTAACGCAGCTTCAGTACCGCGTTATAATGGAGCAGAATCCCAGCAAATTCGGCGGCGATAAATTGCCGGTCGATAATGTCAACTGGTATGAGGCGGCTCGATTTCTTAAAAAACTATCCGACAAGACTGGAATGAAGTTCAGACTGCCCACAGAGGCTGAATGGGAATATGCGTGCAGAGCGGGGACGAAAACAGCTTTCAACACCGGCACAACCATAGATTCTGATTTTGCCAATTACGATGCCAGAGACCCTTACGCTGACGGCATTATAGGGACATATTTGGATAGAACCTGTGAGGTTGGCAAGTATAAGCCGAACGCTTTCGGTTTGTATGATATGCACGGCAACGTTTGGGAATGGTGCAGCGATATTTATGATGAAGACTATTACAAGGTAACGCCATTGACTGACCCCAAGGGGCCGGCAGAAGGCAAACCCAAAGTGATTAGAGGCGGAGCGTGGAACGAGCCGGCGTGGAAATGCCGAAGCGCCGACAGAAACCACCGCTGGCCGAAAGATAATCAGCCGATGATAGGCCTTAGAGTTGTGATGGATGTACAATAGGAAATATGAAACAGCATCGAATTTCCAAAATTTAGAATGACCGAAAAGAATTATTTTTGAAACGGCCGAGATGATGGTATCAAAGGTGCAGGTTAAACCAATTTACAAGGCACTAATGAGAAAGGATATGTTATTAAACGAAGAGATTTTCTTAAAACAATCGGAGCAGGCGTGCTTTTGAATATGGTTCCGCGTACAACGCATTCACTATTTGCCGCAAAGGACACCTCAAAGCCGATACGGCTTGCCTTTATCGGCCTTGGAGGCAGGGGAACCGGATTTCTAAAACAAGTCCTTGATTACCCTGAAGTTCAAGTCTGTGCTCTCTGCGATATTGATAAAAGCGCCCTGAGCAAAGCAATACAAATTGTAAAAGCCGCCAGAGGCAATGAGCCGCAGGGGTATTCAAAAGACGAATTTGATTATCGAAATATGCTGCAGCGTGACGATTTTGATGCGGTTTTTATTGCCACTTCGATTAAATGGCATGGCAAAATGTCCATCGACGCAATGAACGCCAAAAAGCACGTTGGATGTGAAGTGCCCGCCTGCAAGACACTGGATGAATGTAGAGGATTGGTTGAGGCAAAAGAACGCAACAAAGTTCACTACATGATGTTTGAAAACTATGTCTATTTCAAAAGCAACATGGCCGTATTGAATATGGTTAAAAGCGGGCTTTTCGGCGATCCTTATTATGGAGAATGTGGTTATATCCATGAATATAAAGCCGGCCAATATAATCCCGACGGTTCGATTAATTGGCGGGGTGAAATAATGACTACGGATCACGGTAATCATTACCCCACCCATTCGGGCGGTCCGATATTTAAATTCATGGGCATTAATGAAGGAGATCGGCTGGAAAGGCTTACTTGTTATTCAACGATGCCCAACAGAACGGCACCTTTATTTTATGAGAGACGGTTTGGTAAGGAAAAAACGTCTCAATTGAAGTGGACACTCGGAGAAATGACCACCTGTCTTATCAAGACGGCCTTAGGCAAGGTTGTCAAGATGGACCTGGACATTCAATCCAATCGCCCGCATTCTTTCTATTATCTTTTACAGGGAACCAAAGGCATTTACGACAACCGCTTTGGCATTTCGTTATTAGACGATTCACAACAAACCGGACACTTGCAATTTAAGTGGGAAAGCGCCGATCCAAAGCTTCAGCAATATGAACATGCTCTCTGGAAACAATTTGGAAAAGAGGCGGAGAAGTTCGGGCATGACGGGGGAGATTTTTTCTGTCTCCGTGATTTTATTAATATGCTCCGTTATAACCGCGAGCCGTGGCTTGATGTGTATGATGCGGCCTCCTGGTCTGCTATCTATGAATGTTCCCAAAAATCACTCGATGGGAAAAATGTCACAATTGAGATACCTGATTTTACGGACGGAAAATGGAAAAAGAAAAACTGGCGGGAAAACAGATTGGTTTAACTCGGATTTCTCATACGAAGTAGACTAATGAGAACAACCTGCTTCATTTTTAAATCTCCCATAGAATAGATTAAACAATATCTAATTATACACTTTCCAGCTAACAATCAAGAAAAAAAAGTGGTTTTTAATTGGATAGGCCATTTGTGAGTAATTCCGCTCTTGACCTGATGGCATAATTTAGATATACTGAAAAATCTATATAACAACAGGTTTTTAAGGGTTTTTTCAAGGAAATGCGGTGAAAGCAAGTGAATTGCGTCCCGGAATGGGCGTTATAATTGATGGCAAACTCGGTGTCTGCGTTCAGTCTGTTCACGTTACGCCCGGCAATTTGCGTGCGTTTGTGCAGGCGAAAATCCGCATTATTGCCGATGGCAACTCGGTGGACAAGCGGCTTCGCTCGACGGAAGATATCGAGCAGGCGTTTCTTGATAGGCGCGATATGCAGTACCTTTACTCGGACAATATCGGTATGGTGCTGATGGATAACGAAAATTATGACCAGGTTACCGTGCCGAAGAAAATGGTAGAAGAGATGATACCTTATCTCAAGCCGGATACAAATGTTACGACCTTAATGTACGATGGAAATGTTGTCTCGCTTGAACTGCCGAAGATCGTTGAGCTTACCGTTACCGAGACCGCTCCGCAGCCGAAAGGCGCGACAGCGACAAATCAGATGAAGGAAGCTGTTATGGAGACGGGGCTGAGAACAAGAGTGCCGCCATTTATCGAAGTCGGCGAAGTTCTCAAAATCAGTACTGAAGACGGCTCGTATCTTTCAAGAGCGAAGCAATAACGAAAAGATAGCCACAGAGGACACAGAGAAAAAAATGGATTCCCGCCTGCGCGGGAATGACAACGACAGTGTAAATCCGTGTCTTTTACATTATGTTAGAAGCTCTAAAACTTCAATGCTCGGGAGAGGACTCGAACCTCCATGAGCCTAAGCTCACCAGCCCCTCAAGCTGGCGCGTCTGCCAATTCCGCCACCCGAGCAATGTTGGAAAAGGAATAATACCGAAAAAACAGACTAAATCAAGAGGTTTTTTGCGAAATAAAGGGTCAATGGGGACATAACACTCCTTTTGTTAATCGGTATGAGCAGAACTACTGAAAATCCGCTATTACATTGCCCAGTTATGAGCGAAGATTGCAAAATCCCTGAAATCGACATCGGTGTCGTTATCAAGGTCTGTTCCTAAGCAACCATAAGGCTGTATGCAGCCGGTTTCAAGCCAATGCTCACATAATTCCTTTAAATCAGCAAAATCCACATCTCCATCCGGTTCAAAATCTCCGGGATAATCTACGCGTAAAACCACGAGGCCGCCAGTACTGTCGGATACATAGACGTAGCCTCCACTTACGGTTACCCCCCAAGCAGAACCACTTGTATCATATCCGCCGACACGGAAAGGTGCGGAAGGATTAGAGATGTCTATTATCTGCAGGCCGTAATACTCATCAGCTATGTATGCGTAGTTTCCGTTCACAGCCACACCGCGAGCGCTTCCGCTTGTGTCGTATCCGCCGACGTAAAAAGGTGCAGAAGGATTAGAGATGTCTATGATTGCAAGGCCGGCGGCGTAATCGGCTACATACGCGTAATTTCCTCTTATAGCTACACTATAAGCATATCCGCTTGTATTGTACCGGCTGGTATAGGAAGGCGAGGAAGGATAGGCGATATTTATTAACACAAGGCCGCCGATGGAATGGTCCGCTATGTATGCGTAATTTCCGTTTATGGCTACTCCCCAGGCAGAACCGCTCGTATCATATCCGCCGAGACGGGAAGGTGCGGAAGGATTTGAAATGTTAATTATCTGCAGACCGGCCTCATAGTCTGCTATGTATGCATAATTTCCGTTTACAACTACATCATAAGCAGTTCCGCTTGTATCGTATCCGCCGACATAAGAGGGTGCGGAAGGATTAGAGATATTCATTATCTGCAGGCCGGAAGAACCGTTGGTTATATAAGCGTAATTTCCACTTACGGCTACGCCGCGAGTGGTTCCGCTTATACTATATCCGCCGACATAAGAAAGTGCGGAAGGATTAGAGATGTCTATTATTTGCAGGCCTGAATACGCATCGGCTATGTATGCGTAATTTCCGTTCACGGCTGCGTCATAAGCATATATGCTTGTATCGTATCCGCCGATACGGGAAGGTGCGGAAGGAGTGGATATATTTACAATATGCAGACTGGTTTCGCCGTCCGCTATGTATGCGTAATTTCCGCTTATAGCAATACTCAAAGCGCTTCCATTTGTATTGTATCCACCGACACGAGAAGGTGCCGAAGGGTTGGATGTTATATCTATTATTTGCAGACCGTAAGTAAAATCGGCTATGTATGCATAATTTCCGCTTATAGTTAACCCCCAAGCAAGTCCGCTTGTATCGTATCCACCGACATAAGATGGCGAGGACGGATTTAAAATATTTATTATCTGCAGGCCGGAAGAACCATCCGCTATGTAAGCATAATTTCCGTTCACAGCTACGCTGTAAGCAGTTCCGCTTGTATCATATCCGCCGATGTATGAAGGTGAGGACGGATTGGAGATATTTATTATTGCAAGGCCGGCATCGTAATCCGCTATGTATGCGTAGTTTCCGCTTACGGCTACATCGCGAGCAAGTCCGCCTGTATCGTATCCACCGACATAAGAAGGTGATGAAGGATTGGAGATATTAATTATTGCAAGACCGTAATAAGCATTTGCTATATATGCGTAATTTCCATTTATGGCTATGCCATAAGCACTACTGTCTGTATCATATCCGCCAACGTAAGAAGGTGCGGAAGGATTAGAGATGTTTACTATCCGCAGGCCGTAAGAACCATCAGCTATATATGCGTAATTTCCGCTTATAGCTATATCCTGAACCATTCCCTGCAGGACGATTTGGCCAAGCCTTACTGGGGTTGATGGAACAGAGATGTTCAAGATCACCAGCGAAGTGCCAACGCCTACATAAGCATAATTCCCCGAAACAGCCACAGTGTAGCTTGCTCCGCCGAATTGGCCGACAAACTCGACAGGAATATCGGCTTTCAGGGATGTCGCATAAAAAAGGCAAAACACCAGACTGGATAAGAAAAACAACTTTTTCATTCTTGCCGCCTCCTAATTCTAAAACCGAAAACGATTTTAACATAGAGAATGTAAAAATGCAAGTATTTATGGGGTGGTAAATGCGAAATAAGCCTTGCTTTGGCTAATTGGTTGGTTTAATTTCGCCGAACTCGAGCTGCAAACGCTGGCAGAAGGTGAAATTGTTCTCTTTGCACAGCTCGGCAATCAATGAGCATTTGCTCAGATATTCAGCCAGGGTTTTCGCCAGAGGCATCAATAATACCCTTGAAATGTCGATGTTTTTTAGCTTTTTTAATAGTTGTTTTGCTTCGGTAACGTCATTTGGCTGGTCAATTACAAATTTCAACTGGTAATTATAATTATCAATCAGTTTTTGCAACAGGTCTATTTTCAAAAACTTTTTGCAGTCAGCGGGATTTTCGTAAGCGTTGGAAAGTTTCGGGCTGATGCTCATTAAATCGCAGCGGAGATTTTCAATAAATTTTATGCCATTAGTTTCAATCGTGATATGGCGATTCATTTTTTTTATTTCCTCACACAGCAGGGCGATGTGAGGATTTATAGATGGTTCGCCGCCGGTGATGACGACGTGATCGCAGGAGTATTTTTTTATTTCTTCTGTTATTTTTGTGAGGGACATTTTTCTGCCGGCGTTTGTGTCCTGTGAGTAGGAAGTGTCGCAGAATTTGCATCGCAGGGGGCAGCCCGCCAGACGAACAAATACGCTCGGCCTGCCTGCAAGCAGTCCTTCACCCTGAATGGAATAAAAAAGTTCAGTGATGTTTATTTCGGGGTTTTTCATATTGATTAAATTATTGTACATTGAGGATTGCGAGCAGTTCTTTTTCCAGATTCAGGTGACGGAATTCATCGTTGTGAATGCTGTTTAGCGTTTTTGCGACATCGGCATCCGATATATCCGACAAAATCTCGTCAAGGCATTTTATCATTTTTCCTTCGGCTTTTTCCAAATCGGCAAAATATTCTCTATAATCCTGTTCAGTAAACATCTTTATCATCCTCTTTAATTTTATCTATTAAGCACAGCAGGGTATGACGATGGCCTTTTGATTCATCTTCCAGTATTTTTAAAATTCGCATTATGTGCCGCTGCTCGTCAGTATCAAAATCTGACAGAAACAAAGTGCTGCTCAGGTGTTTTGTGTAGAGCGGCAGGGCGTTTTCTTCAGCTTTTAGCGATTCTTCGAGCAGATTCAGGAGTTTTTCCTTTGTCATATAGACTCCGTTAATTTGAGATATCCGCTATTATACAGGTTTTGAGTTTTTCGGCAAGCCGGTTCAGGCTTAATTACCCCCGGTTCTGCGGGATGGTCTGGTTGCGCTACGCATACCGATAGGCTTAGTGCCGAAATTATATGTAATACTTATGTAGACACCTTTTCGTTGATATGAACTCAAACCATGATCCGGCCAGGTGGTAAAATAATCGCCGGAGAGCGAAAGCAGCCAATTGTCCGCAAGGCGATAGTTAAGACTTACCGCGGCATAACAAGTGGGGTGGTTTGATATATCATGCTGGTCGTCCGGTTTACGCTGGAATTCATATCCGCCGGAAGCTTTGGCTTCGACGAATAATTTTTTTGTGATGTCTATGCCTGTATATAAACCTACCGAATGCGAAGAAAGCGAAGCGGGACTAAAGTAACCATGATTAAGTCCCTGCTGTGCCCAGTCAGAATAATAATAGTTATAATACAGCTTAACGTAAGGCTTGTGTGAAATGCGATATTCGAGTGTGCCAAAAAACTGATTCTGCAGATTATCATCGCTATAATAGCTTCGTTTGTATTTTGCGCTAATAAACCAAAAACGATTCAATCTGAAATCAGTGGAAAATGATACGCTATCAGTAATAATTTTATTGAGAATCGCATCATTATCTTCAAATGTTTCCCGCTCATAGGCAACATCAAAACGCCAATAATCATCCGGTTTATAGGTGAACCAGGTATTCGTAGTGAACGGCTCAAAATCAGCCTTGTCAAAATGCGTCTGGTATAAAAACGTATTGAATTCGTAGGTGTGTCCGAAACTTTTACTAAGACCGAATCCTCCGCGGTTTGCGAATAAAGTCGGCACAGATGAGTCTCTTTTACGTAAAACCTGATGCTCATATATTCCATCTATAGAAGTAGAATAATTCAGATGTAATCCCGCACGCACTCCTCCTGTGGCAACAGTTTGAGGCGTACTGTCGCTGGTAAATCTGCCATAAGGTCTGACAAACGGATGTTGAGAATTTTTAATCTGGGCGAACAAATCCTTCGCCGCAGGACGGTTTGGTTCAAATTCCAAAAGTTTTTTGGTTTTCTCGACCGCTCGCGCATCATCTCCGACCCAATGCAGGGCAAAAGCAAGCCCCTCTATCGCATCCGGATTATTCGGATAGCGATTGAGTATTTCCTGATACCTGCTGATGCCCTTACGATGATATCCCTGCCAGACCAAAACTCTGGCTTGGGAATTAAGCGCATTGAGATTTTCAGGGTCTCTGTCAAGAACCTTCTGATATAACGCGTAAGATTTCTCAAGTTTGTCCAGATGACTTAAGACATTGGCCTTGCCAAGCATCGCATTGGTATTATCAGGCCAGCGTTCAAGAGCCTCGCTGTATATTTGCAGAGCTTCGTTTTTTTTGTCATCTGAAAATAGTGCATCCGCCAATCCCAGGTATATCTGCGGGTCTTCAAGTTTTAACGCAAGAGCTTCTTTATATACTTCCACCGCCTTTGCTCTTTGGCCGTTCCACCTGTATTGGTCAGCCAGTTCCCTGATTATCTCGGCGGAGCGTTCCGGATGAGTCGAACGCACCTCCTCAAAAAGCTTTATCGCTTCCTGATGATTATCTGCATAGGTGTAAACGCGTGCCCATTCTATTATCAAGCCTGAGTCTTTATGTAATTCCGGGCTGATACTCGTATATATCTTAATCGCCTCGCTATACGACTTTTGTTCCACAAACTTTCGTGCCTTGCTCAATTCATCATTAAAAGAGTCACAAAAGGCTGCTGTCGTAAAAAATATGCTGATAAATAATATAAACAGAATGTGTATATTTCTATTTGTCATTTTTTCCTCTGCGAAACTACCCACTCTCGTTTGCCCAAAAGCTCATCTCTGATGGCGACAACCTGAATAGCATTCTTGAACGTTGTAAAGGGGAATGTAAGAAAAGCATAGAAAAGATACCGTATGACAGATGCCCTTGGCAGAGAAGCATTCTTATATGCCACAGCAGCCTCAAATGGGCCGCTAAGCAGCGTAAATAATATCGCAAACCAGATAAAGTTATTCATCGGTAATGTTATTTTGTTTTTTAATATCCAGAAAGCGAATACAATCGGAAAAAGCAAATGGCTTAAGATGTCGTAAGTAACTCTCCACATAAGCAGCGTTGTCCACATAAACTTCTGGAAAGTATTGAGATATTTACAACCCCAAATAGGAAGCTGATATCGTACCGAACACTGAAACCACCCCTGCGCCCATCGCTTGCGCTGAAACCAAAATCCTCCCAGAGTTTCCGGGGCAAGCTCTGTAGAAATAATCGAGCGGTCGTGCACGATGTGATTGCCGGCAAGTATTGCCCGTAAGGTTGCATCGATATCTTCAGTTAATCGGTCTTTCCTGAATTTTATATTTTTTATCAGCGAACTTCGCCAATAACCATTCGTCCCTCCAAAGAGCGTTGAATCGAAGATTCTTGACTTGGCATAATGACTGACACCATAAATAGCCTCAAACTCAACTTCAACCAGCGACGAGACAATACCTTTTCCGCCATTGCGGATTTTGCATCTGCCCTGAACAACATTATAACCCTCATCCAGCCATCGCCAGGCTAAAGAAAGACAATCAGGGGAAACCAGATGGTCGGCATCTAAAAGTACAATCATTTCGCCTGAAGCGATTTCCAGAGCGTAATTCAGATTCTCGCTTTTGCTCTTTGAGCCGTAAGCGTTAGACAGGATAAGTTCCGGCCATTCATACGCGAGTTCCCGCAGCCGCGGCTCGATTCCCTCCATATGCGGGGTATTATAGGCTAAAATCACTTCAATCCCATCTGCTGGGCGTTCAACGTTTTTTAGGACGTTCAGCAAAGTATCTTCAATAACATCGATTTCATTCGGCAGATAAGCGCTTACGATAAAGGTGCTTTTTGGGATTAAGATGTGTTTCGCACAAGGCAGCTCCCTGAATTTTTTCCTTCTGAAGGCACTGAGCGAATATATATAGGAAAGTCCCGACTGGAATATAAAAAGCGATACGATAAAATAATATGAAAAATTTAATAAGGCGGGTCGATAGAGACCAACGAAATAAAAAATAAAGGTAGGGATAACAATTAGAATAATGAATATTTCAAAAAGCTTACCCCATTCGGTTGTTAGCTTTTTATCGGACAATTTGTGTTCTCCAGAAGCGATAACATTTCTTCGCCCCAGACAGTATGGCGTTTTTCATCTTTAGCGATATTGGCGAATACTTTGCCTAAGCTGTCTTCTTTCATTAGTTCTGATAATTCTGAATATATGTCAACGGCGTTTTTGTCTGCGGCCAAAAGCTGCCGCAATCTTGCTGCCAGCGTTTTTTGGTCTATGCTCATAGCAGGTTGCCTCTTATTTCTGATACTATTTTCTTGTGGCGAAGCGTATCTGTTTTAATGATAGACAGAATGCGTTCTATACGCTTGCGCGTTTCCTGCGGCAAATCATCGGGCAAAGACGCAGGCTGACAAAGGTCAACCAGCATACCAGCCATTTCCTCTTCCATCATATAAGCCCGATTAAGTTTGTCTAACAAATCCCCATTATTCATAAAGCCATTTTCCCGAAAAAGGACTGTCTTTAATTTCCAATTACACAACTTCGACTCCCTTCTTTTTGCTGTACCTGTATTATCGGCATTATATATAAGACGAAAAATGAATTTATCATATATTATGCGTTGGTCATAAAAAACTACGCTTATCGGGCGGAATGAATTATAAAAACATCTTTATGAGATTCGTTTTTTTGGGGACAGACCGATAATAAGTGGTTTTAACCAGATAGGGGGCGAGTGGTTCTATTTTGCATATTTTATGGGGTCTTTCAGGCCTGCCTCTTTAAAGCCTTTAAGTCGAAGTTGGCAGGAATCGCATCTGCCGCAGGGCAGTCCTTTTTTGTCAGGGTTATAGCAGCTATGGGTGATGGAATAATCAACGCCGAGCCGAGCGCCGGTTTTTATTATTTGAGCTTTGGTCATTTTGATTATAGGTGTGTGGATTTTATATTTGCCTTTTTTCTCAACCGCAGCGGCTGTGGCAAGATTAGCCATTTTTTCAAAGGCCTTGATATACTCTGGCCGGCAGTCTGGATAGCCGCTGTAATCGGCGGCGTTGACACCTATGAAAATATCAAACGCTCCGATGGCCTCGGCGATTGCCAGTGCGAAACTTAGGAAAATTGTGTTTCGGCGGGGACGTAGGTGATGGGGATTTTTTTTGGGTCAATAGACCTGCCTAAAGGGACTTTTATTGTTTTGTCAGTCAACGCCGAATTAGAAAACACACCAGAGTCTATGGTGATAGTTTTATGTTCCCTGACCGCGAAAAACCGTGCAACTTTTTTCGCACTTCTTAACTCTATGCTGTGCCGCTGGTTATAGCTGAAGCTGACGGCAAGACACTCAAAACCTCTGCTCTTTGCGATTGCCAGAGTCGTAGCCGAATCTAAACCGCCGCTGAGCAGAATAACCGCTTTTTTAGTTTTTTTTGTCATAAATACTCCGCTTGCCAATACTAATGATTTATATTATAGTGATAGTATGAGTAATGTCAAAATTGAGCTTTTCGACAACCCCAAACCGCAGCGAGATTACGTTATAAAAATCGACTGCCCGGAGTTCACCAGCGTCTGTCCGAAAACAGGCCAGCCCGATTTCGGAACGATTACAATCGAATACTGCCCAGCCCGGAAGTGCATCGAGCTGAAAAGCCTCAAATACTATATGCAGAGCTTCAGAAACAAGGGCATTTTCTACGAGGCTCTTACCAATGAGATTCTCGATTATCTGTCAGCGGAATCAAAACCGAAATGGATGAAGATTACCTCGAAGTTCACGCCTCGCGGCGGAATCACAACCGAGGTTGCTGCGGAATACAAACAATAAAGGAGATGGCGAAATGGCTATTACACTGACCTGTGAATGCTGTAAAAATAAAATCAATGCTCCTGACAACGCCGGCGGCAAATGGGCTAAATGTCCGCATTGCGGCTTTAAATGTTATATACCGCTGCCTCCCGCCGATGGTGAGGAGGAGATTAAGCTTGCTCCGATAAATGAAGAGGAGGAAACGGAATACAAGGAACTGATGAGAGAGACCTATCACATAACAGAGGAACTGCTGCATGAGATAGAAGAACCGGGAGAGGCCGGGCGCGCCGCGGCAATTGATGAAAAGGTCTTAACCGTTAGAATAGTTAAGTATCTCGGCCTTATGGCCGGTGGTTCGCTTGATGAGGCCGCCAATGCATCCAACAAGATAACGCCATATAAAGCCCAGGCCAAAAGAATCCTCGAAAAAATGCTCAACGATGAAATTCCTGAGCCGGAACTGGCTAACGTGCCCGCAAAAGTGCTTACCGGCTTTATCAGAAATATGCTGGCAAGGCTGGGATAAAGAAATGAAATAAGGAAGTAAGGAAGCAAGGGCTTTTGTGCTTTTGCTCGATTTTCCTTACCTCTTTACCTCCTTTTTTATCAGTGGGAATCGGCGTGATATGCGATTAAAAATTTTTTTTTGAAAAATCTTCAAAAAAGTACAATTCCGTAACAATTCGGTAACAACTCCTCGTTAAAATTTGCCCTGTCGTTGGTTAATTTTTTATGTTAATCTATTGTTTAAAGGAGTCGTACAATGAAAAGGGTAAGTGTAGTTATGTTTTTCATACTGGCTGCGGCGGCAGCGGTCTTTGCCGCTGAGGTAAAATCCCCCGCTGTTTTGCTTCAGCAGGGAATTTACGCGGAGGAGACTGAGGGCAATCTCGAAAAGGCAATGGAGATTTACAGCCAGATTCGCAGCGATTACAACGATGTCGAACGCGTAACAGCTATCGCAACCTATCAGCTTGGTTTGTGCAATCTGAAAAAAGATAAGAAACAAGAAGCAATAAAACTGTTTCAGGAAGTTGTTAATTATTACCCTGAACAAAAAGTCGCAGCTAAAAAAGCACAGCAGCAGCTTGATAAATTAGGATTTATAAAAGACGCTGATAAAAATATCTTCGAGATTTTAGATGTAGAAGCCTGTGCGTTCATCGGCAGCAAATATGGCGAAGCCTGCGCAGAAGCGGGTATGAGAAAATTATATTCGACTAGTCATATTTATGTCGTTAACAAAGATTTTGCTATTCGCACCGGCGGAATGGGCTATGCTATGAACTGGACAGACAAGCCTATTACCGGAAAATACCGACTTTCCGGAACAACAAGCCCCAATCAAAAACTTTATGATTCTATGAACAGTCTGATAGATGTTGAAATTGTGCCTGATGCAAACCGCAGCAATTTTTACAATATTTATTGGACCCCTAAAGAACCTTTGCAGCCTGGCGGATTTTTCAGCTATGGCTGGGAAACTGATGGCAGCAAGGCGCTGGCAAAAACAGAACAGGGTTATCAATTAAAAATGAATAACCATTTTGGCGACCATTGCTTTGAGACGTTCTTTTTGGCTGTGCCGGAAGGTATGCATATTGTAAAGAAAAGCGAAGAATACACCGGCAAAAAGACCCTCGATGGGTGGGATATTTACTGGTGGAAAAAGGAAGTGCCTGAGAATACGGACCATACCGTCAATATATATTTGACAAGGCCGATTGAGCTTGTTCAGGAAATACATTATGATATCGAGCCCAACGGATTAATGCATTATTATATGCCAAACCACATCAAAAACAATGGCACCGAGCCTATTCCATATAATCAATTCCGCAATTCAGATTTTGTAAATCTTGCAAAAATAATCGACGGCAACAACAGGTCTGTTGAATTTATCGCCACACACGAAGGAAATCACTATCGTTATAAGGTTACATTTAATCCGCCAATAAAGCCAGGTGAAGAATTAAGTTATACTATGTATGGAACAATGACTGGCCTGATAAGTCCTATTCCTGATATGAAAGATGCTTATCAGTATTATATGAAGCATCATCCAGGTTCCAACAAGCCCACAATGCGTATAGAAACTTATCTGCTGCCTAAAGGTGCGGAAGTTATTTCTACCGTTCCGCCTAATATGAAACGGACTGAAAAGAACGGCAGAATCGAACTTGGCGTTGAAGAAGTAATACCAGCAGGCGGAAGCATAACAACTTCTTTTCAATATAAGCTTACAGGCGCTATTAATGTATCTCCTCTGGATATGAATAAGATTGTACAAAAAGCAGTACTTACAATTTCCACCTGTGCGGAAACAGACCCAAGAGTCGCCGAATCTCTAAAATCGCTCAAAGGTCTTGACCAGAATCTCGTAGTTTCAGAAATTGTCAAATATCTTGATGACCCCATGGCAACAGTAAGACGTTCTGCAATTTATATTCTCTGGCAAGGCGGTTTTGAAAGTATCGCCCCTGCTGAAGAAAAACTGCTTCGACTCTGCAAGCACGAAGAAAATTTTACCAGAGGAATGGCCGCTATCACTCTTGGCGCAGCAAAAGTTTCATCAAGTTTTGAAACGTTGAAAGATATGACATTAAATGACAAAGATGGCTATGTAAGAAGATGTGCAGCTTACGCTCTGGGTCTCTGTGGCGATAAGGCCGCACTTCCAACGCTTCAAAAAGCTCTTGATGATACGGACTCTATGGTCAAAAGCAATGCACAGGCGGCAATTACAATGTTAACTAAATTGAATGACCCAAATTCAAAATAAATGAATAAGCTAAAAAACAATTTGCAAAGTAAACCCCCCGCGAATAAATCGCGGGGCGAAAACGAACCCCCAGAATAAATCTGGGGGCTAACTAAAAAGTGGAATGAATAAGATTAAAACAATTTGCAAGGTAAAACCCCCAACATAAAGTTGGGGGCTAACTACGAACCGGCGGCATAAAGCCGGGGGCTAAGTAAGTGGAATGAATAAATTGAAAAATAACCCGACAAGTCAATTACGACAGGTGGTATTGCTGCTGGCAATAACAGTGATACTGCCTACCGTCTGCCTGCTGTGGTTTATGACACAGGCGGTAAGAAACGAACGATTAGCTGTGCGACAGAAGCTTATTGACAGCTATGTAAAACGGGCTGAAGATATTTTCTTCAAATACCCTGATAATTACTGGAGCACGGCAGAGAAAAATTGGAGCGATTTTTCAGCGTTCATAATTTATGATCAAAACGATAACATCACAATTCCTCTCATCAGAAGCCAATACCCAAAATCATTTCCAGATATCATATTGCCGGACGAAATACATAAAATATGGAAACTGGAATACAGCGAAAAAAATCTTGACGAAGCAATAAAACAATACAATTTAATCTATAAAACATCATCTGCCGGTGAGGTCAAACATGAATGCGAAATAGGCATTGTCAGATGTCTGACAAAACAAAATAAATTTAATGAGGCAATAACAGCTTGTCGCGAACTTGCGTATCCCAACCAGCAATATATTAAAGGCAAATATACGCCGGAACTAATCAGCCGAGATAAATTGATGCTGGTTAGTCTCTATAGCAGAACAAATCACAAAGACCTGTTGAAAGAATTGCAAAATCAATTTCCAGAGACCATAAAAATCTTTATTCCTACAGAAACAAAAATATTTATTTTGAGTCAGCTAATAGAGATCGCCAAAACAAATAGTCTTACTGGAAAACTTGCTCCAGAAATTGAAAAAGCACAAAAACTTATCGAATCCAGCCAACTATCGCTTACGGTTGCTGATTATATCGAAAAAACTCCCAGTCTAAAATCACATCAATTAAATACTTTTTATAAAATTGGGAATTCATTGCCTATATACGGCATATATTTCAAATTTGACAACAGGAAAATGCTCGGGCTGCTTACAGAAGAAAAAATGAAACAGTTCTGGCAAAAAAGCGTTGATGATTTTACTGATGAATTAGTCTTTTGCAGGATATATGACACCGATGGTGAACAAGTTGTGGGAGAACCAAAAAACTATATAGGCCAAGAAGTTGTTACGGGTGAAATTTTCGCAACGCTTAATCTAAAAAAATCCTTTGCAGGGTGGAAGGTTGAGCTTTATCTGCGGGCTGGAGTTTTTAAAGAGGCCGCTGACAAAAAGATGGTTGTTTATGTGTGGGTAGCCGGTGCGGTGATATTGCTTATGCTGGCGAGTACATTTTTGGCAGGCAGCGCGGTTTTAAAGCAGGCAAAGCTTAACAAACTCAAGAATGATTTTATCGCAACGATAACGCACGAACTCAAGACCCCGCTTGCATCTATGCGGATTCTGGTTGATACTCTGCTTGAGGGAAAATGCCAAAGCAGAGGGCAGGAAATTGAATATCTCCAGCTTGTCTCAAAGGAAAATGCCCGATTGAGCAGGCTGTTTGATAATTTCCTGACATTTTCACGAATGGAACGCAATAAGCAGGCATTTGATTTTGCTTCTGTCGCTGGCGGCGAGATTGCAAAAGCCGCGGCTGAGGCGGTACAGACAAAATTTAATGGCCAAAATTGTAAATTTACTGTAACAATTGATGCCAATCTACCATCTATACTGGCGGATAAGGACGCTATGATTACTGTGCTGGTAAATCTGCTTGATAATGCGTTTAAATATTCCGGCGAAATTAAGGAGATTTCGCTTAATGCCTTTGCCGATGGCGGAACGGTATGTTTTGTGGTGAAAGATAATGGCATCGGTCTGACCCGCCGACAGATGAAAAAGGTGTTCGATAAATTTTATCAGGTTGATAGCTCCCTGTCCCGCAAAGTTGAAGGCACGGGACTGGGACTATCTATTGTTAAATTTATAGTCGATGCCCATAAAGGTAAGATTGATGTTGAAAGCAAACTCGGAAAAGGAAGTGAATTTAAAATAATCGTTCCAATAATAAAGGTTTTGTCAGGAGAAATTTAAAGTAAAAAAATTACTTTGTGCAATTTTAATAATTAGCGGACTTTTGCTGGCCGGTTGTATTACGCATTGATGGATTAACGTATGATAAAAAGAGGGTTTACATTAATAGAGCTTTTAGTAGTAATTGCGATTATCGCATTACTAATGGGGATATTATTGCCCACACTCAACAAAGTCAGGAGACAAGCAAGAGCAGTTGTCTGTCAGTCAAATCTGAAACAATGGGGGCTTATCTTTAACATTTATACAAATGGCAACAACGGCTTTTTTATGAATGGACACTGGACTCTGGGAACGGGCCAGCAAGCATGGATGAGCGTATTACGACCTTATTATACGGGAAGTACAAAAGTTGTAAAGTATGAAGATGGCAAAAGCGACCTTCGTTTGTGTCCTACGGCGACTAAACCAACAAGTCCGGTTGGCGGCCCCCTTGTTAATGGTGGCACTGGCGGAACATTTAAAGCTTGGGGGGTTTTTGATAACAGCTGGTGGCCGGAGGAAGGCGATTATGGCAGCTATGGAATAAACGCCTGGATTTATAATAAACCACAATCAGCAGTTGACCAGGATTTCTACTGGGGTCGATTGGATGTTAAAGAGACAAGTAATATACCGCTGCTTTTAGATTGTTGTTGGCCTGAAGATTTACCACGACATACACATCCACTGCCGGCTTATGAAGGTGAAATAGCAAGTAACGCTGGCGGAGGCGGTAATATGCGTTACTGCCTTAACCGTCATAATGAGACAGTAAATGGTGTTTTTTTTGATTTCTCTGTCAGGAAAATAGGACTTAAGAAGTTATGGAAGTTGAAATGGCACCGTAATTTCGACACAAATGCTGACCTGCCGGAGTGGCCGGATTGGATGAAAAAATTCAAGGATTATTGAGACAAAAAAAATAAAGGTAAACTCGGAAAAGGCAGTGAGTTTACAGTAAAAATTAGCCACGAATGAACACAAGTGTAGTTTTTTGTTCTTAGTCTTTAGTGCTTAGTGGCGATAGCTGAATTAATATAAACAGGAAAGTAGCTTTATGAAGCCATATATTGTATTTGTAGTGTTTGCAGTGCTGACAGGTTTCGGCCAGCTTATGAATGATAGTATTGGCGACGCTATTACTGTAAGCTGTGGATTAGGAGCTGTAGTCTTACCTTTATTAATAGTATTACAAAAAAAGACTGATAACTGATAACCGATAACTGATAACTGAATTGCTGAATTTATGGAAACGGTACTGATAATAGAAGATGATTCGACGATGCTGCGTGGGTTGAAAGACAACTTCGCTTATGCAAACTATAACGTCATAACGGCATCGGACGGCGAAAAGGGATTGAATGCGGCTTTGGACGCGAAGCCTGATTTGCTCATTCTCGATATTATGCTGCCTATAATTAATGGCTATGAAATATGCGATACGCTGCGGAAGAAAAAATTCGATATGCCTATTATTATGCTGACGGCAAAGGGCGAAGAATCGGATATTATTTTAGGCCTGAATCTCGGCGCCGATGATTATGTTACCAAGCCTTTCAGTATTAAGGAGCTTTTGGCAAGAGCGGCGGCATTTTTGCGACGAAGAAAACTGAAAGAAATTGATATTTTTAAATTCGGCGATTTTGTTTTCGATGTTTCCGCAAGAAAGCTCCTGAAAAAAGGCAAGGAAATTGAGTTGTCGCCAAAGGAATATAAACTGCTCGAATTTTTCCTCAAAAGACAGGGTAAGGCAATTACGCGCGACGAGATACTAAATGCCGTTTGGGGCTACAACAGTTTTTCAGGCCACCGAAGCGTTGACAGATTTATTACCACTCTGCGAAACAAAATAGAACCAAATCCGCGCAGCCCCACCTATATTCATACATTGTGGCAAATTGGATATAAATTTGAGACAAACCCCCAACATAAAGTTGGGGGCTAACTATTTTAAAAAAAACTTTAAATTTTTTACAGGTAGTTTAAACTTATGCCATACCATTTATATTAAGGATAAAAAAATGTCGCACGCGAAAGAATTTTACGCCGGGGTTGGCGGACAGATGGAAAAAATGAAAAAAGACGTTCCGACCGTGATGGCGGGTTTTGGCGCGCTTTTCAGCAAGGTTATGACTGACGGTGCAATCAGTCTGCGTGAAAAAGAGTTAATTGCTCTGGCCATTGCTGTTGCCGTCAAATGTCCGCCCTGCATAATGGCTCATACCAAAAAATGCCTTGATGCCGGCGCTGACAAGGCGCAAATTCTCGAAGCCGCATCGGTTGCTGTTGTAATGGGCGGAGGGCCGGCTTATATGCATATAGCAGAAGTGATTGAAGCTCTTGAGGCGCTGGGCAAATAAGGGCTGCCTGAGAGCTTCTAATGCCCTGAGTTATTTTGCCAGCGATTTGAGAAAGTTTGTTTCTTCTTCATCAAGCGGGCGGTCGTTTATTTTTTTTATTTTTTTGACAGTCTGTTCATAAGTAAAACCGCCTGATTTTAACATCCAGGCCGCCGCCAGATAAGCGACTCGTTTTTTGCCTCTGCTGTCGTGAACAAGAACCGGCAGATTGTTTTTCTCCGACATTATCGCCAAAAACTTCTCGATAACATTTGCGTCTGGAGCGTCATTGGCAACGCTGCTCTTTTCTATCGGCATTTCAATATATTTAACGCCATTGTTTTTGACCCAGGTAATTTCCTCATTATGCCAGTTATCTTCTTTGTGTTCAGTTGTGTTTCGGATATTGACAACCGCGGCGATATGATATTTGTACAGCAGTCTGGTATAATCCATTCCGCGCGGCTGGCCGCTGGTGTAAAGAACATCCGGCTTTATCGTATTGAAATTCTGGATGCGAAAATGTCGAACAACGCCCACCGAGGCGACTATGATTAACGCCAGCACAATCCAGCCTGCAAATTTATTTTTATTTTTTTTCATTTTCAGTAATCCGTCAGATTTTTCTGTGAATTTCTCTTACCGCGTAAATTTTTCTGTCTGTCGCCTCGAAATAAACCCTGCTGATAAGTTCTGCGATAAGTCCTGTCGATATGAAAACCATTCCTATCAGCAGCAGAACTATGCCTGCTGCCGTCAATGGGGCGTGCGCTACAAATATCGGCACATTGAACCAGAATTTATCGAACAAGATATACGCAAAAAGCAGCATTGCCATGGCGATGCTGTAAAACGCGCCTTTACCGAAGAAGTGCAGCGGACGGGTAATATAGCCCAGTAAAAATCGCAGCGTTATCAAATCGAACGCCACTCTGAAAGTTCTGCCGATGCCGTAGTTGCTCTTGCCGGCGGGGCGGTCGATATTTTTTATTGGTATTTCAATTATTCTGCCGCCGGTGAACGACACAAGAGCAGGTATAAACCGGTGCATTTCGCCATAGAGTTTAATATCTTTGATAATCCCTCTGCGATACGCCTTAAATGTTGTGCCAAAATCGTGAATGTCAACGCCGCTCACTTTTGACGCAATCCAATTTGCGATTCTGCTTGGTATTTTTCGCATAATCAGATTGTCAACTCGTTTTTCTCGCCAACCGCTCACAACATCGAAACCGGCGTTGATTTTCTCGATAAAATTCGGAATCTCCTCAGGCAAATGCTGAAGGTCGCCATCCATACTGATAATTACTTCGCCTGCCGCATAATCGAATCCAGCCGCCAGAGCGGGGGTCTGGCCGAAATTGCGTCTAAGCTCGACTACTACGACGTGGTCGTCGCCGCCCGCAATTGTTTTTAACTTTTCCATTGTCTTATCCGCGCTGCCGTCGTTGACGAAAACAAGCTCATAAGTTTCGCATGTCTGGCGCATCACTTTCGTGAGCCTTTCATAAAGTTCCTGCACAACAGATTCTTCGTTGTATAACGGAACAACCACAGAATATTTTATTTGAGCCATTATCATTCCTTACCAATGTCTCTGTAATTTATAAGTTCTATACCTGCATCAGCCAGAGCCTTTTTCGTTGATGCCGCACAGAGCCATTTCAGCTCCGTCTGCCGCTGCTCGACCAATCTTGTTTTGCCCAGACCTTCCGGATAACCAGGATGAGTCATCACCTCGGCAACTCCCGCAAACTGCGTCTGCGACACTTCCGTCCAGAAATTATCATCTATTCTGCCGGTATGAGCAAGCCCGAAAAAAATATCAGTTTTTATGAAACGGTCGTCAATGCCCTGACATTTTAACGCCATTTGGCGAACTAATAATGCCCTGACCTTATCTTTCAGTTCAACTTTTGGCCAGTCGCCGCCGAGAAGCGTGGCCGGCTCATAAGGCCACCGGATAGCGGGGATATTAAATTTTTCAGCCAATCGGCATACTATCCGCCAAACCGCGGGCAGGCAGTGAAAATGTTTATGCGAATCTAAGTGGGTGGGAGTTATGCCCTTACTGATTAACGAGGAAATCTGTGCTGATAATTCAGTCTCAATCGCCTCGCGGATATTTTTACTCGAAATAGTTGCGATGGCAAGTTTTGCAACCGAATATCCGAAATTTCCAGTTGCATTGGTGAGAATTTTTACTATCGGGTCGGTCGAAATAGGTTTGCCCGTAACGACGTTCAAATGCACGCCAACGCCGAGCGCAGGCATTTTTTTTGCCATTTCTATCGCTTCATCGACACCGGCCATATTGGCCATTATTGTCGCACTGGTCAACACACCCATAGCGTGGGCTTCGGCGACAGCGTTATTTACGCCCCGGCAGAGCCCGAAATCGTCAGCGTTTATTATTATTTTCTTTGACATAAGGGCGTAAATTCTACGCCCTTAGCTCGACAACGTCAAACAAAAACAGAAACACTAACTACTGACTAAACTGTCTTCTGTTTTTGGAATATCGGTTTTTACCGCCGTTGCGGTCGTCATTGTTATTATTATCTTCCGATTCTGACTGGCCGTTTGATTCGCGGAAAGGCTTTTCATATTTGCCGAAAATCATTCTGCCTGCCGATGTTTGCAGTGCGCTGGTAACGGTAATCTGTACCTTTTCACCCATTTTACCTCTGCCATCTTCGACAACAACCATTGTGCCATCGTCGAGATAGCCGATTCCCTGCTGCGCTTCTTCGCCTTGCTTGACTATTTTAACCGTCATTGGTTCGCCGGGCAGAACAATGCTTTTCAGCGAATTAGCCAAATCGTTGATATTTATTACGTCAACTTCTCTTACCTGTGCGACTTTGCTGAGGTTGTAGTCATTGGTTATCAGCTTGCCGCCGCAGCTTTTCGTGAGGGCTACTAATTTCTGGTCAACCGGTGCGTGCTCGTCAACGCCCGGCGGGGGGGTATCGTCAATTTGTACCTCGATGTTTTTTATGTCCTGCAGCTTGTGAAGTATATCCAGCCCGCGTCTGCCGCGAACACGTTTGAGCTTATCAGCGGAGTCAGCGACGAGCTGAAGCTCATTGAGAACAAATCGCGGTACGACAAGCGGCGCATCGAACAGCTTGCTCTGACAAATATCAGCTATCCTGCCGTCGATGATTACGGATGTGTCAAGAATCAATGGTCTTATGCCCTTTGATTGCCGGGAAAATTCGACGTAGGGAATAATGAAGCGAACATCGTCTTTGGTCTGCATAACAAAACTGATTACAAGATAGCAAATGCATATACCCATCACCCATTTGGTTACCTGCAGACTGTTGCCCACAAGGCCGAGCTTGAAAACATCATTGACCATATCAAGCACTAAGGACAACGCCCAACTGAAAAAGATGCCGACGATGAGTCCGAAGAAAATCCCCGCCAGAGCCTTGAGCGAATTTTTCGGCAGCAGCCAGTCGATGAACAGCACTAAAACTGCCAGCACAAGACCGCCGACAAATACTACTCTGATGTCGCTTTGTGATGCCTCATCCGCTTTATCCGGGTTGCTCATTTCGGTGGTAATGCTCACATACAGAGCCGCCGCGATTACGATAATAAAAATAAATCTAATAAAATTTAATAACATAAATATAACTCCAAAAAACCATAAAGATTATAAAAGGTTATAAACTATAAATTTACACTATTTATAATATCGACCAATTTGCTTTGTAAATCCATTTTTTGTTGTGTTTTCCCGCATACAACTTGCGTAATTCTTATGGCCGCTGGTATTATAAGGGTGATTATCTGACAATTCAACTCCATAAATGGAAACTGGGTAAATCTCAGAAAGGCCAGCCGGTCGGGCATTTGCCCATCCAGTAACCCGCCAGCACACTGAAATCGGCGGAATTGACACTGCCGCCGCCGGCAAGATCGCCCGCAAGTCCCGTACCGGACAGCAGCCATTGATTAAAGAACGCCTCGAGGTCATTGAAATCGACCGTGCATGGTTTTACTTTGACGGCGATGTCCTTGCTGAAATCCGGCAGTGTGTAAGTCAACATTCCTGAAACGGAATCGGCTCTACCTGATGCAATAACGCCGCCTGTACCTCGCGTCGCATACACTTCGACAATATACGAACCGTTATCAAGCCCTTTGACGATGACCGGCTCATTATGAAAAACACCATGTGCTGTTTGGCCGAACTGGCTGCCTGTGTCATAAATCCAGATGAACGCGCGGTCTTTGTTGGATAAGCCGATTGAACTCAAATACGAGATGGTACTCGGAGCGAATTCATAGCTGCTTATCTTAAACCAGTCCTGACCGGTGTTTTCGATATTCACCGATTGCTGACCCGCCGCCAGCGGTACTGTGATGACAAAATTAGCCAAATTGTTGGCGTAGGCGGCCGAAAAAACCTGCACGGAATTGACAAGCACTCGCAAGCTGTTATTGCCCCAATTCGAGACAAGCGCCACATGAATTTTAAGTGAGCCGCTCGCTGCCATATTCAAATTGAATGTCGGATTGGATTTAATCGCGGCTTGAGCCGAGCCATGCAGCCACATAGAGAGTTTATCCATGCCGGGGAATTGATCGCCCTGAAGAGTAAAAACGGTTTGGCTTGATGCCGCGTAAAAATCAGAGATTACAGGGGTTGCATATATCGACTGCCCGCCGGAAACCGCGCGCGGCGCATCGGCTAAATTGCAGTCGGCAAGATTCTCATTTGCCGCGTAGACCTTGAGCGCGGTAAATTCACCATACAAGTTCAGCGGATTGATATAATAATCCCACCACCACAGATGGGCGCTGCTTCTGACATGGAAACTGCTCCAGATGCCGTCGTGCAGCATCAGAGCTTCGTACATCTGCGTCTTATATGGTTCCGGCAGTGAGCCGGGGGTCTGTTCGGGTACATTAACGCCCGCGGTCCAGCCGGCGCCGAATTCGCCCATAATTACGGGCTTGTTATACACGGCCAGACTTGAGGCACTTTGCTTGAAATAGTCGATGGTATTACCGCCGTAATAATGCACCTGCACCAAATCTATATTAGGAAGATTCCAAATTGCGGCAAATCCGTCGCCGTCGCTGCTGGTGGTGATGGGATGCCTGAAACTGTCGATGCTGCGTATATATGCCGACATTTCGTTGTGCCAGTTCACAACGCTTACCCTGCTGCTACTGCCGCCTGTCCAGGCGTTAGTCCACTGCACTTCGTTGAAAAGTTCCCATGCAAAGATTGCCGGCGAATATCCCCAGCGGGCGATGATATAGCGATACTTGTTCTTAGTTAATCTTCTCGCCTCGGCATTGGTGAAAAATTCATTGGGGGTACTGAGGAAACCGCCATCCGATGCGGCATTAGCAATATTGTAAGGGCTCCGGTTCCAGTCAGGATCGGTGGTCGTGCTGTACTGGCCGTGATACTGAAACGCAAGCTGAATGGCAATACCGTTTTGCCTCGCCGTTTCCACATAACTGTCGACCCGCAGCGCCGTCTGCATCGACAAATTTCCGGCCCCGCTGAAATAAGCGGAATCGCTGTGCCGTCCTTCCAGCTGGACTCCGCCGTCACTTTCCCAGGAAACCATCCACAGTCTCGTCCAGTTCTCGCCGGCCGTGCCCATTTTGACGATATAATTATTCCAGCCATAGACCCCGCCATTGTTCCATGCGACATTATGGCCGATATTTGTCCGCGTTTGGCCGTTGTCATATTTAAAAAACGCACGGTGATTCGGATCGACTCGTATAAATCCCTTATTGGAGCTTTCCTGACAGACAAACGAACCGGCGTTTGTTTGAATCACCATTCCGCCCGCATCCTTGATACTAATATCAAAACTGTATGTTCCCGCCTTTGCCGGAGCAAAACGTGCCTTCCATGATATCGCGCCGGCAGTGGTATATTGCTCAGGATTGCTCCCTGATACGGTATAGTTCTGATAATAAAATCCTGGAATTACAGCGGTGGTTCCGCCCGGCTCGTGAAAGGTTACGGCAACATCGACAATATCGGGGTCAAAAGGATTTGAGTAGGTCTGCGAAAGCGTAAAGGTAATTTCGAACTTTTCATATTTGCCCACGGTGGCGGCGTTTTGTGAAATCGAAGTTATCGTCGCCGCGCGTACGGAACTAATGCCTATCACGGCAAACAGCACAATACCGCATACACGCAGAACATTGCGATGTACCCTCAAAACAAGATTGGGACAGTTATCTATTCGTTGAGTCATTTCTTTTTTTTTGTTGTAGATAAATCTAATTAAATTTGTAACAACAATACTTTACCCGCTGTAAACCGATGAGAAAATGCATTATATCACAATGAACCATTCTTGTAAATGCCGACTGCAAGCGAGACAAAACTGGCAATCGCACACTGCAATTGAAATTAGCGATTCCCGTGCCGAACAGGATTGTTATTGGCTACATTTTTACGATAGCAGTTTTGGAAAAATGCCGTATTTTTTGATTTTGTAGCCGAGTATCCTTTCGGTAAGCCCAAGCTCTTCAGCGGCTTTCCTCTGCCGGCCGGCAAATTTCTTCAGCGAATCTATAATCAGCTCCCTCTCCTTATTCTCAATAATTTCAACAAGCGAATGTTTGGCCACACCGTCGCTTTTCCTTATCATTTGCAGAGAGGGCGGTAAATGTTCCGACCGAATAACTTCGTCATTGCACAGCAGAACAGCTCTTTCAATACAGTTTTCCAGCTCTCTTATATTCCCTGGCCAATGATAGCTCGTGAGCATCTCAATGGCAGGCGTGGAAATTCGCGTAATGCGCTTGTTATTTTCCTTTGAAAATCTCTCAAGAAAATAATCCGCCATCAGCATAATATCGTCTTTCCTCTCCCTCAGCGGCGGAAGAAAAATCGGGAATACATTTATTCGATAATACAAATCTTCCCTGAACAGTTTTTCCTTTATCTGTTCTTCGAGATTTTTATTCGTGGCAACGATAATTCTTACGTTCGACTTAATGGTATCAGTGCCGCCGACCCGTTCAAATTCTCTGAACTGAATCACCCTGAGCAGTTTAACCTGCAAATTCATCGAGAAGTCGCCAATCTCATCGAGGAAAATTGTTCCACCGCCGGCTCTTTCAAATCTTCCGATTTTCTTTTCCGTTGCGCCGGTGAACGCGCCTTTTTCGTGTCCGAACAATTCACTCTCAAGCAGCGTTTCTGGCAAAGCGGTGCAGTTCACCTTTATAAAAGGCTTATTTGCTCTTTGGCTGTTATAATGTACCGCGTGTGCAACAAGGTCTTTTCCCGTTCCGCTTTCGCCGCGTATTAAAACAGTCGCGTTGCTTTCTGCCACCTGCTCGATGAGCCGATAGACTTCCTTTATCGCGTTGCTTGTGCCGACCATATTATCAATGTTGAAATGCGTTCGCAGTTCCTGCCGTAACCGAAGATTTTCCTCTGAAAGCTGCCGTCTGTCCGATTCTACGAGCTTATTCAGTTTCACCGCCTGTGCAACCATTGTCGCTATAACATTTAGCAGATTTAAATTCGCTTCAAAGTCATCGCCTTTTTTTACCTGCCTGTCAACGCTCAGCGTTCCGATTGTTTTTCCCTCAAGTTTAATAGGCACGCAGTAAAACGCGATTTGTTTGCCTGCCGTATCTTTTCTCGAATGAGTTTTGTGCAGAAATCTATTGTCCTTTGAAATATCGGGCACGATTATTTCTTTACCCGTCTGCACAACCGTTCCGGTGATGCCTTCGCCTATTTTATAAATGCCTAATTCCTTGGACTCCTCGCTCAATCCGTGTGCCACTTTGATAGTTATTGTTTCCGTTTCCGGGTTGAGCAGGGTGATAGTTCCCTTTTGCAGCTTGACGTGCGTGTCGAGCGATTTGAGAATAGCCTTTAGTGTTAGTTCAAGGTTGAGCGAATCTGCGAACGCTTTGGCCAAATCCGCCAATAACTGTACTTCTTTTGATGGTTTTGTAGTCATAAATACTTTCAATTAAAACATACAAAATTGTAGGCAAAAAGCCAAAAAATACAACTTTGTCATAATTATTCCAAAGCATCCCACGCTTTTCAAGCAAAAAATTATTTAAAAACTCTAATGTTTTCACGCTTTTCACAATTTTTTCCTTTGTTTTCATCAGGAAATATCTTACAATAATACTTTATGGATGAAAAAGGAAGGAAATGAGCGGTTGTTTAAAGATTTCCGCTTTTTACGAAAGAATTCGGGAGGATTTTAGAATGCGGCGGGTCTTATTCTTTGCGGTGGTTTCATACCTTTTTTCGGTCTCTGTGTTTTGTGCCCCATACTTGGGAAAAGAATTTGAATTTCATCAGCCGGACGGCAGCGCTATTGCTGTCCGAGTGTGGGGAGACGAGTTTTATATTCGTGCTGAAACGCTCGACGGATATTCCCTTGTTCGTGATCCGGTATCCGGTTTTATCTGCTATGCTGAAGTAAATAATGATGGGTCTGATTTTATCTCAACCGGAACTCCCTATACCGGACAGAGTGTGGAGCAACTGAAAGATTCCGGGCGTTGGCCATTATCACGAGGTAATGGAATTAAAAAAGGCCTCCGTCTTAAACATCAGGCGGTGATTGAAAAGGCTGATAAGAATCGTCATCTGCTTGGAAGGGATAAGCATGGTCGAATTCTTCCGGCACCAGATTCCGGCGTTTTTTCTGCGGCACCCGACCAGGCAAACTCGCCGGCTCCGCTGCTCGGGCAAGTTGTCGGCTTGACACTGCTTATCCAGTTTCCGGATGTATCGGCGACCATCTCTCAGGCTGATATTGATAATTACTGCAATCAGGTTGGTTATACCGGTTACGGCAATAATGGTTCTGTGCGTGATTATTTTTACGATGTTTCCAACGGAAACCTGACCTATACTAATTATGTGACGGCCTATTATACCGCCCAGCATAACAGGTCGTATTATACCGATCCGAGTATCAGTTATGGAATACGTGCAAAGGAACTGATTAAAGAAGCGCTGTTGTGGTTAGATAATCCATCCGGTCAGAATTTTAACTTTGGAACAATAAGCACTGACGGCGGCAACTATATGCTGGCGATTAACGCATTTTACGCCGGCGCCATACAAAACAACTGGGCGGAGGGACTTTGGCCTCACATGTCAAGTATGTATGGCGTGTTCACATCCAATGAAGGAGTGAAATCCGGTGTCTATCAGATTACCAATATTGGTTCGTCGCTGGTGTTAGGCACGTTCTGCCATGAAAACGGGCATATGATTTGCGACTACCCGGACCTCTATGATTACGGCTACGAATCGTACGGCGCGGGGAATTACTGCCTGATGGCCTATGGCGGTTCAGATTATAATCCCATCCCGCCGAATCCATACCTGAGAGACATAAAAGGCTGGGAAAGCGTAACGGTGTTTCCGCCTATGTCTGGGGTTCAATATTTTCTCCAGTCCAATTCGAATACTTCTTATAAATATCTGAATCCGGGCAATTCGCACGAATTTTTTTATATTGACAGTCGCACAAAAACCGGACGTAACAGTTCTTTGCCGGACGAGGGGCTGGTTATCTGGCACATCGATGAGAATGGCTCCAATGACAACCAGCAAATGACACCCAGTCAGCATTATCTGGTTTCCGTTGAACAAGCCGATGGACTATTCCATCTTGAACACGATAATAATGCCGGCGGAAGCGGCGATCTTTTTCATTCAGGATACAAGGATGTTTTCAAAGACACAACAATACCTAATGCCAAATGGTGGAGCGGCAATAATTCCAATCTGGTGATTCGGCAAATCAGCGCTGTGGGTTCGACGATGAATTTTGTGTATGGTGATATCGTCATGGCGTTCACGCCAGACGGCGGAAATTATGACAGCAAACAGAATGTAACAATTACCTGTGCTACACCGGGGGCAACGATTCACTATACAACCGACGGAAATGCCCCGAGCGAAAGCGATAGTATTATCGCTTCTGGTTCCAGTGTGCTTGTTGGTCATAGTCTGACGTTGAAAGCCAGGGCATGGAAAACAGGAATAGAGCCAAGCGAAATTAAAACGGCTGATTACCAGATTATTAGTATCTGTCCGGAAGCGGATTTGAGCGGCGATTGTGTCGTGAATTTCAAGGATTTTGCATTACTTGCAAACTGGTGGCTGTATGACTGCAATGCATCCAATGCCTGGTGTGGCGGTGCGGATTTTGATCTATCCGGCGATGCAGGCATAGAAGATGTGGCTGTGCTGGCTGATCAATGGCTGGTTAATAGCGGTCCAGATGGTATGGTATGGGTACCTATTAACGATTCGGGAATTGGCGGCGGTCATGAGGGCTTTATCGGAGAAATGAGCAAATATGAGACAACGAATGCTCAGTATTGCCAGTTTCTTAATGCCGCCAAAGCTCTTAACCGGATAACTGTTTATACAGATAATGTTGTTTATGCGATAAGCGATACCAGCCATTCCCAGCCCTATTATGACCTTGCGGGTGCAGGCTATAATCAGAATGGAGCCGTTAATGGCGGGGCAGCAAGGATAAATTACAGCGGCGGAGTATTCACAGTTGACAGCGGTTTTGAGAACCATCCGGTAACTTATGTCAGCTGGTATGGAGCAACCGCTTTCTGCAACTATTACGGCTACCGACTGCCGACTGAATGGGAGTGGCAGGCCATAGCGGACTATGATGGCAGCTTTATCTATGGTTGCGGTATCACTATAAATAATAGTATCGCAAACTATTATGGCTCCACTCATCCTGATGGTACAACTGTTGTGGGCACTTTCGGGGCTTATGGCTACGGGATGTGCGATATGGCAGGGAATGTCTGGGAGTGGACAAGTACCGTTGATGGCAGTTCTCGCGTTATCCGTGGCGGCTGCTGGCTCCACATCAGCAACTTTTGTACTGTTTCGTACCGGAGCAACAGCGTCCCGTACTACTCGTATAATTATGTTGGCTTTCGGGTGTGCCATTGAAGAAGTGAGAAGTAAAAAACGAAAATAATAAGCATAAGGCATTGTGCAAAAGGCACGAAAAAAATAAAAAGCATTAACAATCTTTTGAAAATAAAAATAAAATGAAAAAGTTATTTTTACTTTCAATTATGTTCAGGATGGCGTGAATACGACTGCTGTAAGCGATACAGGTAATAGATAATATAAAATGCCTCTTTTGAAAATTTAATCAAAAACTCATCTAACACTGTAAAAACCAGCGAAATCCGCGTCAAAACTCGTTTTTTTAATAAAAGGTTGCACCTTTTTGCCGAATAGTTTATCGAATCGCTGTTCATAAGTTCTTTATTTTAACATCTAATTTTTTGGGCTCGACCCCTTATTTTTGCATTAACATTTTTTTGATATTTTTTTACTTGACACTTTCCAAAATATCTTTAGACTTACTGAACTACGGGCAAGCTAATGTGTTTGTATCGTATTTTAAGGCGGTGGAAGGAATCGGAGTAAGATTGCGAGAAATCTTTAAAATTCTTGTTTTTTGTACTTGACTGTGTATAGCGAAGTAAGTAGCATCTTCCGTCTATAACAAATGTCGCCGGCAGTTAGTAAAGGCGGCATTTTTGTTTGCCTGTCGCGTCGAAGTTTTGACGAAGACAGGGTTCTTTGAAATGGTAAGGATTGGTAAGTTGAGCCCGCGGTTACGGCTGAAAAACTTTCGAGCCAACTGGGTAAGCGGCTTTGTTATATAACAAGGGCTCGTAGCTCAGTTGGTTAGAGCGTACGCCTGATAAGCGTAAGGTCGGAAGTCCGAATCTTCCCGGGCCCAGTGGAAGGATTTGAAATTTCAAATTTGAAATCTCAAATTGACCGCTTTTGCGGTTTCTGGGGATGTAGCTCAACTGGGAGAGCGCCGGCTTTGCAAGCCGGAGGTTGCAGGTTCGATCCCTGTCATCTCCATTAAAAAAGTGAAAAGTTGAAATCGAGAAGTGAAAAACAGTGGAGTTCGCTTTTGGCGAACGACATCAATAATTTTGATTTTTACATTTTGATTTTTGATTTTAATAAGTTGTTCTTTGAAAAGTAAATAGTGTAGTTGTCTCATTATATTAAAAAGGTGTACGTTGTGTTTTCATAACACAACAATTACAGTGACATCTCTAAGTGTCAAATACCTATCTAAACTAACTAATTTATCAGACGGTATCAATCCTTGATTGATATGGTCAAGTTACTAAGGGTGTATGGAGGATGTCTAGGCATCGAGAGGCGATGAAGGACGTGGTAGACTGCGATAAGTCCGGGGCAGGTGTCAAACAACCGTTAATCCCGGAATTTCCGAATAGGGAAACCGAACTTTGTTTATACGAAGTTATCATCGGCTGAATGTATAGGCCGGTTGAAGCCAACGCAGGGAACTGAAACATCTAAGTACCTGTAGGAAAGGAAATCAAATAGAGACTCCGTCAGTAGCGGCGAGCGAACGCGGACAAGCCCAAACCGACCTTCGGGTCGGGGTTGCGGACATCGGTAAGGAGTTACAAAGA
>JBAZTW010000019.1:0-44267 GCA_041661665.1 Phycisphaerae bacterium | reverse complement strand
ATTAAACAGGCTAACAACCAGATTCCGACCTTCACTGTAAAAAGCCTGAATAGGCGAAACATAGCCATCCATATTAATTTCGAGAGTACAGTTGGCTACCGGCTCCGGCACAGTCAGAAGATTTACTTTGATATTTGTAAATTCCCCATAGGCTGGTTTCTTAACTCCATTTGGATCTAAAATGCCACAACCCCCACCTGCACCACCGTATTGAGAAGGCAGGTCTCTCCACTGCCAACCCCAACAGCCGTCAACACGGGCTTCCGCGGCTGCTTCCATCATCCCTTTCCAAAACTTTCGCTGTTCCTCAAGTCGTGTAGTTTCATAAAGGAAAGCCGAATAAGCAAATTCCGTAAAGACAACAGGCTGATCAAGTCCAAGATATACCAGTTCGGCCAGTCTTCCGCGTAACCAGTTCGGATCTGTTGAGGAACCATTATAGATGTTGAATGAGACATAATCACATGCCTGAGATATCCGTTTGGCATCGGTGGTCAGTGTTGTGGCTGTTATAACATCTTGTGATAGAACGTCGCTCAGACCACGAATAACAGTATTCACCGTAATCATAGCACGCGACAAGGCCTCAGCTTTCACTCTTGACCGTATGTATTCCACTGTCTCTGCAAAACTATCGGCAATAAATGCGTAGTAATCATCAACCTTTTTATCCCAACTGCCGCTGCTGAGAAAATGGTCTCTAATATCAGGATATACCATAGCCGTCGTATCATCTGCACCCTGATAGCCCCAGGCGGAATATGCGTTGGCAGGAGAAGCATATTTCGCGTTAACCCAGCGATTCCATGCACGCAAAGTGGCATTGGAATGATTTAAAAAATAACCTATACTGTCATAAAACTCCTGGGCGGTGCCAAACGCATTGGCAAAAAAGGCTTCGCCTGTCAACTCAATAGACAGAAAGGAATCGTATGAGCCCAGATTGGCAGTGTTGATCAACTGAACCAGAAAATCAGCCGTGCATTTACGAGCTTCTGCATTAGTCCACATATCTGCTCCAACCGCTGTCCCTGCGTAATCTCGCTGTAATTTGGCCTTAAGCCAATTGGGCCACATGGGAGTCTCTAACTGAATCTTGATGCCATGATTTGACGCACGCTGGTAAAAGTCCTTAAGATTTGTAATAACAGTACTATTTAAAACACCTTCGCTGGGAGAGACATAATCCTGAAAACCTAAAAAAGTACGTATTGAATTAACGCCGGCCTTTTCCATATCAGCAAAATCATTTTCAATAATAGTGGCATTGTAAAGCGTTTTCCATACCTGTTCCCAATTAGCCCATACGGTTTGATATCTTGGAACATAGCTGGCACCAACCATTACAAACCGTTCGTTATTAATCCTAAACTGACCACCGGAAATTGAAACATTGCCCGCATTTTCCTTTCGGCACCAGACATAAACTTTGGATACATATAAAGGGTCAGTATTACCACCCCAAATGCGCAAATCACATGTATTCTCTCGATTACCAAAATAGGCATCCGGAAGGTCAAAAGTAGCCCACTTTAGTAATCCGGTGTTTGTTCGCGTAATACTCCCTGCAGTCTTCCAAATATTACTCGTTGCATCATACGCCAGAGCAAATGCTTCTGTGCCAATGTCATAATAGGCGATCGAAACATGCGCTATTGGATAATTACCCTGATAGATGTAGCTGTCATTAAGTTTGAAGTATATATACTTATCGGTGGCAGGAACAGTCTTTCGACAATTGTGAGCAGCATCATAAACAGTCATACCGCCAGCTATTTGCTCCTGCGTGAGACGGTCGGATTGGTTAGTGCTGAGAAGAGTTACATGAGGTCCCGGGCCGGCAGCTGCTATGTTCACGCACGCGAAAATCAGGCAGATTATCCACCTTACAAGAACAACAATTTTAATCTTTTTAGTTTCCATTTTCATACTCCTTAACATTAAATTTGCGATTTAGATACACTTTAACACACCGTTTTTGGTCAAATGCTCATAATTGGAGTCCGTCGAAGTTATGATATAGCCAGGGATAATAGTTTTATCCCTCATGTCTTACTCTTTCTCCTTTCATATTTTAGGAAATCTGGGGAAATCTGGGGACACCATACTAATTTTCTTTTCTTCTGACATTTTTTTGTGTTTCCTTTTTTGGTCTTCCCGCTTTTTTAGGTTTCAGCATTCTACTCAATATCTTTTCCAATTTCATTACAAATTTTTCGCTGCCAAGTGGTCTGCCGGTGTGTTCGTGCCTGCGCATTTTCTCCGCTAATACAGAATCAACCTCTTGTTTAAAAAAATCCTGCCAATCATCTATCTTCTCATTCAAGCCGTTACGTTTAACAAGGTTATCTTCTTTACCCTTAAAATATGCTGCCGTACTGCTCCAACGATATTGTTCAGGCCGTTTTGACATCCCCGCTTTAACCGGATTTATCGCTATATATCGAATTGCCGCTAACAGATATTTATTATCCATCACATAAGATGAAAATCGTCCCTGCCATAAATGACCCCGCCAATCTTCTCGAAAATTTATTCTGCGTGTATAACGGCGGTGAGCTTCGCCGATTGCTCTGCGTAAGCCGTCTTCTGACTGTGGAACCGCTATCAGATGAATATGATTTGGCATTAAACAATAAAACCATATTTCAACGCCACACTTTTCGCACCATTCCATCATTAAAGCAATGTACGCCTCATAATCCTCATCGCTGAACTATATGGTGCGGATAACCCGGAACGACTACTCTTGCCAATCTTGCCATATGCAGCCATATATATAACGTTATCTACGCATTGTCAATTATAAACTAATACAGTGTCCCCAGATTTGCCTGTTTTTATACATCTGCGCAATCTGCGTCAAAACTTGCCGAACTAAACCCGAATCGGCAGCACTAAGAAAGGCTGACCCTGCTGAAAAAGTTTACGCTGCATAGCAAAAACCGTATGGTTGTGCAAAAAACGTGTAATCACCGACTCATTTTCAAAAACAAGCTGGCCGCCGAAGAATACCGCATTTGGAAACTTCGCCGCGATCTGAATAGCAAGCTCGCCGGCAACCTCAACCACATCTGTACCTATATCCGTAGCCGACTCAGCATAATAACCTAACCGCCTCATACACTCGGCATAGTGTTCGGCTTCGCTTTTGATATATTCCTTGAGTTTGTCAATTTCTCCAGACCCCTTGAAATTGCCCGCATCAACAACCCCTGCCTGAATGAATACAAAATTGCTGAAAACGCCGCCAAACGTGCGATTGATTGTCAAAAGCGTATGAACGCCTAATCCGTTAAAACCGCTTACAAATATCACAGCGGTCTTTGCGTTGGTATCGCATCGGTGTTCCAAAGGCACAGGCTGGCTTTGAGCGTTCTTCTCAAATTGTTCCGCCAGTTCCTGCAATCTCGCCAGCTTGTGCATTACGCCGCGGTAATGCCCGCGAATGGCAAAAGCTATTGCCATAAGAAATCCAGTTACTAAAAGTGTAATCCATCCGCCTTCCCAGAACTTTACAATGCTGAGCATAACAAGAATAAAAAGCGTCAGGCAAAATCCAATACCGTTGATGGTAATTTTATGTTTCCATCCACGTTCTTCACGCCGGCATTGCCACCAGTGCCGTATCATACCGAGTTGTGAAAGGCTAAACGTAATGAACACATTTATGCTGTACAATACAACCAGAAAGCCGACCCTGCCGCGTGTAGCCAAAATTAAAACCACGGCTGATACACCCATAAGCAGGATGCCGTTTTGCGTTACGAGACGGTCGCTTAACGCCGCAAAACGAGTAGGAAACCACCTGTCTATAGCCATATTTGACATTACGCGCGGGCCGTCCAAAAAGCCCGTCTGCGCAGCCACAAAAAGCAAAGCCATCGCCGAGAGCATTGCAACCCAGACAAAAATCTGCCCCGACCCGGCAGGCCAGTTTTGGGTCATTTGCTCAAAAAGCGTAGCATTAAGCGTCTTTCCCGCCTGATGCTCGACATGATAGAGCAGATAAGCTAAAAACAGACCGCCGACCACCGCGCCCAGCGACAGCCCCATATAAAGCATAGTTCTTTTGCCTGTGGTAACTTTAGGCTCTCGCAAAATCGGCAGACCGTTGCTTACAGCTTCAATGCCGGTATAAGTACCGGCGCCAACGCTATACGACCGTATCAGAAGAAGAAACACTCCCCAGAATCCGAGTTGCGAATGAGTTGTATGTAAATCCCCTGCTGTTTGAACAGCGATACTCGGCAATTTGCCTATATGCGTTATTACGGCAAACAAAATCGCAAAAAGATGCGTACCGATAAAGATAAAAAATATCGGCACCCAAAGCAGAACAGACTCCCTTACGCCTCTGATATTCAGCAGCGTGAAAACCGCTGTAACAGCCAGAGCAAGCGGCAGTTTTAATGACAGCAATTCTGCGGGCAATATAGAGAACAGGGCATCGGCGCCGCTTGAGATTGAAAGGGCAATTGTCAATACATAGTCAACTAACAGCGCACAGCCTGATATTGCGCCGACCGTTGGCGAAAGCAGTTTACTGGCGACCAAATACCCGCCGCCACCGCCCGGAAACAACTCTATAATCTGCCAGTAGCTTGCGCATATAACGGCAATCGTTATCAGGCACGCGATAGCAACGAATGGGGACAACGCGTAATGCGTTCCCAAAGCCTTGAAAGCTTCTTCAGGACCATAGCAGGATGATGACAGACCATCGGCTCCGAGACCGACCCACGCGAAAACGGCTATCAGCGAAACTTTATGAAAAAGTTTTTCATCTGAAAGATTTCTTGCCTTGCCTACAAAAATATCCTTCATAAATCCGAATGCGCTTCTGTTATGCATACTCTTATTTTCCATTAAAATTGAGGCGCAGACAAACTGCGCCAAAACATTAAATGGGAATCTTGGACTCCGCATAGCGAAGCCCATAGGATTGCCCTTCCAAATGCCTGCGAGGTTAGCTGACGGGCTCGGCCTTAGAAGTGGCCTTGCCGTCTGTTGCCAGACGACATACGCCCCGTCCTTAAGTTTGCAACGTTGAGGAATCCGGTTTCCCCGCATTCGACATCAGGAAGGATGCCGAATTTAGGCTACCGCGACATTAGAACAAACATAAATAGCCTTGTCAAGCGTCAAAATACCTGCTCCTGACGCCGCAGCACAGTTTATTTCGTATCATCGCCGCATAAAAGCTTTTTTATCTGCTCTAATAATTTATCTGAGTCAAGCGGCTTGGTAAAAATAATATTGCCGTGAGTCTTTAACCTGAACCTCTCCTCTTCTTCTTTTGGAAACATCCCCGTTAAATATATCACGGGAATATTTTTAGTTCGGAAGTACCCTTTTAATTTTGCCCCTACTTCTTCGCCTTCCATTTCCGGCATTAAAACGTCAAGGATAATAATATCGGGACGCTGTAATAATGCCAAGCCTATGGCATCGGCTCCATTCGTCGCTTTGATAACAGAATATCCTTCAGAGGTTAATCTCTTGCCAAGCGTCTGCAGCAAATCTTCATCGTCGTCAACAATAAGTATTTTCTTCATAACATCCCCTTTTCAGTTAATGCCCTGTTATATCTGTAACTTTTACAAAACTGCCGTACTGTCTAAAAGTTTTTTTATCTGTTCTAATAATTTTTCCGCATCAAAAGGTTTGGCAAGAGTAATATTGCCGCCGACTATTGAGCCGTATTTCTCTTCCTCCGCCTTTGAAAATAGAGCGGTTAAAAGTATCACTGGAATGTTTCTGGTCGAAGGATGCTCCTTCAACTCTGCCGCCACCTGGCCGCCATCCATCTGGGGCATTACTATATCAAGCACAATGATGTCAGGGTGTTGCGATTTTGCTAAAACTATGGCATCCCTGCCGTTAGTCGCCGTAATAACAGAATATCCTGAAGCCGTTAATCTTTTGCCAAGCATCTGCAATAAATCTTTTTCATCGTCAACAATAAGCGCTTTTTTCATAATATCGCTTTCCCATAAAGCCTTGTTAAGGCAGCCTCTAAAAATTGCAACAACTGTCATTGCGAGGAGCGAAGCGACGAAGCAATCTCAATTATCGCTTCAAAGACGAGATTGCCTCGCTTTCCTGCACCAGTGTCTTTTCTACCATACTAATCAACTCTTCCGGTTCAAACGGTTTGGAAAGATACCCGTCCGCTCCGCAGTCTCTGGCTCTCTCGTCAAGGGTTCTGGTAGTCGCGGAGATTAAAATTACAGGGATATACTTTAGTTTGGCGTCCTTTTTCAATATTTTAGTAAAATCATCGCCATTAATCACCGGAAGATATACATCAAGAATTATCAAATCGGGTATAATGCTGCGAACGATATTCAACACCTCACGCACATCTGCGCAGCCATATACCTCATAACCCGCCTTTTTTAATCTAAGCAATGTAACCTTCAGCAGGTCAGGCTCATCGTCAACAATCAATATTTTTTTGCCCATAAACCTCTCTTTTTTATTAAGTATTAAATCCACCTTATCGTCAATAACCAATATTTTTTTGTCCACAGTAAACTCCTTTCTTAATAAACCCTAACACTCCGTTTAAAAAAATTTCTCTCTGCGCTCGTAATGGCAAATTTTCAAAAGAGCATTATATGTCATAAATATATACCAATATCGAATCCGGCTCATTTCTCAATTAAAACTTCTTCTATCTTTTCTAACAACTTGCTCATATCCGCGGGTTTGACAAAATATCCTGACACACCCAATTTTGCCATAGCCTCTACCGCGTGCTTATCGCTCAATGCCGTAAGGGCTATTACAGGTATGTTAAAAGTATTCATATTGCTCCTTATATTATCAAGCACTCCGATACCGCCGCCGGCAGGCATCATAATATCCAAAAGAATCAAATCTGGTTTTAATTTCAACGCCTGCGAAACGGCTTGTGCGGCGTCAAATGCCGCTTCTGTCAGATACCCGTTGAGCCGCAACCTCTTGCTGACCATCTGCACCCAATCGGCATCATCGTCGATTATCAAAATTGTCTTTGCCATAAGACCTCCATATCAAGGATTTTTTTACGATACACGACAGACAAAAATCATTTCTGCTTATCAAATGCCATTTTTAAATCGTTCTCGACAGTTTTCCCTTCTTCAACAAGCATTTCTTCAAGTTTCTTTCTGCTCCTAAGACTCATTGGAATAGTAAAATGAAAAGCAGAGCCTTTACCAGCTTCTGATTCAGCCCATATTTTCCCTTTATGGGCAAGAATTATATCGCTCGAAATCGCCAGCCCAAGGCCTGTGCCGCCTTTTTTCTTATCTCTTGTGCTGTCTAATTGCTCAAAAACCTGAAAAAGTTTCTTAATATCCTGAGCTTTAATGCCAATGCCGGTATCCCGCACGATTACATGCACCGCATTATCTTCCTGCTTAGAGCTGATGGTAATATTCCCTTTTTCAGTATATTTTATGGCATTACTCACCAAATTAGTAAGCACCTGAACAATCCTGTCTTTATCAAACTTCAGCTTGGATATGCTGTTGTCTATCTCTATCACTAAATCCAGTCCCTTTTCTTTTGCCAAAAGACACATATCTTTATTGACATCCAGCACCGCCTCATTAATATCATTTTCCCTGATATCAAACTCCATCTTTCCTGCTGATATTTTCTGGAAATCCAAAACATTACTAATCAGGCGTCCCAATCTGTCGGTATTCCTCTTGGCGGTTCCCAAAAGGTCCTTCTGCTCTTCATTTATCTCTCCTGCCAGCCCCTCATAAACGAGATTTATGCCCTCTTTGATTGCTCCCAGCGGGCTACGCAGCTCGTGCGAAACCATAGACGTGAACTTCGACCTTATCTCCGTAGTGGTTTTTTGCTCGTCGGCGTTTTTCAGTTCTTCTTCTAAATGCTTTTGCTCGGTAATATCCCTGACTGTCGCGTGCAGAAATACCTTTTCGCCATGCTCGATTCTCGATAACAGTACATTTGACGAAAATTCCTCGCCGTTTGTGCGTTTGTGTGTCCACTCGAAAAAATGTTTGCCCTTGCGCATCGCCGTATCTATCATCTCTTTGGCTTTTTCCTCCGAGGCGCTCCCGTCAGGCTGATGCTCCGGAGATAATTTCCAGGGGTCATAAGTTAAAAATTCCGCTTCGTTTCTCACCCTGAACATTTTTATTGTAGCTGTGTTCCCGGATGTATATCTCCACGAAGGCGGTTCCATAGTCATAATAGCGTCCTGGGACGATACGAACAGACTCCGATACTTATTCTCGCTCTTGCGAAGCTGGTCTTCTGCCTCTTTGCGCTTGGTGGTATCACGAAAGAATTCTATTAGGTACAGCGTCCCGGCAATTACGATGGTTGCTGAATTAATATCGGCATAAAAAACGCTGCCGTCTTTTCTCTTCACTGGTACATCTTCATTTGAATGGGATTCTCCTTTTACCTGTCTTTCAAATTGCTCAATAACATAAGGAAGGTCTTTTTCCGGATGAATACCCATAACCCCTAAACCTTTAATTTCCTCCGGACCGTAACCAAGCATCCGGCAAAACGAATCATTACCTCTGTAGAATTTTCTGCTTTCTATATCAACTATCACTATTCCGTCAACAGCATTGTCAAAAACAGTTTTAAATTCTTCCTCTTTCGACTGCGATAATTTCTTCTCCATCAGCTTTCGTTCCGTGATATCGTCAAAAATCGCGACCACGCCGCTAATCTTATTGTCCAGAGTGCGGTATGGCCTGATATATGCCAAATACCAGTTTCCCTCTTTGTCTTTTGTTTCAAACGTCTTTGGATAATGGGATTCTATTACTTCCAAAAGGATTTTCTCAAAATCAGGAATATCCACATTGAGTTTAATCCTGCTTATCGGCCTGCCTATGTCGGAAGAAATTACATTAAGCATCTTTTCCGCCTGCGGAGTTATCCTGCGTATCACAAGGTCTGTCCCCATCATTATTACAGGCATATTGATACTGGTGAGCAAGTTTATCAAATCGTTATTCAGCAGAACAACTTCACTATTCCGGCTCTGCAATTCCTCGTTGGTGGTGGTTAGTTCTTCATTGGACGACTGCAATTCCTCTTTGGCTGTTTCTAATTCTTCGTTAGTGCTTAGCAGTTCTTCATTACTTGACAGTATTTCCTCGTTCGCTGTTTTCACTTCTTCGTTGACGTTTTCCTGTTCTTCTATAACCGTCTGAAGATATTCTTTTGTTTCAGAAAGCTCTCTCTGGAGGGACTCGACATACTTTTCATCTTTAGCGGCGGATTTCCCAAAAGACTTTGGCAAATTCTTAGACTTGGCCTCACCGCTGATATCGTCAAAAAGCGCCAGAAATAATTCTTCTTTTAAGGGGCCGGATTTCACAGGAATAACCGTTATATTAACCCTCATCGTGCGGCCATTATACTTTACGTTCCGGGCTTCTATTTTTACTGTATGTTTCGTCCCCCTTGCTTTATATATCGCCGTGTGCAAAGGCTGAAACAGCCCTTTCGGCGCCAATTTGAATATGTTAAGGCTCGGTTTGCCTGATGCCGATTCAAGGAATCGACCGGTGTGCCCGCGAAACTGAACTACATCCATATCGCTGTCTATCAGAACGCCGCAGGGTGCGTATTCATTAAGCACTATCCGTTCCACCAAATCTTCTATATTGGTCTCTTTGCCTTTTATGACGCCTGTTTTTTCCTTAATTTCCAATTTCTTCTGCGGATAATATTTCTGACCTAATTCAAGTTTGGACTCTCCGGGTAAATATTTTTTTACAAAAATTCTCTGCCTTCTGTCTATCGTTTTAAACATATTTGAATAACCGCTTGCGGATTCCGAATTTCCCAAAAGCAAAAACCCGCCGGGCCTTAAACCGTAGTGAAAATTATGGAACATCTTTTTCTGTAAAACAGGCTGCATATATATAAGCAGATTCCGGCAGCTTATAAGGTCTAAATTCGAAAATGGCGGGTCGCTGAACACATTCTGTTTTGAAAAAATACACATCTCCCGCAGCAGCTTGGAAACCTTATAAGAGCTGCCCATTTTGGTGAAAAATCTTTTTAACCGTTCAGGAGTAAAATCGTTTTGTATATTTTTGCCGTAAATGCCCTGTCGAGCCTTGTCAATATTGCTTTCGCTCATATCCGTTGCGAAAATCCTGACGGTAACCGCACTCTTTTTGCTGCCCATTGCTTCAATAAGGCTTATGGCGATAGAATAAGCTTCCTCGCCGCTCGAACATCCGGGAATCCATATTCTTACTTCCTGACCTTTTGTCTTGTTTTTAAGAATCGCCGGCATTACCCGTTTTTTCAATATATGAAAAACTTTCGGGTCTCGGAAAAAACTGGTAACCTTTATCAATAAGTCTTCATAAAGATTTTCTACCTCGCCTTTATTCTCGCGGAGGAACTTTATGTAGCTTTTGAGGTTTTCCAATTTCAGCAAAACCATCCGCCTGGATATGCGCCTGTTGATGGTATTGGTTTTATAATGAGTGAAGTCCAGCCCGCTGGCCGAACGCAATATATCAAAAATACCTTCAAGACCTTTGGCTGCCGTTATCGATTTATCCGCTTTAACAAGCCCGCCGGACGATATAAGGGGATGTTTCGCTATACGCTCCAGCTCATGGGCAATCCTTTTGGGCGAAAGCACAAAATCCACACATCCTGCGGCAATCGCGCTTTGCGGCATACCATCGTATTTAGCGCTCTTTTCATCCTGCGCAAAAATAATACCGCCTTCAGTCTTTATAGCCTCTGCGCCAAGCGTTCCATCTGTCGCTGTTCCTGAAAGAATAACGCCGATGCCCCTGTTCCCCTGCTCTTCCGCCAGAGAATGGAAAAACCAGTCCACCGGCATACGTCTTAAACCGGCATTTTTCATCTTGCTGAGTTTTAGTTTCTTGCCCGCGATAGAAACATTAGCGCTCGGCGGTATTACATAAACATTGTTGATTTCTATGGACATACCGTTCTTTATTTCTCTTACAGGCATTTTTGTTGACCTGGCAAGCAGCTCCGTCAGCATACTTTTATGTTCCGGTGCTAAGTGCATTATAAATACAACTGCCATTCCAGGCTTAGCCGAAAGATTTTTGAGTAATTCCTGATATGCTTCAAGACCACCTGCTGATGCCCCGATACCGACAATGGGAAAAGATGCCGCTTTGATGCCCACAGGCATAGCCTTTTTCTTTTTTGATGTTCCTCTCATTTTTTTCATCTGAACCCCGCAAAAATAAAAAATCCAACCGTTTCTACAATGGTCAACTCTCTTTTGACGCAGAAACAAATGCTTAAGGCAACCTCTAAAAATGTCATTTGTCATTGCGAGCAAAGTCCTGCAGAGCAGGACGCAGCGCGGCAATCTCATCTTTGTATGGTGGGCTCTTAGCCCCCCGGCAGTTGAGATTGCTTCGTAGTTCTGATTTCATCAGAACTCCTCGCAATGACAGTTGTCGCAATTTTTAGATATACCCTATAATCAGCAATGTCCCTATTTTTTTCGGCTGTGATTTGGTCCCTGTTATATATAAGACTATACAGGTCTATAAAATATGTCAAACATTTTTTTTTAACAATTATAACTTGATATTGACATTAGCTTTTCTTGTCGTAAAATGGGTTTTTTTAGGACTTTTACTAAACAATCAGCCTGATGTCCGTCGCGATTTTGGTGTCATAACCATCTTCTCGACAAGCAGTTACAGACCGGAGTCATTATGACAGAAAACAAACAGCCGATTGACAGCCATGTGCAATTAGAGGCAAAAAAGCCGGAGATTAACAAATATTTCGAGGCTGCCATCAAATCGCAGTCTTCCGACCTGCACCTTAAAGTCGGTCAGCCGCCGAAGTTGCGTATGCACGAGGGCATCAGAAATACCACTGGCGACGCACTCACCGAAAAAAAAATGGAAGAACTCGTTTTTGAGATTCTCAGCGAAAAACAAAAAGCGTTTTTCCTCGAAAACGGAGCGTTGGACTTTGCTTATGAAGTCGGTCTGGAAAACAGATTCAGGGTGAACGTCTTCAAGCAAAGAACAAAAATTAGTCTTGCCGCAAGGCGAATTACATCGAAAATTCCTGCGTTTGAAACGCTGCACCTGCCGCCGGCCGTTGAAAAAATCGCCGATATGGCGCACGAGGGCATTATTCTCGTTACAGGCCCGACAGGCTGCGGCAAAAGCACGACTATCGCTTCGATGATTGACCATGTGAACAGAACCCGTTCCTGCCATATAGTTACAATCGAAGACCCGCTGGAGTTTATTCACACGGATAAAAAGGCTATCGTTTCACAAAGAGAAATCGGAATCGATGTGCCTGACTATGAGAGCGCGCTGCGGTCTCTGATGAGACAGGACCCAGATGTTGTGCTCGTCGGCGAAATGCGAGACAATGCAACGCTCACCGCGGCAATGCGGGCAGCAGAGACTGGACACCTTGTCTTTGGAACCCTGCACTCGGCAAGCGCATCACAAACCATTCAGCGTATTCTTGACCTCTATCCGCAGCAGGAAAGAGACCTTGCAAGACAAACTTTCGCGATGTGTTTTAAGGCCATCGTTAGTCAGGTGATTTTGCCGGGATTAAAACCCAACGCAAAAAGAGTGCCTGCGGTGGAAATCCTGATTTCAAACCCGATTGTCAAAAAACTTATTTCAGAAAAGCGGGAATCCGACCTTGATGCGGTTATCAGAGCCTGCCAGAATGAAGGGATGCAGGACTTTACTGAAAGCCTGCGTGCGCTCGTCGAGGGCGAATGGATTGATTTAAAAGTAGCTCTGCAATATGCCCCGAATGTCGAAGAACTGAAAATGGCGCTCAAAGGCATCAGGGCGGGCACTGGAAATATCTTATAAATTTAAAAATGAAAATTGAAAAATGAAAATTTACGGAGAGGCAATTTCAAACAGCAATTCTTCAATTTTCAATCTTCAATTTTCAATTATTTATTGACCGGAGCAGTCTTAAATGCCGATTATAGCGGTAATTCAAATGGGTGCATACATTTCAGTTATTAAACTGGCGGTTTTTCTGATTGGATTCTTTCTCTGGCTGCCGCTGCTTGTATGGATTAACAAAGATGCCGGAAAAGTTCACACAAAAGTTCCGGAATGGACGACTACTGTCTTTCTGGCGGGAAGTCTGGGCGTTATGGTCTGGCTGCTCATTCCGTTGTTTATCATCGGACTGCTGATGTATATAGTCGCTATGGCGACCGTTGCGATGATTTATGTAATGCACCGAAACAGTCTGGTTGACGAATTTCAGAAAGTCCTCACTGCTGAGCATATAAAAAGCCTGTTTGTCGATGAAAAAAAACAGGTGCAAAAAATTTCAAAAGGACTCGTTTTCGTAACCGCAAACAAAAATACCGTACCGATGCCTCAGGCAAAAACGCCGGAGTTTTTCGGTTTTAAAACCTCACAGGAATTTTTCGACGATGCCCTGTGGAGAAGAGCAAGCGACATTGCCCTTGTCCCATCGGCAGGTCAGTATCAGATTCATTTCGTTATTGACGGCGTTGTCGAAAAACAGCCGCCTCGTGAAAAAGAGGAAATAGAGTTTTTCCTCATATACCTCAAAAATCTTGCCGACCTCGATGTGGAAGAAAGACGCAAACCGCAAACAGGCAGATTTATCGTACAGAAAGACGGCAAGCCTTACGAATGGGAACTCACTACCGCCGGTACAACCGCCGGAGAACAGATAAGGCTAAAGCTGCTTGCTGAATATAACCTCATTCAACTGCCGGCGATGGGGCTTTTGCCCGACCAGCTTGAGCTGTATCAAAATTTGCGCAACGGGCAGAAAGGTGTCTTCATCGTATCGGGACCGAAAAAATCCGGCATAACCTCAACTTTCTATGCGGCTATACGTAATCACGACCCGTTTATAAATAACATAAACCTGCTCGAAAAGAAACCCGCAGGCGAAATCCCGAATGTAACGCAAAATGTTTATTCGCTCAGCGACACAGGCACAACAACTTATGCAAGAAGATTTCAGACGATGCTGCGAACAGGCCCGGACATCATAGGCGTAGAACACGGCGAAGAAAAAGACATCGCCAAACTTGCCTGCACAGCGGCTAAAGACAATAAAATGATTTACGTTACCCTCGAAGCGTCAAGCGTTGTTGACGCTATGGGTAAATGGCTCACACTCGTCGGCGACAGAGAGACAGCTATCGACAACCTCGTCGGAATAAGCAATCAGAGATTAGTAAGGAAACTTTGCGAAAAGTGCAGAGAGCCTTACGAACCAAACAGAGATATGCTGAGAAAATTCAATATCCCTGCCGATAAAATAAAAGTCTTTTATCGTCCGGGCCCGCTTCAATACGACAAGCACGGCAAACCTATCCTGTGCGACAACTGCCAAAGCACCGGCTTTCACGGCAGAGAAGCAATATTCGAATGTATCTTAATAACTGATGAAATCAAAAAGCTGCTCAAGCAGGCAAAGAATTCGACTGATATAGCAAATATCTTCAGACACGCTCGAATGCTGTATATGCAGGAACAGGCGATAAGAAAAGTCGCCACAGGACTTACAGGCATAAACGAAGTAATCCGCGCTCTTTCGGGTTCGCAGGATGACAAAAAAAAGAAACCCGCTCCGGCGGCAGGACAATAGGGAGTAAAAATGCTGGCTGAACTTGCTGTAGTTGTTGTTGTACTGGTGATGGTTATCTTTGTGTATCTAAAAGGCACATTGATTAAATCGGTTGGAATTTTAATAAGCGTTCTCGCTGCTTCAATCGTTACGATGTCATTCTTTGAGACTCTGGCTAAACTCGTCATAGGCTACGGCTTTGGCGGCGAATGGATGCCGGGAACGATTTTCCTGCTCCTGTTCGTATTAGTCTTTGTGATATTGAACACTATATGCGACCACTTCACGCCTGTGGATTTGTACTTCGGAGATTTTCCTGACAGAGCCGCAAGGGCTTTAGTCGGCGCTTTTGCCGGGTTTGTTGTCGCCGGCATTATCCTGCTCACCGCTGCTATGCTGCCTATCGGAACAAAATGGCCTTACGAACGATTTAATGCCGAAAGCGGTTCTGTTCGTCCGACCAGCCCGGACAAATCTTTGCTTTTGAACGCGGACGGATTTGTCGCAGGTCTCACTTCGTGGGTGAGTCAGGGTTCTATGGCCGGAAAAAAAAGCTTCGCGTTGTTTCACCCTGATTTTGTCAGCGAGATACACCTCAACAGAATCGGCAAAGATGATAACAATCTTTCAATAGCGGGTTCTGACGCAATCAGCGTAAAAGCCGCCTGGGACGCAAACAGCGAACTTATATCCGAAACAGACAAAAAAACCTTATCTGCCGCGTCAGGCACAAGGCTGGTAATTGTTCGTGCAGCCCTCGATGGCAGAGTTGTAAAGGAAGGCGGAGCATTGTCGGATAACGGCAGCGTCGTTTTCACACTGACGCAGTTCAGGCTTATGTGCAAAAATAAAGACTCTGCGGGCGACCTGAAAGGCAGCGGAGAAATTATTTATCCCATCGGCATTATCAAAAAAGCTAATATCGTGGAAGAGAAAAAAAACGCCGAGGATATCGTCGTTGAAAGGTCGTCTTTCGACAGTGGAACTAAAATGCTGGATTTGGTTTTTAATGTCCCGGCAGCCAAAACGCCGGTGCTCTTGGAATTTAAGCAGAACGCTGTCGCTCAAATTACCAGATTAGTAAGCGGAGAAAACATCCCCGCCCCGCTGAATTGAAGAATGAAGATTGAAAAGTCAGTTTTGTAGGGCGGGCTCTTCTTGTCCTCCATAGCTTTAGCGAAGGAGGAAGCCCACGCGGTTAAAAAATATCGGCGCAGCCGATTCAATAAATCTGCAATCTTCAATTTTCAATCGTTTAGTTGTCGCGTTTAATCTGTCGGTACAGAATAAACAGTTCTTTAAACGCACGGATGATTACGCTTAATTTAGCGCCGGTCTGCGTCCCCGCTGTTCTGGGATAATGGTGAACGCCGACCTGGGTTATTTTATATCCTTTGTTTTTTGCCCTCGCGAAAATTTCCGTGTTTATCAAAGCGCCTGTACTCTTCATTTTTATATCATTGAATATGCTGCGTCTGTAAAGTTTAAAAGCGCCGTCTATATCTCTGATTTTCATTCTGAACAATATGCAGACAAGCGTTGTCCAGCAGAAGGCGTTTAATTTCCTCATCAGATTGTCTCGCCTCTTGAGGCGATAACCGCTTACAATATCGTAATCAGCCATATATTTGAACAATGCAGGCAGTTCTTTAATATCGAACTGACCGTCGCCGTCGGTATAGAAGACAAATTCCTTTGTCGCCGCTGCAAAGCCGCTTCGCAGCGCAGCGCCATACCCGAGATTCGTCTTATGATGAACCGCTTTAATGTGATTATCGCTGGCGGCAAGAGCGTCGGCAACCTGTGCGGTATTGTCTTTGCTGCCGTCGTTGACGATTATAACCTCATAATCGATATTCAGCGGCTTTAAACAGTCCACTGTGGATTTTACAACCCGCTCAATGTTATCCTGCTCGTTAAAGCACGGAAAAAAAACAGATATTGATTTAACCGTATCCATACTTCTGCCTTCTCACTTCTACCTTCTAGATTCTAATCTCACCAGCGGGATTTGTCGCTAATATCTTTCTGTTTATCAGTATATTCCTTTATTTTATCGCTGTATTTTTTGAAAAGCTCAGGGTTGCTTCTGTTGATATTTTTCAGATACTCGGCTGCTATCATTGCGGATACCATTCTTTCACGGTAGCCGTTCTGCTTTTCATATTCCTGTTCCTTTTCAGCAAAGTCATTAAAGCAGTTGCTCAAAACCTCCGATATTTTGCCCCTGGCTTTCTGATTGCGGCTTGCGGCATTTATAAGCTCCACAACCAGTACCTGATAAGGTCTGCGTTTGCAGGCTTCAATAAGCATATCGCAGCCTGCATCAAACTTACTCTCGTCTCTTATTCGCAAAAGATTAGTGCCGATGGTGAGCTGTTTTGAAAAATCATCGGGAAATTTGGTTCTCCCATCAAACATTCCAATATACAGCGATTTGCCCTGTTCGGTGTTCACATTGACGTACAATTTCTGCTGGTCGTCAATAAATACGGGCAGCCAGCTCGTCGTTGTCTCCAGGCCTCTGACCAAAGGGGAATCAAATTGCCCAATCGGCATAAGAACCACCCATACATTTTCGCTGCTCAACTGTCGGTCTGTCCATTGACCGATGGCCTGATAATCAGAATTTGTAAAACCTCTGTCAGCACGCTGAACATTTCTTGCGACATCTCCGCCGCCCATTATATACATCCAGTGATTATACGCTGCGGTGTTATAAGCAGCCTGCGCTCTGCCGTCCATAAACAATTGCAGAGGTGTTTTGCCGGTGTTCGGGTCGGGGTTTTGTCCATAAGCGACAAATCCGCCTTCTGTCCAGTAGTTGAAGACCTCGCCTTTGAGATTATTATCCCTGATAAACTGACAAGCCCTAAACGGTTTGGCGTAAGATGCGCTCATTCGCATAAACTCGCTCGTCAGATAATAGCTGTCAGGCCACGGGTCAAGATAAACTGTCTTATACCAATAACCCCACCAGATACTCAAAAACGAAACCACTGCAAACGCCCAGAACGCAAAAACATACTGAACTAATTTCGGCATCCGTAAAACAGAAAAATTGCCGGTCGTCGCCCTATTCATCAGTGCAGAAATCATTTTGACGGTGCTGTCAAAAAACACCGCCATAAGCGGACATGCGGCAATCGCAGCGATAGGTATGAATCTTCGCGACCCAATTGCCATATAAATCGTGAACACCGCGATAACCAACAGCGGCAAATCTATCGTCGGCCACTGATATTGCACTGCAACCTGACTGTTCACTGCCGCATTTTTATTTATCTTTGCTTTTTCAAACTTCTCCTTCGGCTTAAACATCAGGCAAACCACCCAAACGGCCAAAAGCAGCCAGGCCAATATGTACATATACAAAAACGGCTGTTCATCGCCGACAGGATTGCTCCATTCAAACGCAGGATGCCATTCATTAACCGTCTTCCACAACTTGGCATCTTCGCTCACAGACACAACAAAGGTATGAGTCAGATTTGTCAGATGAAATGGATTAAAAACTATCATCGCGAAAAACGCGATAATCATTGCCGCCACAGTATGCCGCCACGCTTTAAAACTTATTGTTTTAAGCCTGCTTCTGAACGCGCCAAGCAGCAGCGCAACGACGGCGAAAATAATGAACATAACAAAATAAGTCCGCCTGGCATCATACGCATAATCGCCAAAAACGTCCTGCCGCATTAGTCCGTCAATCCCATCAGGATAAAATCTTGACGATGTCGCGATAAAAACTATAAACGTGCCGATGATGTGATAAATGTAAAATAATGCCGGCTTGACATTTTTCAGCCTTGCGAGAAAAACGCTGCCGCCAGCCAAAATAAGAATAAAGTAGAATAGGCCGTCTTTAAGGGGCGATATTTTTATACTCGCAAGATACTCATGCCCGCGAAACTTCAGCGCAAGAGCGTAAAAGAACAGCCAGCCTAAACAGTACAGTAAAACTGTCGAAACTTTTTTAGGCAAAATTTGCAGCAGATGCAGCCCGATAAACGGGACAAGCACAATGAACACATAAACATATCCGCCGTGCAGATTGCACCACAATACCGTTATAGGCACAATCAGCCAGATATACAAATAATTCCGATGCACTGTCAGCACGAATATAAACAGCAGAACAGCCGTGAGCATATTTGAAAAACCCGCAGGCCTAATATCGAGCAAACTCCTGCCGACAAACAATGCGAAACAGGCAAACACCGCCGAGACCGCGGGATTTACGCCTAAATGCCTGCCGGTGTAATAAACCGCTATCACAGTGATTATGTATATTGCGTATTTCCAATAAACCAGACTGTTGTAGCTGATATTCTGACCTTCAAAAGGCTTGTCGAATTTATCAGCGTCGGCAATCGGCGAATCGTGCGTCAGCCAATAGAAAAAAACGTGCGTCAGCCAGTTTTGATTGACCCAGCCGGTCGGATGCCAGAATTTTACAGTGTCAAGCCCGACTATATCGGTAACTTTCTGCGCCCATTTAGGCCAGGTTTTGACTTCTTCCGCTGTCGGGCCCGGTTTGTGCGAATTTGCGCTGAAAGGCTCAACCGTATTAACCCCATGATTGATAAAGTGCCTTCCGCACGCCATCGCGACCCATGTATCGCCGGCGCCGACCATATGCGTCGAAGCGTGCAATGCACATAATATCATCGCCCACCAAAAGATTAGCATTATCCAGCCGCCAAAGGCCGGCCTGTTTTTTTGCGGAAGTTCTAACTGTTCAGCCATTTAATTATTATCCTAAAAATGTCAGTTTATAATATTAGGTTCATTAAACAATTGTCGAATTGCCGTGCCGGAATTATTCTGGTCTATCGTAATAAAACACCGCGGCATATCAATAGGGTCTGCTACAAACATTTGAGTAGTCGATAAAGTTGAAGTTTTAAAAATCATCATCGTACCTACTACAAATAATGCTGCGGCAGATGTACCAAATCCAAACGTCCAGAATTTAAACCAGCGAAAATCCGGATTCTTCCGCGAATTCTGTACTTCGCAGGGAATTGCAGCCAGAATTTTAGCCTTCAGCCCCTGCGGCACATCAATATCACTGAAAGAACGCAAGTTTGCTTCCAGCGATTTTAATGATATCCCCTTGGAATTCATATTTAATCCGCCAAAAAAGTCCTAAGATTTTTGAGAGCCTGATTTATCTGCCATTTAACTGAGCCGGCAGGTTTATCAAGTATTTCAGCCGCCTGCCGAAAACTCAATCCCTGTATATAATGCAAAAGAACGCATATATAATCGGGTTCTTTGAGCCTGTGCATAGCCTTATACAAGGCTCGCGATTCGTCATTAACCATAACTTTTTGAAACGGGTCGGGACAGCCTGAATTCTCCGACCAATTTTCTTTATATCGAGCCAAAAAGGAATTTTGCCGATTCTGTTCCCTTTTGGAGTCTATAAATTTATGATACGCGATACGATGTAGCCAGGTTTTAACTGTGCTTTTGGCTCTGTATGTATCCGCCTTGGCCCAGGCCGCCATAAATGTTTCCTGAGTTAAATCCTCAGCGGCAGCCTGCTCTTCCGTCAGATACAAGGCAAACCGGTAAATTTCCCTATAGTTTTGGCAAATAATTTCCTTACATTCTTCAGTCGTTATTTCCATACAATCTTGGGCTGCCTGTTGTCATCGCATTTAAATCCCTAACTGCCTAATAGACGATTTTCAATGGTTGGGTGTTTGAAAAAAATATTTTTTTACCCGTTCAGCCATTTTTCAAACCTGTCAATTCCCTTCGTTATAAGTTCCATTGAGGTCGCAAAACTAAAACGGACATTTTTATCGCAGCCGAAAGGTCCGCCAGGCACAAGCGCAACATTCGCCTGCTCCAGCAGAGCCGCCGCGAAATCCATACTATTATTAATCTTCGCCCCGCCTATCGTCCTGCCGAAATGAGCCGAAACATCTGGGAAGCAGTAAAAAGCCCCTGTCGGCTTTGGACAAATAACGCCCTTGATGGAATTAAGTCTTTCAGCCATAAATTTGGCTCTCTTTTCAAACTCTATTCTCATTTTTTCAACTTCGCCATTCGGCTCGGCAAAAGCGACAACCGCGGCAGCCTGAGCGAAACTCACAGGATTCTGCGTCATATGCCCCTGAAGCCTGTCCATTGCCTTTATCACCTCAACCGGCCCTGCCGTATAACCCAATCTCCAGCCGGTCATAGCATAAGCCTTGCTGAAACCGTTAATGGTAATCGTACGGTTATAAGCGTCCTGACTAAGCGATGCGAAACTTACGAATTTTGTGCCGTCATAAACAAGCCGCTCGTAAATCTCATCGCTGAGAACCATTATATTTGTGCCTTCCAAAACCCTGGCCAGAGCCTTCAGTTCATCAGGCGTATAAGTGAACCCGCCCGGATTGTTCGGGCTGTTCATTAGGAACATTGCTGTCTTTGGCGTAATCGCTTTCTTCAATTGTTCAGGCGTAATTTTGTAGCTGTTCTTCGCGTCGGTCTGAACAACTTTCATAACCGCCCCGGCAAGTTTGATTGTTTCTGGATACGTTACCCAGTAAGGCGTTGGCACAATTACCTCATCGCCATCATCAAGAACAGCCTGCATAGATTCATAAACAGAATGCTTTGCGCCGATGTTAACAATGATTTGCTCCGGCTTGTAATCCAGACCGTTTTCGCGTTTGAATTTTTCGCTGATTGCCTTGCGAAGTTCAGGAATGCCCGGCGTTGCTGTGTATCCCGTTTTGCCTGCATTCATTGCCGCGATTGCCGCATCTCTTATATACTGGGGAGTAGGAAAGTCAGGCTCACCGGCTCCGAAGCCGACAACATCAATGCCTTTGGCTTTGAGTTCTTTCGCCTTTGTGTCAACCGCCATAGTAGCTGATGGCGGAACAGCCTGTGCTTTTTTACTGACTTTCATTCACTAATCCTTTGTTTTAAAAGGTTATTAAAAAATTACACAGGCAAAGATTAGACCATAATTTACAGTGTCGGTCAAGGATTTTATAGGAGTTAGGATATAGAAACCAGAAACACAAAACCATAAAAAAAGCATAAGGTACGAAACTTATGCTTTTATTTGTTACTTTGTCTGCGGTCTGCTGTTTTACAGCTCTAATTCCACGCCTTCAGGCACAGGTTCGCCCTCACGAACAACGCCCTTATCAACCAGCTTGGCGTAAGCGATGCAGTATCTTGCCCAGGGACGGGCCTCAAGACGCTGCTTTGAGATTCCCCTGCCGGTTACTTCACAAATGCCGTAAGTTTCATCGTCAATTCGCTGCAGAGCATCGGTTATTTTACGAAGAACTTTTCTTTCGCTATCCACAAGATTCAACGAAAATTCCTGCTCATAATTATCCGTGCCGATATCCGCCATATGTATAGGCATACTCGACAGGTCGCCGGCTGCGTCAAGACGAGACTTCTTAAGGGCTTCATCTTCGATTGAACTTACATCGCCCATCAGTTCGTGCATCTTGTCGAGCAGAAGTTTTTTATAATGCGCAACCTCTTCCTCTGTCAAATACTCGCTGGTCTTTGTATAAACAGGAATATTATTCTTCCGCGGTGCAGGCTTTTTTACAGCCTTGCTCTGAGTTGCTTTTTTTTCCATTTTCTCTTTCTTTTTCACTGCCTGTACCAATTTAAGTCCTATATAACCGTCTTCAATATTGTCACCGAGGCTCACATTAAGACCTGATAATATAGTAAGTGAATTGGCGGTTTGCAAGTTATTTCGATTTTATTCTTAACTTCTTTAAATAAAACAACTTATAGCACGCAACAAGACAAAAAAAATATGAACGGGCACAAATCCGAAGCAATAAACCAAGAAAGTTGAAGTTATTAGCTGATGGTGATAGCCAAATGAAGAATTCAAAATAAATTCGCCGCAGGCGATTCCATAAATTTTCACTTTTCAATCTTCAATTTTCAATTGTTTTTATGTTCTTTTGAATTGTTTTTCGAGCTCGGCCAGCCCAAACTTGATTACCGTAGGCCTTCCGTGAGGACATCTGGCCGCCCTCTCAATAGTCTGTTTATCAGCCAAAAGCTGGGCTATTTCGGCCCGTGAGAGTTTCTGACCGGCCTTTACAGCGGCTTTACAGGCTGCCATATCGAGGATTTTGTGCAGCAGCCTCTCGGAATCAACTTTCCCGACAGAATCACAGAGAATATCCAAAAGGTCGGTAATAAATTCCATAGGCCTGACCTTGTTCAGCAATGTCGGAAAACCCTGTACCGCAAATATCCCCGGCCCGAAAGGTTCAAGCTCAATGCCAAGCCTGTCTAATAAATCCTTATTGTTGTTTATAACATCAAGCTGCGCCGATGTCGGCTCAAAGGTTTCTGGTATGAGCAATTTTTGCGATTGCAGTTTGCCGCTGCCATCCGAAGCCAGCCTTCTGCAAAGCTCTTCATACATAATCCGCTCGTGAAGCGCGTGCTGGTCGATAATCAAAAAACCATCGTCAGCCTGCGCAACAATATAGCTGTCGTGAATCTGAAGATATTCCTGCGCAGGCGAGAAAGACTGTGTTTGCGGATTACTGTAAAAATCTTCTCTTGCCGCAACTGCCTGTGAATCGCTTCGCCGGGCGACGTTTGAAAAATCAAAATGTCGCTGTGATGTACCCGAAGATTTATTGTTATTAAAAAACGCCGCCATCGCGTCCGCAACTCGCTGTTTGTTTTCATTTTGCTCCCCGAAAGGAGCATAACCGGTTTTAGGCAGCGATGCGTGAACATCTATATCTATTGAAAGCAGCTTTTCACGCACAACGCCAAGCACCTGCGAATAAACGAGATTTGAATTGTCAAACCGCACTTCAATTTTTGTCGGATGCACATTGACATCAAAATTTTGAGCAGGCATCTGCAAAAACATAAAAATTGTCGGAAATTTGTCCGGCTCAATCAGGCCGCGATACGCTTCCTTAACCGCGTGGAGCAAAAACTTGTCGCGGATGAATCGGCCATTGAGAAAGAAATACTGAAATTTTGAATTGGCTCTGCCGCTGTCTGGCCTGCCAATCATCGCGGTCAGCTTCATATCCCGTTCACTGCTTTGCAATTCCAACAGCGACCCCGCCAAGTCGGCATTGAACAATTTTGCGATTCGCTCTCTTACGCTTTCGCCGGCGTTTAACCTGTAAAGCTCTTTTTTATTGTGCGAAAGTGCCAATCCGACATCCGTCCGGGCAAGGGCGATTCGGGTGAACTGCTCAACAATATGTGTAATTTCGGTATTGGCGGTTTTTAAAAATTTCCGTCTGGCAGGCAGTTTATAAAATAAATTCCGCACTTCGATAGTTGTGCCCGTATCGCCGCTGCATGGACGGACGCTTTCCTTTTCGCCGCAGTCGATTTCGAGTTTATTAGCCTCTATCTTATCTTTACATCTGCTTACGATACTGACTTTAGCTACCGAAGCGATACTGGCCAGAGCTTCGCCCCTGAAACCCATTGTGGAGATATTCAGCAAATCTGCGCTGGTTGAAAGTTTGCTCGTAGCGTGCGCCTCAAAGGCAAGAGCAAGGTCGTCAGCTTCCATTCCGCAGCCGTTATCGGTAACCGCTATTAAATTTCTGCCGCCGTCTTCGACATAAACATTTATATTTGTAGCGCCGGCATCAAGGCTGTTTTCCATTAACTCCTTAACGACGCTGGCCGGCCGTTCGATTACCTCCCCCGCGGCAATCATATTTATCATATTCCGGTCAAGTATCTTTATCTTGCTCATAGCAAATATATCACAAAGCTTATTTTTCTTTGGCCATCTTTAATGCCTGTTTGGCCAAAACACGGCAGGTCTTGCCATTACGGCTTATAATAACATACTGACCAAGTAATGCTTTTTTCTGTAAATCTTCCTTTACCGCCTTTGCGAGACATCTCTCTGCGACTATTGCCATTTTACTAATTCGTTTTGTAGCCATTTGACTGCCTCAAAATTCTTTCATATACATCTTGAACAAAAATACTTAGGTGTTTGCCCTTCTGTTCAAAAACAGGAATAGGTTTGGGTTCGGAATTATCATAACAAATCACTTTATCACATAGAGGAATATAAATTTTAACGAGATTATGCATTATACGAGGATACCGGCGATAAATTGTTTCATCGGGTATATCGTGTCCTCCCTGCGCGACGCGCTCGCGGACACGGCTTTTTGAAAATGCAGCATCAGGTATCCACAGGAAAAACAAGACAATTTGCCAGCCATCCTGCCTGAGTTTTTTCAGCAGACTAATATGACTGCGCCCCGCTAATGTTGCTTCGAAAGCAAAATCAACTTTCTTATCGATATTCGCGTAAATCTCACGAAGAAAAATACGACCTGCCTCATACTGAGCTGATAACGAGTCAAAAGGCGAAAGACCATAAGCAATGAGGTCGGCATTGACAAAGTTTCGGCAATCCGCTATTTGCGGCAAATAATGCAGTGCAAATGTGGTTTTTCCCGCGCCATTTGGGCCTGCAATAATAAAACAAGTTGGTCTCTGTTTTTTTCTCACAATTGTCATATTATAGCTGTTTTCGCGCAAAACTCCAGAGACTTTCCACGATGTGTTTTAAGAGATGTTCACGCTGACGACCGAGTGCTATCCCCTGTCCCCCGTTTTGCCGATAACCGAATTTCTGATAACTGCTTTCTAATCTGCGTCCGCTAAAATACCCGCAAAATTATCGGCTCGCGCTGCCTGACTTAGGCCGGCCAGATGCTGATTTTGCTCAATCACTCCGGCGAGCAGTGAGAATTGTTCCATTATAATTTCGATGAAATCGAGGTATTCAAACGATTTTTCAGGACTATAGCCCGGCAGGAGCATTATCACATGGCCGAGTGGGGTTGTGCCCGATGAAAGCGAAGACCCGACAATCAGGCAATCGTTGATTCTCGAAATCAAATGCTCGCAGCCGTCGTCAATTTTGCTGCAAAGGTCGCGCAGAAGTCCCTGATTTTCAAAGACTTTGGCAAAAACATCCGGCCTGTTGGACGTACAGCTGCCATCACGGCCAAGAACCGCTAAAATAATATCGGAACCGCCGATATTATCAAACATCATTTGTGCGGTACGCTCTATTACCGCTTCACAACTCGAATCAAAATCAACGTTTTTCATCTAAAAACTCACTTTCACCCCCGTTAATTCCGCTACCGTAATTTCGTCAATTAACTGCCGGGGTTTAATTAAAAAATTCGCAGCGATTACGATAAAATCAGCCTTTAGCGACCGGTTTGCCAATAGAATGACGGAAAATGATGTTTTGTTGCGTATCTGTCGCGCAGCCCAAATTTTAAGATTAAGGCAGTTGACAGATAAAATGGAAGTGGTTATACTGCCGCAACTTATAATTGATGCGCCCGTAGCTCAGCTGGATAGAGCAACGGATTTCTAATCCGTAGGTCAGAGGTTCGAATCCTCTCGAGCGCATTTCCATTTACCGCTGTATTCGCGCTGAACCGCCGCGGGCAAATGCCTTGACCTGTTCCACTGTAACCATTGTAGTGTCGCCCGGCGTGGTTGTCAAAAGCGCTCCGTGCGCCCAGCCCAAATTCACCGCATCCTGAGGCGACTGGTCTGTGAGAAGACCATAGAAGAAACCGGCCGCATAACCATCTCCGCCGCCGACACGGTCAACCACGTTAAGCTCGCAGGTCGGCGCCATATAGGCAGTGCCGTCAATCCACGCCACCGCGCTCCAGCTATGGTGGTTGGTCGAATGCACTTCGCGCAGCGTCGTCGCAACAATCTTAATATGTGGATGTTTTTTAATAACTTTGTCTATCATACCGATAAATGCGCTTGAATCTAATTTAGACTTTGCGGCTACTTCCGGCCCCGGTATACCCAAGCCCAATTGTAAATCTTCTTCATTGCCGACAAGCACATCAACGTTTTTAACGATGCGGTCGAGTACCGCAACCGCTCGCTCATGGCCGCCGGAGATATTCCAGAGTTTAGCGCGATAGTTGAGGTCGAACGATACAATTGCGCCGGCTTTCTTGGCCGCCTGCATACCTTCAATAATTACTTCGGCAGTCGTCGGCGAAAGTGCGGCAAAGATACCGCCGCTGTGGAACCATCGCACGCCGCCGGCAAAAATTGACTTCCAATCAAAATCGCCAGACTTAAGCTGTGCCGCAGCTTCGTTGCAGCGATTATAGAATACTACCGGCGCTCGCACGCCGCAGCCGCGATCACTGTATACTGTAGCCATATTGGGGCCATTTACGCCGTCATGTTTGAACTGCTTATAAAACGGTTTAACACCCATTGCGCGTACACGCTGGCTAATTAAATCGCCGATTGGGTAATCAACCATCGCCGTAGCAATGCCTGTTCGCATCTGGAAACAATCCGACAGATTCGCGGCGACATTAAATTCTCCGCCGCTGACATGAATTTCAAAATTTGTCGCTTTTCTAAATGGCACAATTCCAGGGTCAAGACGATGCACCAACGCACCCAGCGATACGATATCCAGTTCACCCTTCTGTGGGATATTAAGCCCGTACTTCATTATAATTTCCTTTCAGCTTTGCTTTGTATAAAAATAGTTATTTAAATCTTTCTCTCCACGACCATAATCCTAATCCGGGGTTGGAAACAAAAAATATTTCTTCGCCATTGACAGTATTAAAGCCGTCTTTGAGTTTTTCAGGATTATAAATCGCCTGCATTTGTTTCAAATCCGCGTATTTGAAATTAACCGACTCGATTTCTTGTTTTGAAACTCCGCCAGGGCAATATGTAATCGAAAATCGTCCTTCCGACGAGCCGTGAATCAAATGTGCCGCTGCGCTTAGATTATTTCTCAGCTCCTCATTTTTACTCACATCTTCCAGCGTCTTGTCAGTGCCGGCATAGCCGTATTTGCGGATGAGCCGGTCAATTTCTTTATCCTCGCCGAATTCGCACAACCCCGGCGCAAGGACAATCAGTTCGCCGCCGTCAGCCATCGCCATCCGCGTACGATAGATGCTCTTATTGCCTAACCATGTACTTTTATACTCGTACGGGTCGAGATAGACGACTGCCTTTTTGAGAGGCTTATCGAGCATCTGAAAATTGACTTTGAGCGAAAGCTCTGCCGCGCAGCGGAAGCATTCTTCATCGTCGCCGATGAAAAGCCCTCTGGTAACAGGCCCATGTACCGTCGAGTTCACCACCGTCTGCACATAGACAATCGGCATATCTTTTGCGAAATGTTCTGATGCGTAGTTAAGCACTTTACGCACCGGCGTATCGACTCTGCCCATAATGCGTTCCATACCATAGACCGCACCAAGAAAATGACTTTTATTAATACCTTCCGCACCGCCTGTGCCGACAAAGATATTTTTATTATAATTGGCCATTCCGATAACTTCGTGCGGCACCACCTGTCCAGGCGATAAAATCAGGTCAAACTTTCCATCAACTAACAGATTATCCACCTGTGCAGGCCATTCGTAATCAAGTTTGCCTTCACTTACCTGATGAACGAATTCCGCCGGCACATGACCAAGCGTCGCAAGTCCGCTTCGCCAGTCATGCACACGAAACAAACTATGCGGCACATCGCCAAACATACGTTCGATTTGCTGCGATGTCATAGCTGAGTGTGTACCCAGCGCAGGCAAAATATCCGTAAGGGCATCGCGATAGTATTGCCATGCATACTTCGTAAGTTCGCCGGCGCGAGAATAAAATCGCGTTATATCCGGCGGAACAGCAAGCACTCTGCGCTTTTTGCCAAGCTTATCAAGAGCCTCAAACAAACCTTCTTTAAGGTCTTTAGCACTCAAATTATCAGTTTCACTTCCACGCTTATAAAACAGCATTTTTATTTCCTAAATTTATTTCTCTATATTCTCTATGGCTCTATGGTGAAAAATAAAAAATCATCGACAAAGTCGATCCCACATTTTTTATTTTTAATCTTTGATTTTTAATTTTCTTTTACACACCGCTAAATGCTGAAAATCCGCCGTCAATCGGAACAACAATACCGGTAACAAATTTTCCCGCATCGCTTAAAAGCCACAGTATCGTGCCGACTAATTCATCCGCCTGACCGAATCGTCCCATCGGAGTATGGTCGATAATGGTCTTGCCGCGTGCCGTCAATTCACCGGTCTTTTCATCAGTCAAAAGGAAACGGTTCTGGTCTGTAAGAAAGAACCCCGGTGCAATTGCGTTGACGCGAATGCTCTTTGAATAATTTTGACACATATGTACGGCAAGCCACTGCGTAAAATTGCTGATTGCCGCTTTTGCCGCTGAATACGCCGCGATTTTCGTCAGCGGCCTAAACGCGTTCATACTCGATATATTCAAAATGATGCCTTCACCCCGCTCTGCCATACTCTTGCCGAAAACCTGTGAAGGCAGCAGCGTCCCTATAAAATTCAACTCAAACACAAATCGAATCGCATCAGCAGGCATATCAAAAAATGACATCTGCGGCGAAGTGGAGGCCTCTTTTTTATTGCCGCCCGCGCCGTTTATCAGAACATCAACCACGCCAAGCTCTTTGACTATCTTTTGATGAGCCGCGCTCACGCTGTCCTTGTCTAACACATTGCACTTGACAGCCAATGCTTTGCCGCCTTGCTTTTTAATATCATCGGCAATCTTTTTAGCGGCGTCTTCATTCAAATCCAGCACAGCCACTTTTGCGTCTGCCTGCCCCAATGCCTTTGCCATAGCGCCGCACAAAACTCCGCCTGCTCCTGTAATTGCCACAACTTTGCCTGATACATCAAATAAATTTTTTGTCATTTTTTTATCCTTATCAAATAAAAACCTGCTTAATGTGCCGGTCATAAATATTTTCAGTTACATTTTTCGCGACAATATCTTCATACTTTTCAAGAGCGACAATATACATCCTGCCAAGCTCAACCGCAACTTTAAACCTTTGCATAACTATCTTTTTCGATATATACTTACAGCCAAACATTTTAAGAAAGTAAAATTATGGCACGGGAACGATTACATAAGATATTAGCAGCTTGGGGCGTGGATTCACGCCGAAACTGCGAAAAGCTCATTTTAGGCGGCGGAGTGAAGGTTAACGGTAAAATTGTAGATACTTTGCCAGCCTTTGCTGACGAGAAAATCGACGTTATTACCGTTGCCGGCAGAAAAATCAGGCCTGAAAACAAGGTTTATTACCTTGTGAACAAGCCAAAGGGCTTTCTTTGCACGAATAACGACCCGGCAGGTCGAAAAAAGGTAATCGACCTTGTCCCGCCGGGCGGGCGGATTTTCTGCGTCGGCAGGCTCGACGCTGACACAACCGGCGCGATAATTTTGACTAACGACACCGCCCTTGCGGATACCATAACCCACCCCCGCCACGAATTGCAAAAGACATATATCGTAACCATAAAGGGCAGAGTAACCACCGAAGCGGTGGAACAGATGAAAAAGGGAGTTTGGCTGTCGGACGGCAAAGCTGTGCCGGGGAAAGTAAAGATTTTAAAGGCCCAGACGGCAGAAAGCATACTTGAGATAAAGATTTCACAGAGCCTGAACCGCGAAATTCGGCGAATAATGGCGAAATTCGGGTATAAAGTAACGGCGTTAAAGCGGTTAGCTATCGGCAAAATATCGACTTATAAGCTTAGCATTGGCAAATTCCGCCCGCTAACCAAGGCGGAGATTGATTATTTGAAAAAAGAGTAGAAAATTTCCCCCTTCTTTCCTAAAATATCCTTTTTAAATACAGAAGAATTGCTAAACTTTAGGCCGATAATACATTAGGGTACAGTTTAATTATGGATATTCACCGGAGATTATTGCATTGAGACTTGAAAAGATTGTTTTGGACGGATTCAAAAGTTTTGCCGATAAAACGGAGTTCACTTTTAATCAACAGATTACCGCTATTGTGGGGCCTAACGGCTGCGGAAAAAGTAATGTAGTTGATGCCCTCAAATGGGTGTTGGGCGAGCAGAGTACCAAGAGTCTGCGGTCTGGGCAAATGGCTGATGTGATATTCAGCGGTTCGGCGGCGCGCAAGCCGATGGGTATGGCACAGGTAAGTCTGCATTTTTCACAGGCATCATCGCTGGGGCTTGAGCAGGACGATTTGGAAATCACACGCAGATTATACCGCAACGGCGACAGCGAATATCTCATCAATAATAAAATCAGCCGAATGAAAGATGTCAAAGAATTGTTTATGGATACGGGCGTTGGCGTTCGGGCGTATTCAATTATTGAGCAGGGGCAAATCGCGCAGCTTCTGACGGCGTCAAAAGTTGACCGGCGGGTAATTTTTGAAGAAGCGGCGGGAGTAAGCAAATATAAGGCGCAGAAAAAAGAAGCGCTGCGAAAACTCGAAAGAACCGAGCAAAACCTTCTTCGGCTGGCTGATATTGTCGGCGAAGTGCAAAAGCAGCTTCGCAGTATAAAACTTCAGGCGGGCAAGGCGAGAAGTTATCTTCAGTACAGTCAGAGGCTCAAGGAACTGCGAGTAAGTTTTTCACTTGCGCAGTATCATCAGATAAAAATAGATTCCGATTTGAAAACCAATAATCTAAACGAACTTGAGACGCAATTCGCTTCTGCGGCGGCGGAAGTTTCGGATAAAGACGCAAGGCTTAGCAATCTGGCGGCGGAAATTATCGAAAAGGAAAATGAGATAAACCGCTGCGATAACGCGCTGGTGGCCATTACAAGCAAAATCGAACAGCAGCAGCAGCGAATAGAATTTCTGCAAAAAAGAATTGAAGAACTGCTCATCAGAAGCAAAACGGAGCAGCAGCAAAGCGAAAAACTGGGAATTCAAATTGAGGAATTTGAAAAGCAGCTTGGCCAGTGCGTTTCAGACGCTGAAAAGATTGAAGAAATAATTACGGTAAAGGCGGCGGAACTTGAAAAAGTTCAAACGCATATTCGCAGCGTAAATATGGAATGTGCGGAGCTTGAAAGTGAGCTTGAGGACGAAAAGACCGGCATCATAGATATTGTTCGGCGAACCGCACAACTGCATAACGAGATACAGAGCGTATCTATTTATCGCAATAATCTGCACGGTCAGAAGGACAGACTCAGCGGAAAAATTTCGCAAAGCGAAACTCAGCTTGAGCAGTACTTAGGCGGCAAGGCACAGAATCAGGCAAGACTGGGTGATATAAATAAAATCATCGGCGAGCTTCAGCAAAAGCTCGAAGACAAACGCCAGCAGATAAAAGATATCGATGCGAATGTTGCGCAGACCAATGAAATGCTCGCAAGAGAAAGAGAAAATCGCTCGGCGGTTGGAAGCGAAATCAATGTTCTTGCTGATATGGAAAACAAACGGCAGGGAATTGATAAGGCTGTCAAGGATATACTCACTCTGGCGACGGAAAAAAATAAAACATTCATCGAGGGCATTATCGCTGATGTCGTACGGGCACAGCCGCAGTATGCAACAGCAATCGAAGCAGCTCTGGAAGGCAAAACAAACGCAGTTGTCGTAAGCGATACGAATCTGCTGATAAACGATAGCGAGATTTTGAGCAAGTCGCAGGGACGCGTTAAATTTATCTGCACAGACAGGACAGAGCCTTTTGTTGAAAGCGATATACTTCCGAACGATTATCCAAGAGCGGTGGAATTTGTGAGTTTTGACGCTCAATATGCTCCGGTTGTCTGGAGTCTTTTGGGCAAAACGATAATTGTGGATTCAATTCAAAAGGCGATTGAGCTTTCGTCTATTTATGGGCAGGGATACAGCTTTGTTACCGAATCGGGTGAGATTCTTAACGCTGACGGCAGTATCGCGGCAGGACCAATCGGCAAGGCGACAGGCCTAATCTCGCGAAAGAGCAGATTGACACAATTGCAGGATGAGCTTGTGAATCTGTCGGGCAGAATAAAACAGCTTGAGGAAAAACTAAGCAGCGACATCAAGCAGAATGAACATCTTGAAAGGCTCTGCAAGGATTTCAGAACATCGGTTTATGAGGCGAATACCGAAAAGACAAATATCGTATCAGACCTGAATGTCGTTGAGCAGAACATTAAGCGAATTACCGATGAGCAGCCAATTCTGGCGAGCGAAATTGAACAGCTTGAAAAACAGATTTCGCAGACCGTTCAGACCGAATATACATCCAAACAGCAATTGCAGGAGCTTGAGATTGTCAATGTTCAGCGGAAAGAAAATATCGCCCTGCTGGAAAAATCGCTTTCGGAAAAGAAGGCTCTGCTTTCGCAGGGAACATCGGAGCTGACTGAAATTAAGGTGGCTCTGGGACAAAGTCAGGAACAGAAAAAGGCAATCGCCCAGCATAGAAGCAGTCTTGAAAATCAGATTCACAACGGCAGGAACGCACTGGCCTCGGCGAAAGAGATTATCAAAAACTGCGACCAGCAGGCAGAGCAGAGCCAAAAGGATATATTGAGCATCGAAGCTGAGATATCGCAACTGCTGACGCAAAAGGAAACCACCCGCAATCAAAGCGTCGAACTGCACGAGCAGGTCGGAGCGATGATTGAAACTCGAAATGAACTTGAACTCGCATTGAAGGCCGCAAGACAACGGCAAGGCCAGCTTGATGAACAGATTCATCAGATTAAGCTCGAACTTAGCCAGCTTGAGGTAAAACTGGCTGACCTTATTCAGCGGGTTACGGAAGAATTGCAGATGGATTTGAAGGCGCAGTATGAAAATTACAGCGCAGAAGATATGAACTGGGACGCGGTTCGCGAGGAAATCGCGGATTTGCGAGGTAAGATTGAACGGCTCGGCAACGTCAATGTTGACGCGATTGAGCAAATGGACGAGCTTGAAAAGAGAAATGAATTTTTGAGCAGCCAGATTGAAGACCTCAACAACAGCAAGGATCAACTTACTCAGCTCATCAATCGACTCAACAAAGAATCGGTTGATAAATTCGCTATGACGTTTGAGCAAATAAGATTAAACTTCCAGGAAGTCTTTAGAAAATTGTTCGGCGGCGGCAAGGCGGATATTATTCTCGAACAGCCTGAAGACATTCTCGAAAGCGGAATCGAAATTATAGCCAGACCGCCGGGCAAAGAGACGAGAAGCATAAGCCTGTTAAGCGGCGGCGAAAAGACAATGACCGCCATCGCCCTGCTGTTTTCGATTTTCAAGACCAAGCCATCGCCTTTCTGCTTCCTTGACGAAGTTGACGCGGCGCTGGATGAAGCGAACAACGAACGCTTCAACCTGATTGTCCAGGAGTTCAGGAAGGATTCGCAGTTTGTGATTATCACTCACGCCAAGCGGACGATGAGTATCGCGGATATGCTTTATGGAATTACAATGCAGATGAAAGGCGTGAGCAAACGAATAAGCGTTTCGTTCGATACGTTTGAATCGCCGGAGAAAATTGAAGTTCAAGACTCCGCAGTAGCGTAAACAGCGACACAGATTAACGCTGGTTTTTTAGACACGGATTAACACGGATTTACACTGTTAAAAATATATTTTTCAAGGGAAATTTTATGAAACTAATCCTATTTTATCTAATATGTATTTATCTGATACCTGCGGCTTTTGCCAAGGTGAACGATGTAAATTCTTTAACGATTGAACAATGTCGGGCAAGAATCTTAGAGCTTGAAAACATAGTCCGGTCCCAGCAGGATAAAATCGAAAAGCTGACAGCGGCATTGAATAAATACAAACAACCAGAAATAAAGTCAGTGGGCATTAATCTTTCGGATGGAATTATATATCACAACAAAAAACGAAGTTCGCAATGGTTTAATTACTGGTACGATGAATTTATGGATAAAATTGTTTATCATAACGGACGGTATATGGAAATATCGCCGCAAAAATACAGCTGCGATATTTTACGGGGTATTAGTGATGATGAAGCCATAGTGTCGATACGCGGCTATAATGAAAATGAAAAAGGCGAAATTTTTTATAACAAGTGTTGCCATATAAAAGGGGCTTATAAGCAATTGATTGACAGTCAATCCTTTTCGTCTTTTTCGTTCGAAGGCTATCTGTTTGACAATGGCAAGTATCAATGCAAAACCACTACAGGGGCAATGGAAACCGTCACAAGCTATATTATTATAAAACATAAATCTCTAACCAAAGAACAATTTGCTGATGCTATAAATAACGGCTTTGAACTTACACAAAAAGTTAAAGTTGGGGATAAAATAATAACAAAGCCTGTGCCTTAAGTGGTTGGAATAGAAGAGAGATTGCCGCGTCGATTGCTTCGCAATCTCCTCGCAATGACAATTATTATTAGTCGGCGGGCAGCGGGATTGAGGCAGCGGTTTTGGTTTTTGCGGGTTGAGCCTTATTGCCTTTTTTGTCATCCTCTGGCGGGAGTTCTTTGCCGGGGATTTTCATATAAGTAAGAGTGCTTTGTAGAATTTCCGCAGCGACCGGCGCAGCGACCGCCCCGCCGGTATAACCTTTGCCAAGGCTCTTATTCGGTTTTCTGATTGATACCAGCACAATCACGGCGGGCTTTTCGGCAGGCGCTCCGCCTACAAAAGACGCTACATAATTCTGCTCATCATATCCGCGTGTACCGGTGTGCGCGATGTTTGCTGTTCCGGTTTTTCCGAAGACCTGCCATTTTTCCATCGCGGCTTTTTTGCCCGTGCCTTCATTTACAACCGAAACGAGAGCGTCCCTGACAATCCACTTTGCAGTCTTATCGCTTATGATAAATCCGCCTGTCTGAGCAGGTTCGATGCGTTTGACTTTTTCGCCGGCATCGGAAATAACCGCCATACCAAGATGCGGCTTGATTCCTTTGCCATCGTTGACCAATGCGCAAAACGCGCAAGCCATTTGCATTGCCGTTACCGAGACTTCGTGGCCGAACGGCACTCGCGCAACGCTATATCCTGTCCACTGTGTATAGTTCCAGACAACGCCCTCATCTTCGCCAGGCAGGTCGATATCGGTTTTCCTGCCGAAGCCGAAAAGTTTTACGCCCTCATAAGTTTTTTTCGCGCCCATCTTTTGGCCTATTTTCGCCATTCCGATATTGCTTGAGTGGCAAAGGATTTCGCCGATTTTCAAATTGCCGTAGCCATTTCGATATTCGCCGATTGTGCCGAAGCCGTGGCCGCTATAGCTTCCGTTTTCGCAGTAAATGGTAGTATTGGGGCTGACTGTGCCTGTTTCAACCGCCCAGGCGGCAACAAACGGTTTAAAAATACTGCCCGGCTCATAAGGGTCGCTTATCGCGTGGTTGCCGAGATTTTTTTTGTTCACGTCGCTCAAATCCGCAGGGTCGAAATCCGGCAGTGAAACCAACGCAAGAACGCCGCCGGTATAAGGATTCATCACTATCGCAACGCCGGAATCAGCCTGAAACTCCTTTACCTGTTTAGACAGCGCGGTATGCGTAAATTCCTGAATTGTAGAATCGAGCGTAAGTATCATATCGGAGCCATCCTGCGCGAACGATTCGCACTGACCAAGACGCACAGGCCTTCGAGCGGCATCGGCAAAGAATGTGCTTTTGCCGGCTGTTCCGCTCAATTCGGCATTATACTTCAGTTCCAGCCCGGCAAGCCCTTCATCGTCTGTGCCTACAAAACCGACAACGTGAGCGGCGACTGAGCCGAGCGGATAAAATCTCTTCCACTTGCTCTCGATACCAATGCCGTGCAGTTTGAGAATTTGGTTTCTCTGGCTGTCGGTGAGTTTGGCATCGCTGATAATCGGGGCGTAGCCGGTATTGCGAGAGGTTAAAACCGATTTTGAAATTTCCGAAGGACTTACGCCTATAATTTCGGACAGCTCCTTCGCAGTTTCATTAAGGTTGTTTATTACTGCCTGCGGCTCTGCGAAAACGGTATCAACTTTATAACTTGCCGCCAGAATTCTGCCGCGGCAGTCGAGTATCGCCCCCCTGCGGGATTTTTCAAGAAATGTGGCTTTCTGCGACTTCTGCGATGACTGATAATAATAGTCGGCCTTGTAATCCTGAAGATAAAAACAGCGAGCGACCACCCCCAGAAAACCGGCTATAGTAGCAATCAACAGAAATATGGCGAATTTTTTACGCATAATACTAAATACTATACCGATTTAGTGCTTCGGATTTAATTGTAATTTATTATTATTTTTTAATGTCTGTATTCATTCCGAGGTTATATTCGACCGCTTCAGAAACAGAACCGGGATTTATCAAAAATTCAAGCTGAAGCTGCTTTTGCCAGAGCTGCTGCTTTAACCTTACCTGTTTGGCCTGACAGATTCGGAATTTGTAGAATTCACAGTTTTGGCTTCTCCGCAGATATGCCTCCGACAGAAGGACAAATGACAGAACAATCACAACAAAAATATATCTAAATGCAGTCAAATAACACAAAATCAAAAATTAAATATTAAAATTAAGGATTCGGCCTATAAAGCCGAGACTATTTTGCCGGCAGTTTTATTTTTGTGCCGACGACTAAAGATTTGCCGTCGCTAATTACATCTTTATTCAGCTTAATAATTTCCTTATATCTGTTGCCGTCGCCAAGCTGCTTTAGAGCTATCTGCCAAAGACTGTCGGACTCCTTTATAGTATAAATTCTGAACTGCTCTTTAGACTGCTTCTGTTCCTTCTGCTCTTTCTGTGCTTTTACTTCTTTTGGAGTCTCTGTTTTTTTTGCAGCCTCTTTTGCGGTCTGTTTGGAATCTTTCGATGCGGCAGGCTTGACTTTTTCAAACATACCGGTCTTGACAAGTTCATCGGTCTTATTTTCAATGGCTGGAATAATCAGTTTCTGTCCGACCTGAATGCTTTCTATTGAAGAAAGCTTGTCTTTGTTAGCGTTAAAAATTCTGTCGATTGAAGCAAGCTTTTTGCCTTCCTTTTGGCCATAAAACTTCAGAGCTATCTCGGCAAGACTATCGCCTGTACGAACTTCATAGACCGCCAAAGGCTTGACAGTTTGCGTTTGATTCGGCTCAGGACTGACCGCCACAGCATTAACCGCTTCCTGAGCGGCGGGCATAACCGTCTGAACGGCTACCTGGGTTGTCTGCGGCTGAGCATTCGGCTCGGCAGCGGACGGCTGGGTTACAACCGTTACAACAGGCTTGTTCAGAGTCGCAGCGATATTTCTGCTCTGGCCTACAAGAGCCGGCGCCTGCTGTTTATAGTGGTTTATATAACCTATGGTGTCGGGCTGGTCTTTGGTTTTGTTAAGGAAATCAGGCAGGCCGTTGATGACAAACGTTATTCCCACGATAAAAACAAGAGCCAACAATAAACCAATTTTTGCGTCAGCAGTCATAAAGCAAACTCCATTTTTAAATTATGCTGTTTAAATTATATTTTTATTGCCATTCTTAATTTCGCGCTTCTCGCACGCGGATTTTGGCGTATTTCATCAAAATCAGCAACGACAGGCTTTTTCGTCGCAATCTCATAAATGCCATCAGCCTTGTTTTGGCGAAAATCATTTTTCACGAGCCTGTCTTCAAGACTGTGAAAACTGATTACCACGATTTTGCCGTCTTTGGCTAATACCGCAGGCGCCGACGAAAGAAGCGTTTGAAGATTCTCAAGCTCACTGTTCACCGCGATTCTCAAGGCCTGAAATGTTTTAGTCGCAGGGTGAATTCTGCTTTTTCGAGAATCCGGGTTACACTTCAGCGCTCGGCATATTATATTAACAAGCTCTGACGTCCTGTCGATTCTTTTTTTGTCTCTGGCAAAAACTATGGAACGGGCAATCCTCCTTGACGCCCGTTCCTGTCCTAAATCGTATATCAGGTCGGCTAATCCTTTTTCATCCCTGCTGTTGACTATATCAGCGGCGGTTATCGACAATCTGTCGTCTAACCGCATATCGAGTTTGGTGTCCTCATTAAAACTCAATCCTTTGCCGGAGTCGGTAAGTTGAGCTGAACAAAAACCCAAATCGGCAAAAATCAGGTCTGCCTTTTCAATCCCGTTTTGCCTGAGAACCGCCGAAACATTAGCGAAATTTTCCCGCATAAACATAACTTTGCAGGACACATCGGCTAAATTTTTCTTTGCCCCTGCCAAACTATTGGGGTCAACATCAAAACCAATTAAAATCCCATCCTTAGACAGCGATTTGGCAAAGATTTTCGAATGTCCGCCAAGCCCAAGCGTAGCATCGACAACGACAGCGTTTTCCTTCAAAGCTATCCCCGCCGCAAACTCCGCCAATACAGGCGTATGTTCCGCGGGCGTATTATCCATTTTCAAAGAACAATCGCTATCCACGGCTCAACAGCTTTTCAACTGATTGCCAGTTCTGATTCCTGCTCGACAAGAGCATTGACCATCGGCGAAAACTCAACATCGAGAAAACGTCTGTGGAGTTTACGCAGAGCGTCGAGCTTTTCTGTGAGGATGCCGATTGAGGCAAAGGTCTGTTCATCTGTCGCTCTTTGGCCTATGAGGCTGTCAAGCACGATTTGACTGTTACTTTCGGCTGCATACATTAGCCTTCTCCTTAAAGCTTTTAAATATATTAAATTTCTTTACTCTGTTTCTGCAAAACAGTTTGTCTGGCCTGCATTGTCTGCTGCTGGAACTGCCTGAAGTTGTCGGCGACATATTTGTCCCAGTCTTTGCTGTTCCAAAGTTCGATGTGGTCGCGAATTCCAACCAGCATCAAATTATTCTGAAGATTGGCTCGTCTCCTGATTTTTTCCGATACCAATAATCTACCCTGCCGATCCAGCTCAACCCTGCTGGCCAATGCGAAGCTCATTCGCTCAAAAACGACCGCTTCATCAGGGGCCACCGTCCCTGGCGACTCGGCAAGGGCAATCTTTTGGAAATATTTTTCAGGATAAAGACACAATATGCCATTCGCTCCAAGTGTCAGATAAAAACTTCCGCCATGCTCATCGCAGTCTATCTGACTGCGGAGTTTGTTGGAGATGAAGACTCTTCCCTTTTCGTCAAGAGTCCCTTCATATTCCCCTGTTAACAAAAGCATGGTTATCATCCCATTAGTTAGTATTTACGTCCCAATTATTACCACTTCGTCCCACTTAGTCAACAAGCAAAACAAAATTTTTTGAAAAATTATTAAAAAAAGTTATCGGACTTTTGTAACAGTTGTCATTGCGAGAAGTTCTGATGAAATCAGAACGACGAAGCAATCTCTGTTATTGCTTCAAAAACGAGATTGCCCTATATATCTCCCCAAAAAACAAGCATAAACCAGTATTGAACTATCCAGAACCATACACAAAAACCTGCGGTAAATATCACAAAACTAAAAAAATACATAAAAATTTAATTTTTATAGTTGACAAATACACGATAGTCGTTAATAATTACACGTAAATTATTAAGGAGTAAAATTATGCTGCATAACGTTATTGAAAAAAATGAAAGATTTTTGCGTTTCTGCTGCAAAGTTGCCCACACGATAAGCTTTGTGGTTATCTTAATCGCATTTCTTCAAATAGCATACCCCTTGTCGGCGGTACTGTGGGCTGGTTCGCCTAAAAATATGGCTGCAAACTTATTACAAACAACTTCCATCCTTGGGTATATCAAATTTTTATTTTTAATTTTTCTTTTTTTGGGGATTGAACAATTTATACGATGTCTCATTGACATAGATTTTAAGCCCAACTGGATACTTAGATATGGGGATAAGATTATTTATCTGTATGCATTGTATCTATTTGTTACTCCAATTTATTACTGCGGCAGTTTCACATCTACACATAACGCATCTATAGCTATTGTTGTAATAGCAGCAATATTCGCTTTCATAAAAAGCATTCTCTGGATTGGTATTGGCAAGGTATTAAAAATAATAGTCCCAATTATCCAGGAATCCAAAACTACTATATAAGGAGCTAAGCATGGATAAAAAGTTAAAATTACTAAGCGGTTTCTGCACAGCAGTTGCATCTATCGGATGGATATTGATTATAGGCGGATGGTTTTGGTTAATGGTGTTTTCTACACATGCAAATACCGGAGTATCATCTGATGCAGATTGCATGAAATTTGCTTTTTATGGTATTTCAGCAGTAAGTTTTGAATTTTTCTTTGTTGGCATAGGGGCGATAATTATCGCAGGATTAGTAAAATTCATTATTAAAAAAGAATCTAAGCCCAGTCTGATGCTTCGTTGTGGCGACAAATTATTTTATATTTTCGCGGTGCTGGGAATTCTGTGGGCTGTTATTCAACATTCCTTCTTTGCCGTTGCTATAGATGATAAAATTGCCAGATTTTTATACGAACAGCCGATACTATTGCCAACATTGGGAAAGGCTATAATTTTAATACTGCTTGGTCAAATTTTGAAAAGGCTGCTACCGATTATCGAAGAATACAAATCGCTGGTTTAAGGAAGGTGAACAATGATAAATATTCGACTCGATTACGTTCTATTAGATAAGCGGATGAAGCTGAAGGATTTGGCAGAAGCTACCGGAATTGCGGTGAATAATCTCTCGATACTTAAAACCAACAAAGCTCTTGCTGTTCGGTTTTCAACTTTGAATCTTCTATGTAAGCACTTGAATTGCCAGCCCGGCGATTTAATTGAATTTATCCCAGATGCCAAGGAATATGCTCAACCTGACAATCCATGAAAAATTGGATTGCCTGCAATGAGATTAGGGCTTGTTTTTATCTTTGATGAGTTTGTATTCAACGCTGTCAACCAGGGCCTGCCAGCTTGCATCGATTATGTTTTCCGACACGCCGACCGTTCCCCACCTATCGTCTTTGTCCCGCGTTTCAATAATAACACGGGTGATAGCCGCCGTAGCCGCCGCTGGGTTGACAATCCTTACCTTATAGTCAACAAGGTGTATATCGCGGACATTTGGATATGACCGCTCCAAAGATTTACTCAAAGCGCTGTAAAGAGCATCGACCGGGCCGTCGCCTTCGCTGACAACGTGTTCAATCTGGCCGTTGACCCTCATTTTGATTGTCGCCTGGCTTACCATTTTGCCCGCTGAATTTCTCTCAATGGTAACGTGGAATTTTTCCAGCTCGAAGAAAGGCTTGTAATCGCCCATCAGTTTCTTTACTAACAGCTCAAAACTTGCCTCTGCCGCTTCAAACTGATAGCCCCTGTTCTCAAGCTCCTGAACCTGATTAAGGATTTTTTTGGCAAGTTCCTTGTCCTCTGTGATATTCGCTTTTTCAAGCTTGGCCAGAATGTTCGCCTTGCCGGAAAGTTCAGAGATTAAAAATCTTCTCTCGTTTCCAACAAGCGATGGGTCAATATGTTCGTAAGTATTTTTATTTTTTCGCAGAGCGTCAACGTGCAGTCCGGCTTTATGCGCAAATGCGCTTTCGCCGACATAAGGCATATTCGCCGTGGATTGCAGATTCGCCACTTCCCAGACAAAACGCGATGCCTCCGTGAGCATCTTTATTTTGTCGGGAGATAAAACATCGAACCCCATTTTAAGAGCGAGATTAGGTATAATCGTGCATAAATTCGCGTTGCCTGTTCTTTCGCCCAGGCCGTTGATTGTACCCTGAATGTGTCTTGCACCGGCATCGACAGCGGCAAGAGAACTGGCCACAGCACAATCGCTGTCGTTGTGGCAGTGTATCCCGATTATCACTTTGCCGAATCGAGCTTTTACGACTTTTGTTATATCGTAAACTTCCGCAGGCAGACACCCGCCATTGGTTTCGCAAAGAGCGAGCGTTCCGGCGCCGGCATCAACAGCCGCGGCAAGAACCTTCATAGCGTATTCGGGATTTCTTTTGCAGCCATCAAAAAAATGCTCGGCATCGAAGACCACTTCAAGGCCTTTATTTTTCATATACTCGACAGACTCGGCACAAATCCTGACATTATCCTCAAGGCTGCATCGCAAAACTTCGGTAACGTGCATATCCCAGGTTTTGCCGACGAGTGTCGCCACAGGAGTTTTGCAGGCTAAAATCGCGTTCAGTGAAGCATCATTTTGAACTGTCGCGTCCGCTCTGCGGGTATTGCCAAAGCCGGCCACCTTTGCCCGCTTTAGATTCAGCTTTGCTGATTCGATGAAAAACTGCATTTCCTTTGGATTGCTCGACGCGTAGCCGCCCTCGATATAGTCAAAGCCAAGACCATCTAAGTGCTTTGCTATCATCAGTTTATCATCGAGCGAGAAACTTATCCCCTCTGCCTGCATTCCATCCCGCAGGGTCGTATCATAGATTTTTATCTTTTCCATAGAAAGCGGGTGATGAGAATCGAACTCACATGACCAGCTTGGAAGGCTGGAGCTTTACCACTAAGCTACACCCGCATTAGTTTAGGGCGGCATTTTAGCCTGAATCTGCCAAAAATGCAAATACTAATACTAAAAGGAATTGAAGATTGAAGATTGAAAAATATTGGTTAGAATTAAGGCTATGAATTTATTAGAACTTGCACAAAAAGCCAAAAAATCGGCAATTCTGCTTTCAGCGGCTGACGCTAAACAGAAGAACGCCGCCCTTGCAGCGATTGGGCAGGCCTTAAAACAAAATTCTGCCCGAATTGTCGAGGCCAATCAGCTTGATTTAGATAAGGCAAAAGCTGAAAATCTGGCCGCCCCGCTGCTGAAAAGGCTGAAATTTGACTCTGCCAAAATTGCCGAAACGTGCAGCGGCATCGAAAGCCTCATCGAGCTTGCCGACCCTGTCGGTCAAACTCTGGCTGCGACGGAATTGGATAAAGGCCTTGAACTTTACAAAGTAAGCTGTCCTATCGGCGTAATCGGCGTAATTTTTGAATCCAGACCAGATGCACTGGTGCAGATTTCGACCCTTTGCCTCAAAAGCGGCAACGCAGTCCTGCTCAAAGGCGGCGCAGAGGCTGCGAATACCAATAAAGCCCTTTTTGAAATTATCGAACAGGCCTCCGTTGCTGGCGGAATACCCGCAGGCTGGATTGGCCTCTTGCAAACCCGCGACGATGTTCACGCGATGCTCAATCTCGACGACTGCATCGACCTGCTCATCCCCCGCGGCAGCAACGAGTTCGTCAAATATATAATGAACAACACCAACATCGCCGTCCTCGGCCACGCTGACGGAATCTGCCACGTCTATGTTGATGCAAAGGCTGATACCGATATGGCTGTAAAAATTACCGTCGATTCAAAAACGCAGTATTGCGCGGTCTGCAACGCCGCAGAGACGCTTTTGGTGCATAAGGACATCGCCGCAAAATTCCTGCCCGCGGTAAAAACCGCTCTCGAAGCCCAAAATGTCGAACTTCGCGGCTGTGATAAAACTCGAAAATTTATCGACATCAAACCAGCCTCCGATGCAGATTGGAAAACAGAATACCTCGATTTGATTCTTTCGATAAAAGTGGTCGAATCACTTGATGAGGCAATCGAATTCATAAACACATTCGGCTCGCATCATACCGACGCAATTGTAACGAACGATAAAAATGCCGCTGAGAAATTTTTGAATCTGGTCGATTCGGCAGATGTGTTTTTAAATGCAAGTACACGCTTTGCCGATGGTTTCCGTTTCGGCCTCGGCGCGGAAGTCGGCATCAGCACAAACAAAATTCACGCTCGCGGCCCGGTAGGCCTTGAAGGTTTGGTCATTTATAAGTGGAAACTCCTCGGCACAGGCCAAATCGTCGCAGAATACAGCGGCACAAACGCTAAAAAATTTACGCACAGAAAATTAAAAAAGGATTTTAAAATCTAATGCGGAACTTTAGCACATCAA
>JBAZTW010000018.1:0-45911 GCA_041661665.1 Phycisphaerae bacterium | reverse complement strand
TTCATGTAACTTTATGTCCGAATTTTGTAACTTTATGTAAGGTTTTTGTAACAAAAACCTGAAAATTTGCGCACTTTTTCAAAAAAAACTTGCGCAAATCGCCATAAGTCCTTATTTTACGTTAAAAAATCTCCTGCATACACCTTAAATTTCCACAAAATACTTGACTTTTCCTGAACTATTATTCATAATATGAACAGACATTACGGTATAAATTTAGAATTCAGTGGGGTTGTAATATGGCCAATATAACGATAACAAGGAAAGAAAAGGAAAAGACAAGGCATAAAGCCGAGATTCTTCAGGCTGCCCTTAACTTGTTTTCCGACAAGGGGTTCGGCAATGTGTCGATGCAGGACATTGCAGCAAAAGCCGAGTTTTCGGTAGGCGCTTTGTACAACTTCTTTGCAGGCAAGGAACAGCTTTTCGGCGAACTAATGGGCGACTGCTCGGATAGAATTTACCAGATGTTATCTCCTATATTTGACAGCGAAATGCCTGATGACGAAAAAATCAGAACCTATATAAGAGCCGGCGTAAGACTTTTGGAAGACAATCTTAAGTTTATCAGGCTCTATGTCTCGCAGTATAATTCACTTACGCCCGCGCCGACGCATTCGCCAAAAGCCGCGGAGAATATGGAAATCAAATTAAAGGAAAAACTGCTTAATACCATTAAATCCGGTATCAGGAATAAATTATTCCGCGCTGTCGATGAGCAGACAGCTACAAACGCCTTATGCGCAACGATGGAGGCTTTTGTTCTCAAATCATCGGAAAATTTCGATAAAGCCAAAATCGAGCAGGGTTTGAAAAATATCGAAACGCTGTTTGTTGATAATCTGCTTAAAAATGAAGGACGCAGCAATGCTTAAAAAAAATATATTATCTTTGCTTACAATTATAATAGCACTTTCACTAATCGGCTGCGGTCGCAGGCCTCCTTTACCGCCGCCAACTGAAGTGGCAGTGGCAACAGTTATGCCTCAGCGAGCTGTTTTGACCACTGAATTGCCTGGGCGAACATCCGCTTACCGCATCGCTGAAATCCGGCCACAAGTTAATGGCCTTATACAAAAACGCCTGTTCACGGAAGGTTCCGATGTTAACGCAGGGCAGATACTTTATCAAATCGACCCCGCTCCTTTTCAGGCGACAGTCAATAACGCAAAAGCTTCTCTCAACAGGGCAAAAGCTCTGCTGCCTTCTATCCGTTCAAGAGTCGAGCGATACAAGGAATTGCTTACCGACAACGCGGTAAGCCAGCAGGAATATGATGACGCGACAAGTTCTCTCAACCAGACCGAGGCCGAAATTCAATACTGGCAAGCAACGGTTGAGACAGCGAATATCAATTTAGGATATACCAGCGTTACAGCGCCTATATCAGGACGCATCGGTAAATCCAGTGTAACAGACGGCGCCCTTGTAACGGCGTATCAGCCAACACCGCTGGCGACCATTCAGCAGTTGAATCCAATCTATGTCGATGTGCCTCAATCCACGACTGAAATGCTGCGATTGAATCGCCGGCTGAAAGACGGCAGCTTCAATCAGAACGAACCGAACCAGAAGAATGTCAAACTTTTCCTGGAAGAAGGCGTTGCATATCCATTGGACGGCAAGCTTCAATTTCGCGATATTACGGTGGACCCGACGACCGGAACGGTTATTCTGCGAATCGTTTTTCCAAATCCGCAAGAAATTCTACTGCCCGGTATGTTCACCCGCGTAATTATAGAAGAAGGCGTTCAGGAGCAGGCGATACTTATTCCTCAACAAACAGTATCTCGCGATTTAAAAGGAAATCCCGTCGTGATGATAGTGGATGCGGAGAATAAAGTTCAGCCTCGTCCGCTCGCTCTGGAACGTGCCATCGGCGACCAATGGTTAGTCTCATCGGGTCTGTCATTCGGCGACCGTGTGATTGCCGAGGGGCTGCAAAAAGTGCGTCCCGGCTCTGTTGTAAAGGCAATTCCTTTTGATGCCGCCGGCAAAAACGCAAAGCCCGGAGCACAAAGCCGGACTAACGGAGGCAAGTGATGTTATCTAAATTCTTTTTAAAGCGTCCGGTTTTCGCATGGGTCATCGCCATCATAATTATGGTATTGGGCGGTCTTGCGATTTACAATCTGCCGATTTCGCAGTATCCTCCCATCGCTCCACCATCTATTGCCATCACATCTTTTTATCCTGGAGCGTCAGCGGAAACGGTTGAAAACAGCGTAACGCAGATTATCGAGCAGAAGATGACCGGCTTCGACAAGATGCTGTATCTTTCCGCCAGCAGCGATTCTGCGGGCGGTTCACGCATTGAGCTTACTTTTGCCCCCGGAACCGACCCTGATATGGCATGGTCGCAGGTGCAGAACAAACTGCAGCTTGCTATGGCAAGTCTGCCTGAAGTGGTGCAGCGTCAGGGCGTAAAAGTGAGCAAGTCCACCCGAAATTGGCTGCTGCTCGTGAGCCTGGTATCTGAGGATGGAAGTCTGGATGGGCACGATTTGCAGGACTACGCCCAATCCAACCTTGAAAAAGTTCTTTCTCGTGTGCCTGGTGTGGGCGAAGTGGAAATCTTCGGCAGCCAATATTCTATGCGAATCTGGCTCAACCCAGACAAACTCACTGATTACCAGATGACGATTCAGGATGTAATAATGTCGCTGCGAGCCTACAACGTGGAAGTCTCCGCCGGTCAGTTCGGCGGCGTCCCCGCGGCAGAAGGTCAGCGTCTCAACGCCAGCATTATTGTCCAAAGTATGCTTAAGACACCGCAGGAGTTTGCCGCTATTCCTATACGCACCAATCCCGACGGTTCAATTGTGCGAGTCAGGGATGTAGGACGGACGGAACTCGGAGCCGAATCATACGATACCGAGCCCTCATTCAACGGCAAGCCTGCCGCCGTATTGGCCGTAAGGAAAGCAGCAGGCGCTAATGCTCTGAATACGGCCGATGCGATAAGAGCCAAAATGGAAGAGATGAGCCATTTCTTCCCAGCCGGTATGAAAGTCGTTTATCCTTATGACACCACCCCATTTATCACGGTAGCTATCGAAGAAGTAGTCAAAACCCTTTTCGAGGCAATTCTGCTGGTATTTTTGGTAATGTATTTGTTTATGGGAAATATGCGGGCGACTTTAATTCCGACAATCGCTGTGCCTATAGTGCTGCTTGGGACATTCGCGACACTTGGTTTTTTCGGTTTCTCTATCAATATGCTGACGATGTTCGCTATGGTATTGGCCATCGGACTTCTGGTTGATGACGCTATTGTAGTAGTAGAGAACGTGGAACGAATTATGAGCGAGGAAGGACTTTCACCCAGAGAAGCCACAAGCAAGTCTATGGAACAGATAACTCCCGCTTTGATAGGCATAGGTCTTGTACTTTCAGCGGTTTTCGGCCCGATGGCATTTTTCGGCGGAGCTACGGGCGTTATATATCGTCAATTTTCCATAACTATCATCGCCTCGATGCTTCTTTCAGTGGTAGTAGCATTAGTGCTTACGCCTGTCCTATGCGCTTCACTTCTCAAGCCTGTGCCCAAGGGGCATGAACCAGCAGAGTCAGGCATTTGGTTTCTGCGGCCATTCTTCAAACGGTTTGACAGTATTTTTTTCCGTATCAGAGATACATACGTGGGATTAGTGGGCAAATCTTTCTCCCAAAAAGGCCGCTACCTGCTGGCTTTTGTTCTGATTGTAGCTGCGCTGGGATTCGTTTTTAAGCGAATGCCTACGGCATATTTGCCTGATGAAGACCAGGGAATTCTGATGGTGCAGGCAATGCTTCCGGCAAACTCGACAATTGAGCAAACCAAAAAGGTAATGGATACAGTCAGGAACTATTTTCTTGAACAGGAAAAAGATTCTGTGGCCTCCTGTATGACGATATCCGGCTCCAACTTCGCCGGGCGCGGACAGAACGCGGGTATGGCCTTTGTCAAACTCAAGGACTGGAAACTCCGCAACCGTCCAGATATGAAAGTAACCGCCATAGCCGCAAGGGCAATGAGAGTTTTTTACCCTATCCGCAACGCAATGGTATTTGCCTTTGCGCCTCCGCCGGTGATAGAACTTGGTATGGCAAAGGGCTTTGATTTTCAACTGCTGGACCGCGGCGGTTTGGGACACGCCGAACTGATGGGAATTCGCAATCAGCTCCTCGGTATGGCCGCACAGAACTCGGCGGCCAAAGACCCGATATTAGCCAAGGTGCGTCCAAATGGTCTGGAAGACGTTCCTGAATATCGAATTGACGTGGATTGGGAAAAGGCCGGCGCATTGGGATTGCCTATTACCGACATTCACAACACAATCTCGGCGGCTTTCGGCAGCTCCTATATCAACGACTTCATTCAAGGCGGACGCGTAAAAAGAGTGTATGCTCAGGCCGACGCTCCATATCGTATGCTGCCCAAAGATTTGGAAAAACTCTATGTGCGAAATATCAGCGGCAAGATGGTTCCATTTTCTTCATTCGCATCCGGCCACTGGACTACCGGTTCTCCAAAATTGGAGCGATTCAACGGCTTTCCATCTATAAATATCCAGGGCGAGGCTGCGCCTGGAAGAAATTCCGGCGAGGCAATGGCGGCGATGGAAAACTTTGTGAAGAAACTTCCGCAGGGAATCGGCTTTGACTGGACAGGGCTTTCATATCAGGAGCGACAGGCCGGCACTCAGACAGTCCCACTATATGCTTTTTCCATTCTAATCATTTTCCTGTGCGTAGCTGCTCTGTATGAAAGCTGGACGATACCATTTGTCAATATGCTGATGCTGCCGTTAGGCGTATTCGGCGCGATGCTGGCAACACATTTGCGCGGTCTTCCCAACGACGTTTATTTTCAGATAGGTTTTCTAACAACTCTGGGTCTGTCCACAAAGAACGCCATTCTGATTATTCAGTTTGCACAGCATCGTATAGAGCATGGCGAAGGATTAGTCGATGCAACTCTTGGAGCGGTGAAAACGCGATTCCGGCCTGTAATGATGACATCCCTAGCATTTTTCTTCGGCGTTTTGCCTCTGGCTATATCCACCGGCGCAGGCGCCGGCGCACAAAACGCAATTGGAACTGCTGTTTGCGGCGGAATGCTCTCGGCTACATTTATCGACCTTCTTTTTATTCCGCTGTTCTTTGTGCTTGTATCCCGCTTCTTTGCGAGAAAGCGACAAACTCCAATTACGACTGCCGACTCAGATTCGGCAAATTCTCTGGAGGCGCATTAATATGCGAAAGACGTTATTGACTCTTTGCTTAATTCTAAGTTCCCTGATTAGCGGATGTTCTCTGGCCCCTAAATACGCAAGGCCGGACGCTCCAGTTCCTGCCGAGTGGCCGAAAGGCGCGGCATATAAGGAAATCAAAACTGCCGCCGGCGTTCCTGAAGCTTCGGAACTTACATGGCAGGAATTCTTCACTGATGAACGACTCCGAAAAATTATCGAGACGGCTTTGAAAAACAACCGTGATTTGCGGATAGCCGCTTTGAATGTTGAAAGAGCGCGTGCATTATACGGCATAAAGCGTGCCGAACTTTTACCGATTATTAACGCAACCGGCAATATGAGCAAACAGCGCGTGCCTGCCGACCTTTCTGCCACGAGAAAATCGACGACGATGGAAAAATACAGCGTCGATTTTGGTATGGCTTCGTGGGAAATTGACTTTTTCGGATACCTCGGCAGTCTGAAAGACCGCGCTCTGAAAGAATACCTTGCCACCGAGCAGGCCCGCCGCAGCGCGCAGATTTTGCTGGTGTCAGAAGTTGCCGGCGCTTATTTGACTTTTGCCGCGGATAATGAAACCCTCCGGCTGGCGCAATCCACTTTAGAGGCTCAACAGGCCGCTTATGATTTAATTCAGCGGCGTTACAAAAACGGACTTGCGCAGGAATTGGATTTACTTCAGGTTCAAACGAGAGTTGATTCGGCGCGCGTAGATATAGCCCTGTACACTCGATTAGCTGCTCAAGATGAAACCGCTTTGAACCTTTTGGTCGGCTCCGTGGTGTCGAGCGAGCTGCTGCCTGCCGACCTGAATTCGATTAACCAGCCAAAAGAAATTTCTGCCGGCATTTCATCCGAAGCTCTTTTGCGTCGCCCTGACATTCTTCAGGCAGAAAATATGTTAATGGCCGCCAATGCAAATATCGGCGCGGCACGAGCAGCCCTTTTCCCCCGCATAACCCTGACGACTTCCGTCGGAACAGCAAGTTCAGAATTGTCCGGACTATTTAATTCCGGCTCGTACACATGGAATTTCGCGCCTCAAATCGTAATGCCTATTTTTGACCCTCGCGCATGGTCTGCGCTGACTGTAAGTAAAACGGAACAGAAAATAGTTCTTGCGCAATATGAAAAATCAATCCAAACGGCCTTCAAGGAAGTATCTGACGCACTTTCGGTGCAGGGTACGATAGGCCAGCAGTTATCTGCGCAACAATCCTTATCCGATGCGGCGGCAGAAACCTATCGCCTGTCCAATATACGTTATACAAAGGGAATTGACAGTTATCTGGGCGTTATTGACGCCCATCGTTCTCTTTATGCCGCCGAGCAGGGGCTTGTATCGTTCCGTCTGGCCAAACTCATCAATCAGGTGAAACTTTACGCGGTATTAGGCGGGGGCGGCGACTCCGTTTATGATGCCAATAGCCAGAAAGCTCATAGATAAAATCAGTTTGAAAAGTATTGACTTTTAAGACAGTCGCTACAAAACTGTCCCTAATTTATTCATTATTTATTTAATTTTATTCGAGACAAATATATGCCGAAATTGCATCTCGAGTGTCGAACATCCATAATTCATGTAATGGCCTTCCCCGCCCTTCCCATCGAAGTATGATATACGTATCGATGCCGGCAACAACCAAGGACAATGCTTTCAGGAAGAAACGTATTTTTAGTACCCTGCCCAATAGTCATGGAAAATTAAATGTGTTCGGTAAATTTGTTTTCATTTGTGGTTAATACGTCCCTATTGCCGGCTTGTTTTTTGCATTTTGCCATTTCTATTGCGAGGCGGATTGCGGCTTTCATACTTGATTCATCGGCAACGCCTTTGCCGGAGATGTCGAACGCTGTGCCGTGGGCGGGCGATGTGCGAATTATCGGCAGGCCTATGGTAACATTAACCGCGTCTCTGAAGGCAAGCAGTTTTACGGGTATCATTGCCTGGTCGTGATACATCGCGACAACGCCGTCGAAATCGCCGCGAGCGGCTTTGAAGAAAAGCGAATCGGCAGGATAAGGGCCGGAGCAATTTACGCCCATTTCCTGTGCAATCATAATCGCGGGGCTGATTATTCGCTGCTCCTCGTCGCCGAACTGGCCATCTTCGCCGGCGTGAGGATTGAGAGCAGCGACGGCAATTTTGGGATTCTTGATGCCGAAGTATTCTTTCAATGCGATATTGAGTAAATCTATCGGCTCATAAACGCAGCCGATTGTAAATTTATTCCTGAGTTCGAAAAGCGCTTCGTGAATCGTCGCAAGGGCAATCTTCAAATTCCCAGCGACAAACATCATTGCCTTGTGCGGCGACTTACATCTGGCCGCTAACAACTCGGTATGTCCCGGAAATTCGGCGCCGGCCATCTTCCAGCTCGCCTTGCTGATTGGAGCAGTTACAATGGCGTCGATAATTCCGGCCTTTGCGGCATCAATCGCGTCAACGCAGAATCGCAGCGACGCTTCGCCGCCCTGCTTGCTTGAACCTTTAATTTTATCAGGTACAGCGTAATCATCATAATCGGCGACGACGACGTTTCTGGGATAATCGCGTGAGATTTTTTCGTGCTGATGACGCAGCCAGTACGGCTCGATTTCTGCAAGGTCAGCGGCATATTCAAGGAACTCATCCATACCGAATATGATGAACTTTGCCTGGCGGCGCAGCAGCGGGTCTGATAGCGCCTTGACGACGACCTCCGGGCCGATACCCAAAGGCTCGCCCATCGTTATGCCGATAACTATCGGCGGCTCAAAATTATTTCTGCCATTAGACACAGATTCACACCGTTTTTTTAGACACGGATTAACACAGATTTACACGGGTTCTTTTCAAAAACCCATTTCTTTTAATTTATCAATCGTCATTGTTTTATTCGGCAGCATATTTTCAAGCTGTCTTTGTATAATTCTGCAAAGTATGTCGGTTTCAATATTTACTGAATCGCCGACTTTATAATTTTTAAAAATCGTATTCTCAAACGTCGCGGGGATTATCGCCACGCTGAAATTATTTTTGTCAATCCCGGCGAGCGTCAAACTCACGCCGTCAATCGCGATTGAGCCTTTGGCGACGAGGCCGCCTTTGATTTCATCGCTGACGGAAAAATTAAACCGCCAGAAGTCGCCTTCTTTCTGGATTTTGGTGATTTTGCCAATAACATCGATATGTCCCTGCACAAAATGTCCGCCGAACCGGGCATCGGCGCGCATAGCCCGCTCGATATTGACATGCGAACCGGTCTTTAATTTTTCCAGCGTTGTTTTTGACAGTGATTCGCCGCTCACATCAAACTCGACAATATTTTGCTTTATTGCCGATGCAGTCAGGCAAACGCCGTTGACAGCGATACTGTCGCCGATTTTGACTTCGGGGGCAATTTTGCCAATTTCTACGGCAAGTTTCAGCCCGCCTTTGGCGGCTGAAACAGCCTGCACCCTGCATACAGCTTCTATAATTCCTGTAAACATAAAGACCTCAATAACTTTCGACATCATTGTAGGCGTTTTTTATCAACTATCAACTAACAACTTGCGGTTATTGGCTAATTTTTTACCTTTTCAGAAGGCTTCTTAATTGTTATGATATAGCATTATATCATACAGCCTGTTTTAAGCAAAAAAATGGATAAAATTATGGGTAAATTAAGTATTTTCAAAATTATCGTAATAGTCGTCATTTTTACAGTATTAGCCGACATTGGTTTTTCCGCTGTTCCGCAGATGCCCAGAATGCCGAGCCCAACCAGTCCAACCAGCACAGCCGGGAGTAAAAACCCCCGATACCAGAGCAAAGAGGAAAAACTTCAGCAGCTTCGGACGGAATCGACGACAGCGGCAATGGAAATCGACGCCAATTACACAAAAATTATCGACTATGTCAACGCCTGCCAAACCCCACCCAAAAATGAACTTAACGGGCTGCAAAAATCTGTACTGAAAAATAAAAAATACCTGATGGTGCTTAACGATTCACAAAAAAGCGTCTATCACATTTTGTCAGCGTGGGTTTATTATTTCGACCAGAAAAACGACAAGGCTTTAAAGCTGGCCGAGACCGGGCAAAAGATATTTCCGCAAAATTTAAACGCTGTCAAAACCCGTCTTGCTCTTTCGTTGATATGCAAAGATTACTCGGCTATGATAGCAACTCTGGTAGAAACAGCCGGCCCAAATCCGGCTCGCAGAATTCAGCCAACAACTCAAACCGAGACTGAAATGCCGAGTATGCCTGGAATGGAAATGCCTGGCGTTCCATCATTGAATTCGACATCGTCAACGGCAACTGGCGAACTTATGCTCGATGTCAATGCCGTCAGAATTGAACTTATCGGCAAAACACTTGACTGCAATCTTTCGCCATTGGATTCAAATCTGCCTTCGTGGGAGTCGTCCGGCAGATTGCTGTGCGCTTTACTATGGAAAGTGGATTCAGCCGAGTTAAACCTTTTTGCGCCGGTGGCGCCAAAAAAAATAGAGCCTAACGAACCAAATACGCAGACACCGGCAATCGCTCAGAAACAAAACATTCCCGCCCAGCCGCAGCAGGCGCAAAGTCAGCCTTCCAGCGGCGGCCCAAGTCCTGTGATAGCTCCCGGAGCCGGAGCGGTTTCGCCGGCAAATCCTAATTTTCTGGAAGATACAGGTCATCCTGATTCAACACCGTCGGCTCCACAGCCGCAGACCACACAACCTGCCGTTCAGGAGCCGGTACCGTCCACAGAACCAATGCCAATAATGCCGACGATGCCGATGCCAATATCGCCTGGGCAGCAGATGCCCGCAGAGCAAACGCAACCTGGAACGGTGCATGGGCAGTCTTTGGCCGATATCCAGACAAAACCGATACCTGCATTTGACGATTTCGCCAAATTACAGGCCGTGTTTGCAAAGGACAAACGCACCGCCTTTGCCGCAATAAATTTCAATGACCAGACCAAAAAAGCAAATATCATAAACTGGCTCAAAAATAATCCAAAAAAATGTCAGATTGTTTTCCCTGCTATGGAGCAATCTATATTATCTTTGGTATCAGAATATCTCAACGAGCCGATTCTGCTGATAATCGCGCCCGATTCCACAATCAGATACGCAGGCAAAGCCGATGGCTTTTTGCCGCAGATGATTATTGACTCAATCCTTAACAGCCCGGAAGATACTAATAAGGTCGATGTAAATCTGCCCGCAGTTGAATATAAGCAGCCCGTTGTCGAGCCGGAGCCCAATCAGAAAACTGCCGAGCAGGCAGTTTTGCCGCCGGTTGCGCAGGATTCAAACAATAGTCAACAAGGCGGGCAAAAAATTATTACCGTTCCTGAGACAACCAAACAGGATGATGATTTTTTTGACCCGCGAGCGGAAGATTTGATTGAGCACGCAAAGGCCTTTTTTAAAATCGGCAACAGATTGCAATTCCACACTTATGCAAAACCGATTGAGATGTGCAGAACTGTAATGAAAGATTATCCAAATACAAAATATGCCACACAGGCGCAAGTGCTTCTGCGGCAAACGCCGGAAAGATTCCGCGAACGATTTAACCTGACGGATCAGGAACTTGGATTATAGGATATAGGGTTTTAAAAGATATGGAGGTCGAATGAGCAACGTACCGGTAATCAGTATTGAAGCGGGCTGTCTGCCCGAAGCATGGGAAGCGGCGGTTTTGGCTGTCTGGGACGACGGGGTTGAAATAAAAACCGCTTACGACAAACCCGGCGACTTGCCAAGCAAGGACGCGACCGTAATGATTACCGTTGCCGACCCGTTTGCTGAGCCGCGGATTCACAAAAATTTCCCCGGCGGCCCGGAAGAACTCGAAGCATATCGTCAGGAAGTCGTTGACGGCATTCACGACCACTGGATTGACCCGGCGGCGGGCAAATGGACTTACACATATCACGAAAGACTTTTCGCTTACAGCCCGGTGGAGGATATAAGAAATCCCAAATCGCCAAAGCCGTTTATTAAAATAAATCAGATTCAGTACATAATAGATTCTCTGGCAGAGACAACATTCTCCCGTCGTTCGCAGGCGATTACCTGGATGCCGACGGCTGATGTAAAAACAGATGACCCGCCCTGTCTTCAGCGAATCTGGTGCAGATTGATTGAAAACCAAACAGGCGGATTTTGCCTGAATATGAATACACACTGGCGAAGCAGAGACCTCTACAAGGCGTGGTTTATGAATGCTTACGCCCTGACCGACCTGCAGAAAACAATCGCTGAAAAAATCTCCGCGAAAATCAAAAAGCCCGTAACTGTCGGCAGATATGTTGACATCACCGATTCGCTGCACATCTACGGCAGCTACTTCAATTCTGCCGCCGCGGAAGTGGAAAAAATGCGCGACGGCGACTTCAAAAAACGCTCGTGGCAGTCGGACCACCCCGCTTTCGCTATGATGACCGCGGAGGCTCGTGAAAAACTCGCAAAAGACCCAGACTGGTACGCAAAAGCGAGAGGGTAAAAAGAAAATCAAATATCAAAAACAACCCCCAGCATAAAGCTGGGGGCTAACTAACGTCGCCGTACCGGCGACGGCTAAACTATTCTACACCACTATTTTTTCCTTTCATTCTTTGCTGATTTATGCTACAATGGCTAAATTGGTTTATTCCGGCTTTTGTACAGTTAGAGCCTGTCAGTAAGATGAAGGTAAAGTAATGCAGAAATCCATAATTATAACCGGCGCCTGCCAGCACAATTTAAAGAATGTCAGCGTCGAAATTCCACGCGATAAATTCGTCGTCATCACGGGCATCAGCGGCTCAGGCAAAAGCTCGCTGGCGTTTGACACAATATACGCGGAAGGTCAGCGAAAATACGTCGAATCATTAAGCGCATACGCAAGGCAGTTTCTCGAACAAATGCAAAAGCCGGATGTCGAACACATCGAAGGCCTGCCGCCGACAATAGCAATCGAACAGCGAAGTTCAACGAGCAATCCGCGTTCGACCGTCGCGACGACTACTGAAATTTACGATTACTGCCGAGTGCTTTTCGCAAGAGCCGGCACGCCGCACTGCTGGATTTGCGGAAAACCAATCAGCAGTCAGCACGCCTCACAAATCGTGAACAGCATAATGTCGCTGCCGCAGGATTCAAAAATTCAAATCTGCGCCCCGATTATCCGCGGCCAGAAAGGCGAGCACAAAGATGTCTTCGTAACAATTCAGCGGGAAGGCTTTGTCCGCGTCCGCATTGACGATGTTGTTCTTGATATAAAAAATCTGCCGAAATTAGACAAAAATAAAAAGCACGATATCGCCGCCGTCGTTGACAGACTTATCATAAAAGACACCATACGAATCCGTCTTGCCGATTCCATTGAAACAGCGTTAAAACTTGGAGATGGCGTTGTTGTAATTATGGTACAGGAGCCGGGCGATGATAAAAAGAATGGCGGCATCGGCGGATGGAAAGACATCGTGTACAGCGAAAAATTCGCCTGCGACGAACATCCACAAGCCTCGCTGGAAGAACTTTCTCCGCGACTTTTCAGCTTCAACAGCCCATACGGCGCCTGCCCAAGCTGCGATGGGCTCGGCACGATACTCGAATTCGACGAAGATTTAATTGTGCCGGACAAAAATCTCTCGCTTGAAGAAGGCGCTCTGGATGCCTGGCGAAAAGGCGGCAAAAGAATGAACATCTTCTACGGAAGAATGATTGGAAAATTCTGCCGCGATTTCGGTATCACTAAATCGATGCCTTTCGAGAAAATACCGGCGGACATCAAAAAAATCCTGATGCACGGCACAAACGAAGAGACCGAAAAAAAATTCAGCACCTATTTTGAAGGCGTTATCCCGAACCTCACAAAACGCTGGCGAAACACCTCCAGCGAATACGTCAAGGCAAGACTGCACAGCTTTCTGTCGGAGCAGCATTGCCAGACCTGCAACGGCACAAGACTTCGCAAAGAAGCAACCGCCGTCAAAATCGCAGGCAAAAGCATAAACGAAATTACAGAAATGTGCGTCGAAGAATCTCAGAAATTTTTCGAACAGATACAATTAGACGCCGAAAAAACTTTAATCGCAGTTCAGCCTTTGAAGGAAATAAAAGCAAGACTGAAATTTCTCGCTGATGTCGGACTTGGCTATTTAACGCTCGACCGCAGAAGCGGTACACTGTCCGGCGGAGAAGCACAAAGAATAAGATTAGCAACACAGGTCGGCAGCGGTCTGGTCGGCTGCTGCTACGTCCTCGATGAGCCGACAATCGGCCTGCACAGACGCGACAACGACAGACTGCTTGGAATACTCAGAAGCCTTACAGACATCGGCAATACCGTAATCGTTGTCGAACACGATGAAGATGTTATCAATAGCGCAGATTATGTAATAGATATCGGCCCTGCCGCAGGCGAACACGGCGGCGAAGTCGTCGCAAAAGGCAGCGTCAAAGACATCTGCGATTGCCCGCGTTCGCTCACGGGCGATTATCTTTCCGGCAGAAAACAAATCGCCCTGCCGATTAAACGACGCAAAATCAAAATGAGTCGCTGCATCGAAGTTAAAGGCGCCGCTGAAAATAATTTGAAAAATATCGATGTTAAATTTCCGCTTGCCGCCTTCGTCTGCATAACCGGAGTTTCAGGTTCAGGAAAAAGCACACTCGTTACCGAAATACTATTAAAAGGACTGAAACGAAAATTATATAACTCCGGCGAAAAACCAGGCAAACACAAAAACATCCTCGGCACAGGCCAAATCGACAAGGTAATCGAAATCGACCAGTCGCCTATCGGCAAAACGCCGCGGAGCAACCCAATCACATACACCGGCGTATTCGATTTAATAAGACAACTGTTCGCCAAAACCAGAGAAGCGAAAATCAGGGGCTACAACCCCGGCAGATTCAGCTTTAACATCAAAGGCGGCAGATGCGAACACTGTCAGGGACAAGGCACGAAAAGAATCGAAATGCACTTTTTGCCCGATGTATATGTTATCTGTCAGCAGTGCAAGGGAACACGTTATAATCCGGAAACGCTGCAAATAACATACAAAGGCAAATCCATCGCCGATGTGCTGGATATGCGGGTCGATGATGCTTTGAAATTTTTCTCGAACTTTCCAAAAATTGTCCGCCTGCTGAAAACATTAAGCGATGTCGGACTTGGCTATATGCAGCTTGGCCAGCCATCGACAACTCTGTCCGGCGGCGAAGCGCAAAGAATTAAACTCTCGGCGGAACTGGGAAAAGTCTCGACGGGCAACACGATGTATATTCTCGATGAGCCGACGACCGGCCTGCACTTTGCCGACATTCATAATTTGCTGAACGTTTTGCAGAGACTTTGCGACCTGGGCAATACGGTAGTTGTAATCGAACACAATCTCGACGTTATAAAAATCGCTGATTATATCATCGACTTGGGGCCCGAAGGCGGTCAGGCCGGCGGACAAATTATCGCAGCAGGCAGACCCGAAGAGATTATAAACATCGAAGCCAGCTACACCGGCAAATACTTAAAGAAATATCTGACCATCTAAAATAAAGGTTCCTGACACCTTTATTTGTTGATTGAGGACAAAACGAGGGTTTTTAATTCCTCTGTAATCGGCGAAGCTCCAAACCGTTCAATTGCCGATAAGGCCTTCTGCTGATACTCCCGAATTTGCGAATTTGTAAATTCAACGCCTTTTGCGAACCTGAGAAGCGACAGCACCTGCCCCATATTCGGCTGGCTGCTGTCAAGCTGAAATAAAAGCTGACTCTTCCTCGCTTCGTCAAGCTGTCGCAAAGCAAAAATCACCGGCATTGTAATTGTCTTACTCGAAAAATCCCTGCCGGCGCTTTTGCCTGTCTGATTTTCATCGCCGCAAATATCGACAAGGTCATCGGCAACCTGAAAACCGATGCCAAAATTATTTCCAAACTCGTACAACTGTTTGCAGGCATCCTCGTCCGCGTCCGACGCAATTGCTCCGAGCATACCGCAATCCGCGAAAAACACCGCCGTTTTTTTTGTGATTATGTCTAAATACTGCTCCATCGTAATTGCAAAATCTCCGCGAAAAACATTCTGAAGCATCTCGCCGCGACAGATAGTCTGCGCCATTTGAGCGAAAAACTGTGTAATATCGTTATCGCCCAAAGTCGAGACAATATCAAACGCCCTGCTCAAAAGATAATCGCCAAGCAGAACCGCCATATTCGCTCCCCAGAGACTATTAGCTGTCGCCTGGAATCTGCGGCTGCTGCCGTTGTCTATCACATCATCGTGCAGCAGCGTCGCGCTGTGCACCATTTCAACGACACCGGCCAGTTTTATATGCAGCGGTTTTATCTCGCCGAACAACCTGCCGCTAAGCAGCAATATGCGTGCTCGCAGCATCTTGCCGCTTCGGTGTTTGAGATAAGCCATAAACGGTTTGAGCTTTGTCTCCGAGCAGCCAATCTGCGCAGACAAAAAATCTATGACACCTGAAAGCTCAGCATCAATCATACTGCCCCTTGAAATAATTTCGTCCCTTGTTGTCATTTTATTTTTACCGGCCATGTGCATAATCGAAAAATTTCTTTCGTAAAAGCTGCGTAGTTTTTCCTGGTTTGCCGTCAGAAATCGTTCTGCCGTCAATCTCGACAACGCCTATAACTTCTGCCGCTGTGCCGGTAAGAAACATCTCATCGGCGACATAAAGGTCAAATCGAGTCAGATTTTTTTCGACAACTTCAATGCCTTCGCTTTTGGCTATACGAATTACTACCGCTCTTGTGATGCCGTCAAGAGAACCTGCCTGTATAGGCGGAACGCAGACTATGCCATTCTTAACTATAAATACATTATCTCCGGTCGCCTCGGCAACAAAACCTTCGTGATTAAACATTATCGCCTCCGGCACGCCGGCATCAAGAGCTTCAATCTTGGCAAGAACATTGTTGAGATAGTTAAGGCTCTTAACCTGCGGCGGTATCGCAAGCGGATGATTGCGAATCGTGCAGGCGCAGATAACTTTCATACCGCTGTCATAAAGTTCCTGCGGATACATACGAATGCTGTCGGCGATAATAATTATCTGCGGCTTATCGCATACAAACGGGTTGATGCCCAGCGAACCGACTCCGCGGGTTACAACGAGACGAATATAGCCGTTCGCTATGCTATTAGCTTCGACTGTTTTTATGGTTGCTTCGGCAAGCTGCTTAACAGGCATATCAATCTTAAGTCTTATGACCTTGGCGGATTCATAAAGCCTTTGAAGATGAGCGTCAAGTTCAAAAATTTTCGAACCATAAACACGAATGCCCTCAAAAACACCGTCGCCATAAAGCAGACCGTGGTCGAAAACGCTTACCTTGGCGTTAGCCTCATCAACAAGAGAACCGTTAATCCAAATTTTCAATGCCATAAATACTCCTATTCAGTGGCGACTTTTCCATCAGCAAGTCTTATCACACGCCCGGCTTTAGACGCTATTTTCTCATCATGCGTTACCATAATTATCGTCTGGCCGGCCGAGTGCAATTCTTCAAAGACCTTTAAGATACCATTTCCTGTCTCTGAGTCAAGGTTTCCTGTCGGTTCATCGGCTAAAATCAGCTCCGGCTCGTTCATTAACGCCCTGGCAATGGCAACCCGCTGCCTTTCGCCGCCGGAGAGCTGAAAGGGCCTGTGGGCTATCCGCTGGGAAAGCCCCATCCGCTCAAGAAGCCCGATTGCCCGTTTTTTCGCCCCGCCCCTGCCGCCAAGCCAGCCAAAAGCCGAACTTTGCGCCATTTTCGCTAAAAGCACATTTTCCAGTACCGTCAACTCATCGAGCAAATGATAAAACTGGAACACAAACCCGACCTTTTTGCCCCTGAATTCATTTATTTTCCTGCCGCCAAACCCGGCGATATTCTTTCCATCAAAAAAGACCTCGCCTTTATCCGGCGAATCGAGCGCTCCGAGAATATGCAGAAGCGTGCTTTTTCCACTGCCCGATGCGCCCCTGATGGCGACAAACTCGCCTCGTTCAATCGTTATGCCAATGCCTCGCAGAACTTCAAGTTTGCTTGCGCCCATTTTGTAAGATTTGTAAATATCCTTACATCTCAATATGCAATTATTATTATCCAAATCACACCGTGCCATTCATTTTAAAAGTAAACATTTCTGTAACATTTTAGCCGAATGTAGAAAAATAGGAAACCGCCTTCCATCCTTCGCTAAAGCTACGGAGGACAGGACGGCGGAGGCTATTTTACGCTGGATTCCCGCTTTCGCGGGAATGACAAGTCGTATTTGGCGATTGGCTAAAATATTACACATTTCTTATATAAAATAGTCTCGGCCAAAGGCCGAATCCACAATTTTTATTTTTGATTTTTGATTTTTGATTTTTTTTATAATTTATTCACCCGAAGAACATCAACACATTTCATTTTAGCGGCGCCGAGCGTCGGCACAAGAGCGCCCAATAAACAAGCCGCCACAGCGCTGACCGCAACGATACTTAAAAGAATCGCACCGGCGTTATGCGGTATCTCGCCAATAGCGTAAATTTCCCTGTTCCACAACTGAAAACCAAATTTATCAAACAGCCAGCCTTCCAGACGATTGGCATTGGCCAAAAACACCAGCGCTGCAACTATCCCGAAACCTGAACCGCAAAGGCCTATCAAAAAAGCCAGCCGGAGAAAAACCCGCACAACGCCGGTTTGCGAAATTCCCAGACTTTTCAAAATTCCTATGTCTTTGCTCTTTCTGCTGATAATCATATAAAAGATAACAAAAATAATAAAAACCGTAATCAGTCCGACAAGCAGAAAAAGCAGAATCAGCATTATTTGTTCTTTTTCCATCGGCGCTATCGTATCTCTGCGGTATGTTTTCCAATCCGCTACGGAAACATTTTTAAACAAATCCGCCAAAGCAAAATTACTGTTCCTGGCAGTAAACTCTCGCCACATCGCTGCGACCTTTTCGCTACAAACAGCTATGTTTGAATTTTTCGTAAATTTAATAAATATCGCGCCGGTTCTTTTTGTCGTCGTGTCCATTCCGCACAGCTTTTGCAATTGTTCAAAAGGCAGATAGACCACTGAGCTGTCAACTTTTGCAAGGCCGGAATTGCTGTTGTCGCTGAAATTAAAAATTTTTGAATTGGCCGCCATTGTCGTGCCGGTCTTGACAATAGCGCCTTTCGGCGTAAGCGGGAAACAAGTTATGGTATAAGACCAATTAGGTACATACGACTTCTGAATGTATATTCCCCTTGCGGTTCTGTCGGCCGTTAAATCAACACCGGTTACGCAGCCCGACAAATTCGCATCTTCAGGAACGAACGCCAACTGGGGCGCCGCGGCGCGATAGTAAAGCGTTTGGGCGAAATTCGTAGTCTTTATGTGCCTGTTTATATCGATGCCCATAAGAGTTGTTGCTGCGCTGCCATCGCCAAAGTTCATTTGAACAAGACCAAAGGAATTTATCACAGGCGCTGCCGATGCGACAAAATCGGTTTTGCCAAGTTCGTCTATAAACTCCTCATACATACCAAACCCGACAAGCGAATCCGTCCAGACGATGCAATCACCATAAAATTCGTGATTCTTCTTTGCGTAATCTTCGACAAGGCCGGTCATTACAGTCATCACAACCACAACCGTAAAAACACAAATCGCAACGGCCAAAACCGCAAGGATTGTAATCCTGCGTCTCAAAAAAAATCTGATTGGTAAAATAATATCGTACATTTATTCGTATCTCAAAATTTTCGCAGGTGCAGTTCTTGCCGCTGATATCGCGGGTATAAGTGCGCCAATCACAGATGCTATTGCCGCAGCCGCGAAAAACCGCCACGCCCAATACCAGTTAAACTTATCCGGTATCCTGTTAAACATATATATACTGCTGCTCCACAGTTTAAGGCCGAACAAAACCTGTATCCATCTTTCGATGGCATTTACGTTATGGGTAATCAAATAGCCGATTGCAATTCCCGCCGATGCGCCGATAAGGCCGACCAACAGACCGAAAATTAAAAATATCGAGGCTGCCGATAGAGACGAGCCGCCGATGGATTTTATCACCGCCAAATCTTTTTGTTTGCCGCTGACTATCATATAAAATATGCAGAAGACCAAAACAATCACGCCCGCGCTTATTATGCCGAAGATAACAAGCAAAACACCCATCTGCTTGCGAAGCTCGGTCGTAGATTCGCTCTGCTTTGCGACAGCGGTTATTATTTCCGTATCGGCGATATCAAACCGCGACCATGGAAGCGTCTTTTCCGCAAACTGTGTCCAAATCTGCGTAACGGCAGCAATCGCGTCATCGGGCTTAACGCCGGGGGCGCATTTTATATGAACGACATCGGCAGGCTTTTTAATATCCAGACCCAGCGAATCCGTGAGCCTGTCAATCGGTACAAGAACGAATCGCTCATCCAAGTCATAAACCGATGTGAACAAAATATCTGCTATTTTAATTTTAACGGATTTACTATGCAGCATCGAAGCTGATGAATCTCTGCCGCTGTTTTCAATGCTGCCTGTGGTTATAACAGCGTTATTGCCTATGTTCAGCTTAATCGCGGAAAAATCATAATCATCGGTAATCGTATTCGGCTCAGCAATTAAACCTATGCCTACAAAGGCAGGCATAACATCGGAATTTTCTCCATTGATTGCAAACGTCGGCTCACCGGCTGCGGATTTCTGTGTTAAAAGATTATTTTTCAGACCTGCGACTTTACCTCTGCTTTGAATATCTATGCCCCAGATGCTCACAGCTTTAACATTACCACTGCCAAGATGAATCAGCCCATTGGTAGAGAGAACCGCTGTTGCCGCATAAATGTCAGGGTCAGCGTTCAGCTTTTCTATAAGCACATTGCTATCAGCAAATCTGGCGGGAGGCTCGATAATTATATCACCCAGATAATCGCTTGCACCCGATTCGACGGCTGCGATAAACGCTGTAAAAAGGCTGGCTACCGTAACAAGCAGCGCGGTGGACAGGGCAACAGCGGCGATACTGAGAAGAACTATTTTTTTCTTCTTTAAATATCGCAGAGCTAAAAAAAACTTCAGCATTTTGCCGATTCCTTAAGAAATAGGCACAGAGGCACAGAGGCACAAAGGCACAAAGAAATAACCTACTTTTCAGGTTTTAATAAAGGGAAGAGTATCACATCTTTTATACTCGTCGCGCCGGTCAGCAGCATTGCAAGTCTGTCGATGCCCACGCCCAATCCGCCGGCGGGAGGCATACCGTATTTCAGCGCATTGATAAAATCTTCATCGAGATTGCGGAAAGTATTTTCATCTTCGTTCGCCCCTTTAATCTGCGAAACGAAATTGTCATACTGAACCTGCGGGTCATTCAGCTCGGTGTACGCGTTGGCAACTTCCATCGCACCGATATAAAGCTCAAATCGTTCCGCGTAGTCAGGGTTTGTCTTGCTGCGTTTGGTCAGCGGGCACAATCTTGCAGGGTAGTCAATCACAAACGTCGGATTGATTAAATTCTTCTCAACAGTTGCCTCAAACACATCATTGATGACAATGTCATCGTCTAACTTCGCCTCATCGATTCCAAGCGACTTTGCCTTGCTGCGAATCGCGGCAATATCGTGGATATCGCAGCCTGCGTATTCCTTAACCAAATCGCGATACGACGCTCTCCGCCACGGGCGAGAATAATCAATCTGCATTTCGCCATACTGCAATTTTGCACCTTCGCAGTGCTTTTCGACAAGCAGGCAAATCATTTCCTCGGTCAAATCCATCATTATATTATAATCAGCGTAGGCCTGATAAATTTCCATCATCGTAAATTCAGGGTTATGACGCGGACTTAAACCCTCGTTTCGGAAATTGCGGTTTATCTCAAAAACTTTTTCCATTCCGCCTACAAGCAGTCTTTTCAAAAACAGCTCAGGCGCAATTCTCAAAAATAAATCAATATCAAGCGCGTTGTGATGAGTGATAAAAGGCTTTGCCGCCGCCCCGCCGGCGAGCGACTGCATCATCGGCGTTTCAACTTCAAAAAATCCCTTAGCCTGCAAAAAATTTCGAATAGTCGAAACCATCGCTATTCGCTTTTTGAATCTATCCATAACTTCAGGGTTTGCCCACAGGTCAACATAACGCTGACGATAGCGAAGCTCAATATCAGCCAGACCGTGAAACTTTTCCGGCGGCTGCAAAACGCATTTCGACAGCATCGTAACTTTCGTTGTCCAAATTGTAAGCTCGCCTGTCTGCGTAAGGCCCAGCGTGCCTTCAGCTCCAATTACATCTCCGAGGTCGAAAAGTTTAATCAAATCCCACTGGGGTTCGCACAGTTTTTTGCTCAAGCCGAGCTGAATCGTTCCGCTGCTGTCGCGAAGCGTAATAAATATCAGCTTGCCTATGTCGCGAAACAGTACAATCCTGCCTGCGCAAAGCGCCGTCTGGTCATGTCTTGTGCTGTCAAACTTCGCCCGAACAGCCGATGCCAATTCGATGTTATCGAGTCGCGAACCGTAAGGGTCTATCGAAAGCTGTTTTATTTTCTCCAGCTTATCCTGTCTTTGCCGCTGAAGTTTATCAATATCCTGATTTTGTTCTGCCATTATTTCAATCCCGCTTCAATCAATTTTGCCTTTGCAATAAGTATGGCGACCGCAAGCTGTCTGTCCGCTTCAAGCGTCTCCGTGAGATTATGCCTTACCAATTTCGCTTTATTGTTATCGTGGTCAGCCGCCGCCAGAACATCATTATCACGCTGAATATCAAACAGCTTTTTGAGTTCATCGGTGCGCAATTCAACCTTCATATTCGGCATTATGCCCCAATCTTTGCTGCCGGTTTTTTCCGCTGCCCAGCGGTCTTTAACCCTGCGACCGTCCGGCAGATGATAATACGCCATTGTATATTTCAACTGCGACCCTTCGCCGGTATATTCGGTAACAGTCTGCACAGAGCCTTTGCCATAGCTCTGTTCACCGACGAGTACGGCACGCGAATAAGTCTTATCCGAAAGAGCTCCAGCCACAATTTCCGATGCACTGGCAGAACCACCGTTGATTAGTATAACAACCGGATAATTCGGGTGAGTGTCTTTCTTATGCGCTGCCTCCCACGTCGGCAGACCGACACGAGGCTGAGAACTCACAATGACACCCTTATCAAGAAACATATCTGATATTTCCGCTGCGCTTTGCAAAAAGCCGCCGGTGTTGTATCGCAAGTCTAAAATCAGCGCATTCATATCCTGTGCCTCAAGACTTTTGAGAATCCTGTCAAGGTCGCCTGCCGTCGTAGCTGAAAACTGCGAAACACGAACATATCCGACTTTGCTTTGGTCATCGACAAAATACTGCCAGTCACCAGTTTCGTTTCTGCCCCAGCCTCGAATGGTAGGCACAATAATTTTAGCCCTTGCAAGTTCAACTTCAAATGTATTTTTCGAGTCAGGCTTGCGAATCGTAAGTTTAACTTTCGTGCCGGCAGGGCCGGTGATTTTGCTAACCGCGCAGGTAACAGACATCTCTTTTGTATTTTCGCCGTTGACCTTTTCGATAATGTCGCCCGCATCGACAAGACCTGAATCATACGCAGGCCCCGGCAGCAGACTTACAGCCTTCAAAAGACCGTCAGCCTTGGAAATCTCAACGCCTATTCCGCTGAACTCATTTGTCATACTCTTGTCAAAATCTTCCACCTGCTTTGGCCAAATGAATATCGTATGCGGGTCGAGCGAGGATAACGCCGACTCGGCAAAATGTGAAATCACAACGCCATCCGGCAATTTTATCGTCAAACTGTTAAGCGACAAAACCTGCCCGAACAATTTCACAAACTGGTCTCTGGTCATTATCACAGGCTCGGCGGCATAATTGTTTTTTAACAACCCAAGCCCCGCCGAAAAATCACTTAATTTATCCGGCAAATAACTCATAGTAAAATTACTGTCGCACGGGTCGCTGTATTTCAAAACCTCCGCAAGATACTCAAACCGCTTAAAAACCTTTTCAGCCATACCGCTATAGGAAACAGGCTCGACATAACCATACTCAAGAACATCAAGACCGCGAATAAACATCTTAGGCGTAATTTTCTGATAGCGGTCGGCATAAGTCTCACAGGGATTATCGTCAAGCGCCGCTCTGATAATTGCCCTTTCCTCAATCGCTTTCTTCGTTTCAGTTATCGCGCTGATATTCGCCTTGGCTTCAAGAGACTTTTTCTTTTCAGCAATCTCTTTGTCGCCCTCGTAAATCGCGTCAAGCCAGCTATAACTATATAGCAGAGCATTGAGCCACTGACCTTTGGCCTCATAGTCATCGCCGACCTTGCGAGCTTTTGCTATCGTTTTTTGAACAAATTTATCTTCAAGAAGCTGTTTTTTTTCCTGCTCGGATGCAAACTCCTTTGCCTTTATAATTACCGGCAGAATCTCCAGCAGATTTGGCTCGTTCGACTCAGGTCGGGCCTGTAATTTCGCAAGCTCGGCCTTCTGTTCTTTAAACGCCTGCCGCTTGGCTTTGTCCCTGTCAGCCTCAATTCCGCGATAAGCCGCTACGACACCTTTAATCTCGGCGGTATTCGCGTCTTTGGCATTGCATTTTTTAATAATTTCCTCTGCCGAGTCGAAATTGCCGCCGCATATTGCATTAACCGCCTGTTCGGCACAGCTTATTTCAGAACTCTGCGTCTGCTGCTGCGGCTCATTAGCCGGCATCGACATCGCAGACACAATCACTGGCATTAAAAACAATACAAAAAGAATTTTACAGGTTGTCTTCATTTGTTCTTTTCTCTTTAAAAAAAGAAGCAAGGAAACAAGGTTGTAAAGAGGTAAGGACTTTGTCGGCCTTTGGCCGATTATCCTTACTTCCTTATTTCCTTACTTCTTTGCCTCTTTACTTCATTTTTTGTATTCATTCGTAGTTAATTTATCTGCATTCCGCCGCTTTGCCTGCACAGCCCAGAGCGTCAATCTTATGCAGAACCATCGCCTTGATAGCGTCTCTTGCCGGGCCCAGATAATTTCTTGGGTCAAACTCTGTCGGCTTTTCAGCAAATACCTGACGAATCTTGGCAGTCATCGCCATTCTAAGGTCGGTATCGATGTTGATTTTGCATACAGCCATTTTTGATGCCTGTGTAATCGCTGATTCCGGCACGCCCATTGCATCCGGCATTTTGCCGCCGTACTTATTGATAAGGTCTTTGAATTCTTTCAGAACGCTGCTTGAGCCGTGCATTACCAGCGGGAACTTCGGCAGCTTGTCCGCGACTGCCTGAATAACATCGAAAGCAAGTTTCGGCTCTGTCTTAAACTTATAAGCGCCGTGACTTGTTCCGCAGGCAACCGCCAGAGAATCGCAGCCGCTCTTCTTCACAAACTCAACAGCCTGGTTCGGGTCTGTCAAATGGCTTGCCAAATCATCGTGGCTCACGCCAACAACGTCTTCTTCGATACCGCCGAGCTGGCCGAGTTCGGCTTCGACGCTGACACCATATTTGTGAGCGTAGTCAACAACTTGCTTTGTCAGTGCGATATTTTCCTGAAATGGATGATGCGATGCGTCAATCATCACCGATGTGAAACCATCGTCAACGCACTGCTTGCAAATCTCAAACGTGTCGCCGTGGTCTAAGTGCATACATATCGGAATATCAGGATTTTCCTTAACCGCAACGTCAATTATCGCCCGCAGATAGCTCATAGAGGCATATTTTCTTGCCCCTTTGGAAATCTGCAAAATCAGCGGCGCCTTTTTCTCGGCAATCGCGCTGACGATGCCCTGCGTAATTTCCATATTGTTGACGTTAAACGCTCCGATTGCATAGCCATTTTTATAGGCCATTTCAAACATTTTTTTCGTACCGACCAATGCCATAATATCTTTCCCTTAAAAAAGTTACCAGATTAACCGCGTTTTCAGTGCGTGGGCAGAAAACCACCCCGCCTGCAAAACCGTAAAAGTAACCCCGTTAGTATGTTAAGTCAAGCGATATTTGAATAGCCAGTAGTCAATATGTGCAATGTGGAACAGAAAAGCCGTCCACGCGATTTTCAAACGCCCTAATTTGAGCCCGGCGGTTCAACATCGGTGTTCCTGCTTGAGCCTAAACCTAAATTACTGCCGCCTTCAGGCCATATATTCAGCACTATCGACTCGCTGTCAAGCGTTTCGTCCCGGGTAAAAGTAATGCCGTAATAAAGCCTGTGATAGCGTCTGATTAGGCTCATTTGCGTAGAGATTCGCTGTTTGTAATCGAAATCATACTGATGAGCGAGTACAATTGTGTATCTTGGACTTAGCTTATACGTTATCGCGAAAGTAGCCGCGTTTGAACCCTTTTCGCCTTCAATATCCGTACTCCTCAAATACCTGGCGCCGACATAGTAGCTCAAATTCGGCAGACACAATTTGCTGAAACCGACATTAAATTGCTCAATCGCGTTGTCCTGCAAATCATAATTCATATCGCTAAGAAACGCGAATGTATCGCTGATTCGCCAGATATAATCAGCGTTAAAGCTGTCGCGTTGCGGGCCATAAAGCTCAAATGTTCTATGTGCTGGCATATCGCCATTAAAAATTTCCGGAGCTGACATCACAGACATCGGCGTAAATGAATTATTCCACAGGAACTTGTCAGGCCTTCTTATGGATTTCTCATCATCGGTTACAAATGTAACGCTCGTATCCAGCCGCATCCAATCGACGGTTCTCTGTTTTTCACCGATGCCGCGTTTGGTCTGAAGCCTTTGCAAAACGCCGAGATTGATATAATCTTTCTGCTCGACAGACGAATCGCTCACGCCAAACAACCCGACATTGCCGTAAGGCTTTACTATATGACGAATACCATTGACATCCCAAAATTCGGAATGAATATTTCTGTACGTTTTCCAATACTGCGTCGATGCCCTTGTGCCGATTTGCCCGATGAAAACCTCGGTAGAGCCGTAAGCGTTTCTGTTCACTGATGTTACCGCGTCGCGGGCAAAACCGCTTCTGTCATCATAACCAAACGTGCCGGCGACAAACGGAACTACTTTCCCTGAACCAACCTTTAAAGGCAAATCAAGCTCTGTCCGGCTCTCGGCTTCCATAAACCGTTCCTGCGAAACATTCGTGGTGTGATTGTCGCCGATTCTCTGACGGAAACTGCCTACAGAACTATCGTGGTACAACGTGAACTTGTCATTGAACAGCGATTGACCCTTCAAGTGATACTGCGCTGAAGGCAATTCCTCAAGCTGGTCGGCAAAATCATTTATCCGCCACTTACCCATTACCGCAAACGCCCAGTTATCTTTTATCCGTCTCAACTGAACGAGCGTCTCTTCTTCCTTGCCGGTCATAAATTCGTTGCGTTTGAATGATTCGATGAAATTCTCATCCGATATATAGCTGGTCTCAAGAGTGAGCTGCCAGTTATAAGGCAGAAACTGCCTGTGCTGAAATTTAAAATTGCCCCTTAATGTATTCGGCGGCTCAATATTCTCCCTGTTCCTGCTCAGGTCGTCCTTGCCGCTGTCATTTATAATATATCCACTGATATTGCCGAACGAGTTCGGTTTTTCATATTCTATCTTGGCGCCTACGCCCATACCTCTTTTGGAATAATAGTCCACCATTAGACTGGAATCAACGCCCTTCGCTTCCTTCAGCCCCAAAACTCTCGCCAGATACCATTCCGTCTCCACCATCGTACCCCAGTCGCTATCGCTGCCCAAAGACACTCTTCTTATAGGCATAGCCGAACTCTCAAGACTGGTGCGAAATTTTGGCCAATAAAAAACTGTTCTGTTATCAAGCTTGAGCTTGACGTTTTTCAATTCAGCGTCATAACTGTTAGCCCCGGTCTTACCTGCCTGAGCGTCAACGCTTGTCGTATCCGTAACTATAATCTCCGATGCCGTCATCGCTATCCGAGGCACATAAAACTCGCTGTTGGTCAAAACTATATTTTCACCCTTGAATTTATTTTCGCTAAGCTGCTTGAGCCTGCCGGCCTTTAAATATATCGGAATCCCTCTGTCCGGCTCATAAGTCCTCATTACCGCATTGACAGCAAGACCCTGCTTAGCGTTAAAATCATAATAAGCCTCGTCCGAACGTATAGTCCGCAGTCCTTCAGTCATTACAACATTACCGAAGAAATACGCCGCTTTTATCGCATTGCCTGGAGCAATGTCATTAACGTCATTGGCATCGCTATGTTCAGGCTTGCCCGAATTTTCATAAAAAATTACCGCAGCATCCGCCTGAAATTCCAGCAGACCGCCCTGCTCATCCTTCTTCTGCCACAGATAAAACCTGTTCTGTATTGTCGCTATACTCGAACCATCAAGAGTCTGACTGGTGAACTTTACCGGCTCTGTGCTGAGCGAACTGATATTGACCGGATACTTAAACTTCACTTCCGGCGGCTTGGGTGCTGCCTGAGTCGGTATCTCCGGCCCGCCAAAAAGACCGGCAAGCATGCCCGGCTTCTTGACTGTACGCAATTTCGGACTTTTCGCCGCAACTGCTTTTTCGCTCTTACCGCTTTTCTTACCGTTATCGCCGGATACCGCAACGCTCGATTTCGACTTCGCAGCCTTCTTCACCTTCAATGGCGGCGCCGCTGTTTCTGCCGCTGATGTTTTTGCTTCTGCCGTTGGCGGGGTTTCTGATGTCGTTGTTGTTTCTGTTGTTGTCTTGTCGGATGATTCCGTCTCCGCTTCACTCTCTGTTGGTACAGTATTTGAATCTACTGCCGCCGCCTCTGTTGGCAATGTCCTGGCTGATGGTGTTTCGTTAGGCGACGCTGGCGCAGCAGGAACTAATTTTATTTGACCAGTCGCGACAAGAGCATTGTGATATAACTCGCTTGCTCTGACATCCTCTACCGTCTGCGTGTCAGCCGTAGCGAAAATTTCGCCTGCCACATCAAACTCCACCACCATCGACTCTACGCCGGACAATTTACTTGGGGCAACATCAACGCTGTTGGTCTTGGCGCCTTTCCCCTGGTCGATGGAAACATTTCCCTGAAGATAAACCTTGACCTTATGTTCGACTTTCGTAATGCCGTGATAATCGGTGGTATAAGTTTTCAGCCAGATTATCGACTCTGAACTTTTGAGATGATTATCGCCGAGAATAAGTTCAAAATTATTTTTGAACGCCAGGATGTGTTCGCCGGGAACCGCCTGAAAACTCTTCATCTCTTTGGCGCTGATATGCAAATCGTCAGTACCGAGCATCTGCGAGGCAGTTTGCTCAACCGAAAATCCGTTCACGGCAAAAATTGCGATAAAGAGAAATAATATGTTTTTTCGCATATCCTAATTTATCTTAAAAGTAACATCCTGTCTTTTGGGGCGATTATAGCTGCAAAGCAATCTAAATCCAGAAAAAACCTCATACTTATACTGATAATCAGCATAAATAATCATAGTCCGATAATGCTTCGCGGCAAATTGTTGATATTTGACGGTTGATACTTGAAGATAATTTGTTAGAATATAACCTCAATTAAACCATAACTCATTATACAATAAGATGATATAACAGGAAATCTATATGGCCAAAAGTTTGAGCGGCTATCAGCAGAAGGTAATAAAAGATTACTATAAAAACATCGACAAAATCGCTTTAGCCAAGCTCGGCGAGCTTGTAGGCAGTATTTATTTGGCAGAAACGCAGAAAAAGAAAGACATTTTATGGGGGCAGGTCGAGGCTTCTTTGAAGCAGCTAAAAATCCCGCAGGCAATTGCGGATAACATTTTGAAGAAACGTGATGCCGTGATTTTGGCAAAAAATCTAACTGATTGGGCGAAATAAAAAATATTCATTCAAGGTCGTAAACGCTATTGTTCGGCGAAAGAAACCCGATTTTTTCCCTGTGAGTACTGTTATATGTATCAAGTATTTTCTTGCCGTTTGAAGCTGTATTGGTATAGAGGTCCTTCCATGATGCCGAATGGCCATCACAAAAAGCGACGTTAGTTTTTTCTAAGTGCCGATATCCCTGTGTGCCTGCATAATTCGCGCTGAAAGAAGCGCTTTGAATAGTAACAAGCGGTGCTCGCATAAAATTATTTGCCCCACCGCTGTATTGGCCATCACCGAAAACTGCCGTCTCCGATGGTCTTCTTATCCTTGCGGCTCTAATCGAATTATAAGGCAAAACTGTTTCGTCCATACCAACATAACTTGTGTTATAGTTATAGCCGGTATAGGGGCGGGAAATATCATTGGACGCTTCTTTATATGAAGGACATTGCTGCACCTGGTCGATTGTAATTTTCTGCCATAAAATTCCCGGCTTTACCACTACCACTGCTGGCGTTGCGCTCCAGTCCTTATAAGCGGCAAAATCCCAGGCGTATGAATATTTTATTGCACCGACTTTCTGATCGTAATACGCCAAAGGATAGTAGTCGTTAAACGAATGTGTATAATTTATCGCCGCAATCGACATCTGATTTAAATTGTTCAGGCAAAATACGGATTTTGCCTGCTGACGGGCCTTATTAAAAGAGGGCATAAGAATACTCAACAGAGCTGCGATTATTGAAATCGCAACCAGCAATTCAACAAGCGTAAAGCCTTTGTTTTTGCGAGAAGCCATTGTTTTATTCCCAACTCCACATAAGCCATCTATCTGAAAGATTCTTTAAATCTTCTATGTCCGCCAAACCATTTTCCCAGCGTTTCGCCAGTTCTGCAAAATCCTGAAAATTAATCCGGCAGTCCTGACAGCCCTTAACATCCGAAACAGCGTCTATTTCGGGCGTATTCTCCGCAGAGCTGTCTATGCGTACATATTGAAACCACTTTAAACCGCTGTTTTGGTCAACAGGCAAATCAAGTCTGCCAATGTCAAAACCTGTTCCACCGGCAGAATAACCATAAGTTTGACATATTTGCGCTACGGTTTTTGTGTCGAACGATTCGAATGCAAGCGATGGGTCTATCGGGAGAGTCGGATTCGTCGGGTACGACCACCACAAATTCCAGCTTCCGATATTAGCATCAGGATGATTCGGGTCATACACTCGACCAAGAGTCGGGGCAAAATCATCGGCAAATGGACCATCGTTGGAATCAGCAGAAAATTTTATAAAATTCGCATCGCCGCTCATAAAATTCACATCATTTGTGAAACTATACCAAATAACACCATCCTGACTTACCGAGACTACAGCCGACTCGAGAATACCTGAACCAATTACCTTCATTGCAGCAGGATTGCCGTTAGACCAGCCTTGCTGATTGCCGATTTCCTGCTGGGCATTTCCAAAGACAATAAAATCTATTCCATACGGATTATTTACATCATCTCGTACATGGCTATTAAAGCCCAAAATTATACTACCCTGCCTGCCCAGACAAACCAGCTCAAACGAGCGAAATGGAGCGTACACCGGATTAACCGGACAAATCTGCTCTTCCTGAATAAGCCAGTCTTCGCCGGTCGTATCAATAGTCGGCCTGCCTAACGCATTTAATGGGTTATTAATTAACTCATCATTCAGCCAATCTATTACAATCCCTGTACCAGGATTCCACGCAATTACTTCCACGGCAAAATCGTTAGGGTCATAGGCATAATTTTTATAGGCTGCAAAATCATCTGCAAAAGACACGCTCGATAATAAGCAGACAGCCGAAAACATTATACCTATATATCTTGTCATACAGATTTAACCATTTATTTGCGTTTTCCTGCGAGCAAAACAGAGCCAAGAGCCAGTAAAACCATCGTCGCAGGCTCTGGGATAACGTGGCCATAAGACCAGCCATCCCAATTACCGTTGCTTACAACCCTGTCGCTTGCACCAACCCATGAGGCCGTCCAATCAGTTTGGCCCGCACCCTTATTGTAATAATGCCACCAGTTTTCGCCAAAGTTGTAGCCGATATTGCTGTGGCCGTTAAAGCTGAAACCGTCAACAAATTCATCGGAACCATAACTTGTTTTTGTTACTACCAATGTCGTTTCTGCCGCAATGGTATTGAGCAATCCCATACCGGTCATACCACCGTTAAAGCTCACCAAAAATTCGGCGACATAACCATCCGACCATTCAATTCTTACCCCTGCGGAATCCTGACCGCTGCCAACCGCAATTGGTGTAGCAAAACTAATTGCCGAAAACATAAACAATACACAACAAACAAAACTAAACTTCTTCATTTCTTTATTCTCCAAAAATAATTTTTAACTTCTTTTCAATTCGTACCAAAACCAGGGTCTCGCTGCAGCCGTCGGCTAAAACGGCTGCAACGCGGCAGACCTCAAAGCTCGATTCATCAAGCTTCTGGAAATGGACTAAACAATTCTTTTAGCCACAGGGAACACCCGCCGCCGCTAAAGCTATGTCGAGCAGGCAGAGAACACAGAGATAATAAATTTTATATTTCTTTGTGTCTTCGTGCCTTTGTGGCAAAATACCTACAAAAAAAGCCGCCCTTCCCACGACAGGAACGGCGGCTTATAATTTCTAACAAATAACGCTGTTGTACACACAGCGCATCCATTGGCGTTCCTTACGCGAGAACTATCAACAAACAACCAACTATCAACAGGTTTTCTGACTTGCACTCTTATTGAAAAAAACCTTCCCGCTCTTACCGAACAGTGGTACAACTTTTTTCAACCGCCTAATTGCTTAGGCATAGCGCTTACAGCGGCGCGACCGCCACGGATTTACACCGTGTTCCCTTCTTGATAATCGGATAACTAAATTTCCAAAGAGCGAAAACAAAAATACCAGACAAAAAAATAAATGCAATAAGAAAAATTATTTTAGCAGGATAATTACAATGACCAGCATACCAATCGCAAAGGCACAAACCGCCATTGCAGAGACAAAAACCCACATAAATCGCTTATGCTGCGTATTTAAGATATATTTCAAATATCTGTCCGAAGCCGAAAACGTCTTGCCCAATTGCACTATACTGTCAGCCTGATTTCCGACATTGTCGTTTAATTTCTCAGTTATCGTGTTAAATTTCCTGAACCCCTCGGCAAGCTGCGAATCAATCTCAGCCGATGCCGCAAGCTGAACCGACATCTCCGAAATCGCGTTTGTCTGCTTATCCGTCGCCGCCGGAATCTTTTCAATAGCCTCGGTGAACTGCTGATTTTTCAACGCCTGCGTCTTCAACTGCTCGACGAGCGAATCAATCACTGCCTTTTGATTTTTAAAACCTTCGGGAAAATTCTGCAAAAGCGGCGCAAGTTCGCCCAACTTCTGAACAAGCTCTGCGTTTTGCTCAACCTGTTTATCGAGATGGTCATTTATCCCGCCGAGTTTTTCAACGAGCATCTGAAATGAGTTTTGCAGCATCGCCAGAGCTTCTGTCTTATCCGTTTGCTGCGGTTTGTAAATCTGCCCTGCCCGCCCCTGCGAAATCTCGTCCGGCCTTTGCGGCAAAGGCGACTTCCTCAAGGGCACATACATACTCTGCCCTTTCGCAGAAAGCCACTTGCCTGTCCGAGAAATGAACTCCTTTATCGCCATCTTAAAACTTCCATTCTAAGGTTTATAGCTGTATAATTACCCCCTAAGTCCGGTAAAATCAAGAAAAAATAGATGAAAGCAGGGAAATAGATATGAAGTTAGTTAGTTTCAGGGACGGGAAGTCTATAAAGTGTGGAATATTAACGAATAACGGCATTATCGACCTGGCAGGTGAATTTCAAAACGTAAAACAAATAATTGCAGGCGGCAGTGAAACTCTCAAAAAAATCCAGACAGCCGCAAACTCCTGCAAAAAATTTATCCCCCTTTCAGATGTCAAACTTCTTGCCCCAATCCCAAACCCCGGCAAAATCTTCGGCCTGGCGGGCAATTACGCAAAGCACATTATTGAGGCAGGCTTGAAGCTCGGACTTAGCGAATCGCCCCACAGCACAACCGTACCGCGACCATTTCTTATGCCAAACAACGTAATCGCCAACCCTGACGATGTAATTGATTGGCCGGTGTACAGCAAACAAATTGATTATGAAATTGAACTCTGTATCGTCATAGGAAAAATCGCGAAATGCGTCAGCCCGGAAAAAGCGAAAGAACACATCGCAGGTTTCACAATCGCAAATGACATCTCCGCGCGCAGCACAACTTTCACCGCAGGCAGAGCAAAAAGACCGTGGGATGAATTTTACGATTGGCTCAACGGCAAATGGGCGGATGGTTTCCTGCCTATCGGCCCCTGCATTATCACCGCCGATGAAATCGGCAATCCGCAAAATCTGCAAATGACATTAAAAGTCAATGGCGAACTTCGCCAGAATGCAAACACTTCCTCTATGATTTTCAACGTCTATGAAATTGCCTCATTCATCAGCCACATCACAACGCTTCAGCCGGGCGACATCATCGCGACCGGCACACCCCAGGGCGTAGGAATGGCAACAGGGAACTTCCTCAAGGCCGGCGACAAAATCGAGTGCGAAATTGAAAAAATCGGTACGCTCACAAACACGCTCGGCAAAAAACCGGAAAATTTCTACGAACCGCTGACAAAAAGATAGCCACAGAGAACATAGAGTTCACAGAGATATTATTATTGAAGAATGAAGATTGAAAAATGAAGAATTTAAAATAAATTCGCCGACCTGTCCTCCGCAGCTTTAGCGAAGGATGGAAGGCGATTCCATAAATCTTCCCTTCGGCAAGCTCAGGGCGTGAGCCTGTCGAACGCAATCTACAATCTACAATCTTCAATTTTCAATTGTTTTTGTCTCAATGTTGGACGTTAATTAAGTTTTTATACTGCTGTTGTTTTCGTCCCGCCATGCTGGTCAACAAACCCTTCAAGTCTTCTGCATCTTACAGGGTGCTGAAGTTTTCTAATCGCCTTGGCCTCAACCTGCCGAACACGTTCGCGAGTTACCTTAAAAATTCTGCCGACTTCTTCAAGCGTATAAGTATATCCGTCGCCAAGTCCGTAGCGGAGCTTGATAATCTCACGCTCACGATATGTCAGCGTCTTTAAAACCTCATCAATCCGGTCTTTGAGCATCTCGTGAGTTGCCGACTGCACCGGCGACTCTGCGCTTTCATCTTCGATAAAATCGCCGAAGTAGCTGTCTTCGCTTTCGCCAATCGGCCTGTCAAGACTTATCGGGTGCTTTGAGATTTTCAAAACACGCCGGGCTTCAGAAACCGTCAATGCCGTTTCAGCCGCGATTTCCTCAATCGTTGGCTCTCTGCCCAGTTTTTGCAAAAGCTCTTTGGTAACAGTGCGCAGCCTGCTCATTGTTTCAATCATATGCACAGGAATTCTGATTGTCCGGGCATGGTCTGCGATTGCTCTTGTAATCGCCTGCCTTATCCACCAAGTCGCGTAAGTGCTGAACTTATAGCCTCTGCGATATTCATACTTATCAACCGCACGCATCAGGCCGGTGTTGCCTTCCTGAATTATATCAAGAAAACTCAAACCTCTGTTGCGATATTTCTTGGCGATTGAAACGACAAGCCTAAGGTTGCCGCTCGAAAGTTTGCGTTTCGCGTCTTCATATTGCAGAAAAACCGCGCGAACCGCGCGAAGCCGCTTTTCAAGCTGTTCCGGAGTTTCAAGAATCATATCCTGCAGGCCGTGAAATTCCTGCTTCATCGCGTCAATATCTTCAACAGCATAATCCGCAGTAGGGCCTGCGGCAATTAACTTCTGAACCTGGTGCATTTTCGACAGAACGCCTTCCAGCTTCTTCATCATCGGCTGTATCCTGCTCGTACGCAGACTCAACTCTTCAAGCAGAGTGGCAACCTTCAGACGATTTCGCCGAATCTGCTTCATCGCCCTTTTCTTCGACGCTTCATCCGCCCCATTTAAAAATTCAGCAAACAATTTTACGTTATTCGCAAGCAGCTTATTGGCTGTTCTTATATTTTCAGGCAATCGAGTCTTGACCACTGACCGGACAAGATTTTCTGCCGTACTCATTTTCATCGTTCTGTCGAAAGGCAATATCCCTTCGCCGACCTGCCGGAGAATCTCTATCGCGCCTACCGCTGAGTAATCGCTTTCAAGAACCTGCCGCCTGAACACCATTCGTGTAAGCTCTATCTTGCGGGCAAGAGATATTTCCTGGTCGCGCGTCAGCAGAGGTATCTGTCCCATCTGTGTCAGATACATTCGCACAGGGTCATCTATCCTGCCGACATCGACCTCTGCAAGCTCGGTCTCAAGAACCAGGTCATCCGCTTCTTCCGCCACCGCCGCTTCTTCATCGGCAAAAACATCGTCGTCAACTTCAAATTCCCCGTCTTCTTCCTGCCGTTTTTCCATCTCACTCTCATCGAGCAGACTGATACCCATCTCGTCGAGCGTCATAATAAGACTCTCAAGCCGATTTGGCGAAATCGACTCGTCAGGCAGCTCATTATTCATTTCCTCATAAGTAATATAGCCCTTTTTCTTGGCCTTTTCGATAATCTGTTTGATTTTTTCTTCAATCGAATCCGCGGGCTTTTTAACATCCGCACCAGGCACGACAGGCTGCTGGCCGGCAGGTTGATTCGCCTCCGGCTGACCGACCGCCGGAACTGCGCCCGCGTCTTTTACCGCTGCGTCCACTACCGCATCAGCCTTGACCTCGACCTTAGAATCTGTCTTCTTGGGTTCTGTTTTCTTTTTCGCCTTAACTTCGCTTTTCTTTTTAGTCACAATTTTTCCCTAAATATAGTTAATAGTAAATAGCCAGTAGCTATTAGTCAGTAGCTAACAATTTATGCTTCAGACTTTTTTGAGAAGCATTTAAAAGCTTTGCAACTTCTTCTAAATTCGCCATCATCACATTTGATTCACAATAACCAAGTTCACCGGCCAAAATAAGATAATATCTGCATTCTTCTAATGAGCCTTTGGATATTTCCAAAAACCTCATTTTGTCTTTAATAGAACTTTTCCCAAATCCTTCTGCGATATTCGCTGGAATAGAAACAGCTGCACGACGCATCTGAGATATCAATCCGTATGTCTCGCTTTTAGGAAATTTTTCACATAAACGATATATCGATATTACAAAATTATGAGCTTTCTGCCACACAAGCAAATCAGTAAAAACTTTTGCTGGCTGCCTATCCATAATTTTAACCTATAAAAAAACAATAATCATTAGTTGCTAACTACTGAATACTGACTACTGGCTATTAACTACTATTTCAAATCGGCAAAAATCCGGGGTTTCTTCTGTCCGGCTTTGCCTTAACCGATGTTATTCTTCTAAGACGCTCATCATCAATAACATTCGTAGTTTGAGTTTGCGTCTTTTCTTTATGTTCGACAAGAGCGTTAACAGCGCCATTCAATCTTCGCCGCAAAGTTTCAATATCCTGCCCATTATCGCTGAGTTTCACCACAATATCCGAAACATCCGTCGATTCTATTCGTGCCAGAAAACCAGCCAGAGAAAACTCGACATCAGGCTCAATTACCTGCCCAAGTAATTCCCAAATCTGCCGCAGCAAATCGTCTGAAAAATCTTCAGCCTTGATTCTCTTGGCCGCAGATTCAAAAAGGCGAGGTTCATTCAAAATCGCCTCTATTATTTCCTCTTCAGCCCTGCGGGCAAATCCGGAGCCGGTTTCAATCTTTGCGACCTTCTGATTCTCGACCGAATTAACCGACGCTCGATTAGCCGAAACGCCCCGCCGTTCAACTTCTTTTCTTATCACTTCAGGCCTAAGCTGCAATATCCTGCTCAGCCTGTTGATTATCAATCCCTGCGATATCGCGTCAACCGCTCCGCTGCTCATCGCCGATGAAACTGTTTTAAGAAAATCCTCCGTCGCGCGCCGCCGGTCGGTAAGATTTTCGCTTTTACCGAATTTCTCCGCCAGTTTTTCCCAGCGATACTGCATTACATCGACAGCGTTTTTGATAACATCTTTGAATCCATCCGCTCCCGCCGTCAAAAGATAATCGCACGGGTCTTTGCCCTGCGGCACATTCGCTATCCGAATATCAATCTTTTCGCCAAGACATATTTCCAATGCCCTCTCCGCCGCCGTAACTCCGGCAACATCGCTGTCGAAAATCAAAACTATATCTTTCGCGAAACGCCGCAGCAATCTTGCATGTCCCGCCGTCAAACTCGTACCGAGTGTCGCGATAACATTTTTACAGCCGAACCGATGAGCCATAATCACATCGGTATAGCCCTCGACAATTACAACCGTGCCGCTCGAAACCATCTCGTGCCGCGCTTTGTCTAAAGCGTAAACATTATTGCTCTTGTCAAAAATAACCGTCGCCGGCGAATTCATATATTTAGCCGGGTCATCCCCCAGCGTTCTGCCGCCGAAACCGATCACCCTTGCTGAACTGTCTATAATCGGAAACATCAGCCGATTGCGAAATTTATCATACTGTCTGCCCTGCTCGTTCCGAACAATCAAACCGCTTGCAAGTAAAAGCGATTCAGGAATTTTTTTCTGCTTTGCCGCATTTAAAAGAGTGTCCCAGCTATCAGGAGCAAACCCAAGCGAAAATTCCGCCGCGACGTTTTCAGGTATCTGTCTTCCTGCAATATAATCTCTGCATCCCTTACCTGCCGGGTCAGCGAGATTTTTCCGCCAGTGCTGCATCGCCCAGCGGTTGACCTTTTCAACGTCAGCAGGGTCAACATCGCAAGTTCCCTCGCCTTCCTGCTGCTTCATTGGCGCAAGTTTTATACCCGCTCTGTCCGCCAGCCTTTCGACCGCCCGCATAAAGCTCAACCCCTCGCGCATCTGAACGAATTTGATTACATCGCCCCCCGCGCTGCACGCAAAGCACTTAAATATCTGCTTATCGGGATGAACAAACATACTTGGCTTGTGGTCATCGTGAAACGGACAAAGCCCAACCATCTCTCTGCCCTTGCGGACGAGATTGACATGTTCAGATATAATGTCAACTATATCGTTGGCTCGCTGAACGCGGGCTATTATGCCGTGGTCTATTTTCATTTAGGGGAAATAAGTATAAAATCAAAATTTAAAAATAAAAAATCAAAAATGCGGAATCCGCCTTAGCGGAACTTTTTTTATCGGTAATACTTTAGCCAGGTGCCAAATACGACTTGTCATTCCCGCGAAAGCGGGAATCCAGCGTAAAATAGCCTCCGCCGTCCTGCCATGAGCTTGCCGAATGGAAGGCGGTTTCCTATTTTTGTATGTTCGGCTAAAGTGTTACTTTTATCGCAGATTACGCTGATTTCACTGATAAAAAATGATGTAAGGAAAATCAGCCAAAGGCATAAAAATCCTTACTTCTCTGCTTCCTTACTTCTTTATTTCATTTTCTAATCCGTGTAATCTGCGTAATCAGTGATTAAGCATAACTAACTCATCAAAAAGCGTATAAGTATATGTACCCCCACCCCCAAAAGTCAAGCCATCGCCATAACCCCTGTTTACAACACTGCTAATGCAGGTTTAATATCCATCTGACACTTGGTCAAATAAGAAACATCCCATAATTTCGCGGTTAGCCCCGACCCCTGCGGTCGGGGGTTGTTTTTTCTTTGTGCCTTTGTGCCTTTGTGGCTATTATCTTAACTTCGATAGTCTCGGCCAAAGGCCGAATCCTCATTTTTGATTTTTTATTTTTAATTTTTGATTTTCAGTTTATGTGGAATCTTAAAAAACCTGAACCAGCGAAGTTAATCATAGGTATATTAGCCTGCGATGAAAACGCCCTGACTGCCGCTGTCGATATGATAAAGGTCAAATTCGGCGACTGCGACCTCGAAAGTCCGGTTTGGCCTTTTCATCATACCGAATATTACGCCGACGAGACCGGCAAAGAAATTGTCAAAAAATTTGTGGCAATTGAGAAATTGATTATGCCCGATGAGCTGGCGGATATAAAATTAAAAGCCAATAAAATGGAAGAAAAGCTGGCCGTAAAGCTCGGCGGACAATTCAGCAGGCCGGTTAATCTCGACCCCGGATATATCGAGCCGTCGAAACTCGTGCTTGCCAGTACCAAAAATTTTTCGCACAGAATTTATCTCGGCAAAAAAATCTGGGCGGAAGTTACGCTGGTCTTCAGCAGAGGCCAATGGAAAGGTTTTGAATATTCTTTCCCAGACCACAAGGAAGACAGATACCACGGTTTTTTCAGCCGGGTCAGGGAAAAATTAGTTGAACAATTAAAGGATTATAGATGACAAATCTGCCTGTTATTTACGCAGCGGCTTTTTTGGCAGCCTTTGCCTGCTCGGCAGCACTTACTGCCGTTGTAAAAAAAATCGCGGTAAAACTCAATTTTGTAGCGCATCCTCGCCAGGACAGATTCCACAAAAGCATCATTCCACTCGGCGGTGGAATTGCGATATTCACCGCAATTGCGTTATTCTGCCTCACTGCCGCCATTTGCGCAAAAATCGGCAAACTCCCATTCTATCCAAAAGAATTCACAAACAAGAGCAGCGAACTTTTTATAATCCTCGCCTGCGCGACTGTCTTGTTCGCACTCGGCCTGTGGGACGACATTAAAAATTTAAAGCCCTCAACAAAATTATTCGTCCAATTCGCAGCAGCGTTTTGCGCCGCGTATTTCGCCGATGTGCGGGTTGAGCTTTTCATTCAAAGCAAAATTATCACCTCAATCATCAGCTCCGTCTGGATTGTGCTGATTATCAACGTCTTTAACTTCCTCGACAATATGGATGGCGCAAGCGCAGGCATTGCTCTTATAGCGACAATAATTCTGTTCTTTGCCGCTGCAATGTCCGGGCAATTATTCGTGGCTGGTTTCGCACTGCTCCTCGCCGGTTCGCTGGCAGGTTTTTTACTGTTCAACTTTTTCCCAGCTTCTATCTTTATGGGTGATGCCGGCTCACTCGTTATCGGCTTTTTCGTCGCGATGCTGACATTAAAAACCACATACTACCAAACCGGCTCAACCGACAAATGGTACGTCGTACTTATGCCTTTGGCTATTATGGCGCTGCCGTTGTACGATTTCATAACCGTAACAACACTTCGCCTAAAGCAGGGCAAAAGCCCCTTCGTCGGCGATACTCAGCATTTTTCACACAGACTTAAAAAACGCGGACTATCCGAAGTACAAACGGTTTTAACCCTCTATCTGGCAACTCTTGCAACCGGATTGAGCGCGATAGTTTTAAAAATCATCAATTCAGCTTTCGGCCTGCTTGTGGGCGTTCAGATAATTTTAGTCCTGGCAATTGTCGCAATTCTTGAAACAACGGACAAAAATGACTCTACTAAACAGCAATAAAAAAAATCTCGGCCTTCGCGTCTTCGAATCCGCGCTCTTCGTAATACTTTTGTGCGTAATCGCTCTGCGTCTAAGCTTTATGGAAAATCCGCATATCGAATCTTTCGGTATGCAGGGAACATTTTTCGACAACTTTCTAAGTGTCGCCATCTCCTGCTCGCTGATTATTTTGTTTATTATCTGGCTCACCGTCAGATTCTTCCATCAAAAATATCAGCCGGGAGTTTTTGAATGGGGTATAATCATTTTCGCCATAGCCGCCGCTATCAGCACATTCGCGGCCTCAAACCGCAGAGATGCGATTACCGATTCAATCACAATTCTTTCGTCAATGCTTACAGCCGTAATGCTTGCGAGCCTTTTGGATTCCGCCGAGAGAAAAAAAATTCTGCTCATCGTTATCATCGGCGCTGCCGTCGCCAATGTTTATCAGTGCACCGAACAGTTTTCCATCAGTAACGGAGAGATGATTAAGCAATACGAACAGGAGCCTGCGACTCAGCTCGAAGCCCTCAGAATCGAACCAGGCTCGTTTCAGCAAATGCTCTATGAACACAGATTGTATTCAAAGGATGTCAGGGGATTTTTCACAACAGGCAACAGCGCAGCGGCAATTATAAATCTTGCGATATTCTGCGTCTTTGCCGTTTTCGACTTCAAAGCCGACGATAAAAAGAAATTACTGCTCCCAATAGCTTTACTGCTCATTCTATTCGCTGGTCTTGTTATGACACACAGCAAAGGAGGTTTTGCCGCACTTGCCGCAGCCGCAGCCTTGCTGCTCATCATAAAAAAATTCGGACAAACACTGCAGCGATGGCGTATCACCGTTATCACCGCAGTCGCGATTTTAATTCTCACCGGCGTGTTTGCGATTATCTGTTACGGCCTGAAACATAACACCCTGCCGGGCGGAAATTCTATGCTCGTCAGGTGGCAGTACTGGCAGGCGACCGCAAAAATTATCGCCGATAATCCATTGACCGGCATCGGCGGCGGAAATTTCGGCTCATCTTATACACATTACAAAATACCAGCCGCTCTGGAAACCGTCAAAGACCCACACTGCTTTATATTAAGTCTGGCAAGCCAATTCGGCATAATCGGCGCTATCGGCTTCTGCGCGGCTATGTTCTGGCCGTTTATCAAAAGAACAATCAGCAATTGCCCCGCTGACCTGCAGGCCGGTGGAAATTTTATCGAAACCGCCAAAATCTCCGGAGTATGCGCCGTCCTTACACTGCTGTTTATAAGGCCGATGTTTGTAAAAACAGAAATCAGCGGCGAATTCGCTGTCATACTATATGTCCTTGCGATTATATATGCCGCCCCTGCCTTTTTCTTCGCCGTAACACTCTGGATGAGTACAAGAAATCAATCGCAAATCACAAACCACAAAATCAATTCAGCCGCCCTGATATGCGGAATACTCGCAGTGCTGATTCATAATCTGATTGATTTTGCGCTCTTCGAACCGGGCATAATGACCGCAATCTGGGCTTGCGCGGCAATCTTATACTCAGGCCGACAAAAACAATCTGACAGAAAATTATCCAAAGTGGGCAGATACTTTATTCCAATAATAGCCATTTTGCTAATCGCCGGCATAATCAGATATTCCCTCATACCGGCCGCCAAAGTTTCTATAAAAATGGAACAAGCTAACACGCTCGCGTCAAGAGGATATTTTAATGATGCTCAGTCGCTTTGGCTCAAAGCCTCCGATGATGACACGTTAAATCCCGCCCCAGCAACTGCCGCAGGAAAAATGCTTGTCTATCAGTTTAATCTCAACCCAGTTCACAATGAAGAAATTCTTCACAAAGCTGAAAAGCTGTTCACAACCGCTATAAACAGGGACAAAGCAGATTTCAAAAATTATGAAAATCTCGCAGGCGTGTACGAAACATTCGCGCAGATTACTTCCGAAAAAAGATTCTTCTGGTTCGAAAAAGCGTTTGCCGCTTTTAAGCAGGCCGTCGCTCGATACCCCGCGTCAGGCGAATTGCGAATGGGATTGGCACAATCAGCCGAGCAAATCGGCGAAATTGACTGCGCAATCGAAAATTACAGAAAAGCTATCGAAACTGAAGATGCCTACACCGAACAATTTAAAATAATGTACCCCGGCAAAGATGTCTTCAGCAGACTTGGAAAAATAAAATATCAGCAGGCAAAGGAAAAACTGGAACAATTGACAAAAAAATAAATTTATCCTGTTATAGTTAGCCCCCAGCTTTACCTGTCCTCCGTAGCTTTAGCGAAGGAGGATGCTGGGGGTTTGTCGTCATTGCGAGCAACCCGTAGTGAGCCTGTCGAACTAAGCGAAGCAATCTCATTTAAATAAATATGGAGTAAAATATGATTAGAATATGGTTTTTGTTTCTTATGTTGACGGCAACAGTCCTGGCCGATGTGGGTGTGCCGGATATGTCAAAATCCGTTGTGATGATTCAAATCGTTAAACAGGGCTACAATTACACTACCCCCTGGAAGCAAAACGCAACCACCGGCGGAGTCGGAACAGGCTTCATCATCGCAGGCAACAGAATCCTCACCAACGCGCACAACATTTCTGACAGCCGATACATCATCGTCAAAAAGGAAAACATCGCCAAAAAATATCCGGCCTTCGTCGAATTTGTCGGACACGATTGCGACCTTGCCCTGCTGAAAATCGCTGACGAGTCGTTTTTCATCCAGACTATACCGCTTTCAATTGGCGATTTGCCGCAGGTTCACAGCGTTGTCTCAACTTTCGGATTTCCAATGGGCGGCCAGCATATAAGCGTTACCGAGGGCGTGGTCTCAAGAATCCAAACCGATATTTACGTCCACAGCGGCGCAGACTCGCATTTAGTCGTACAGACAGATGCCGCCATAAACCCCGGCAACAGCGGCGGACCGGTTATGCAGAACGGCAAAGTAATCGGCGTTGCCTTTCAGGGCCTGCGACAGGCCGACAACATCGGCTATATGATTCCGACAACCGTCATCAAACATTTTCTTGTTGATATCAATGATGGCAGATACGACTCCTTCGGTTCGCTTGGCATTTCGCTTTTCGCAGGCCTTCACAGCGACAGTTATAAAGATTATCTCAAACTCCCGAAAGACACCGAAGGTATATTGGTTACATCTGTAATGCTCAACAGCTCCGCCGAAAAAGTCCTGCAAAAGGAAGATGTTATTACAAAAATTGACGACTATGCAATCGACAACGATGGAATGATTGCGATTTACGGCACAAAACACTTCCTCTCCGAAGCAATCGAACAAAAGCAAATCGGCGAAAAATCGGATATCACCTTCTGGCGAAACGGAGAACAAAAAACCGCAGAACTCACTATCCAGCTCAACCGCCCTGTCTTTGAATACGCAAGGCTCTACGATAATCCGCCCGGCTATATTTGTTTTGCAGGCCTTACTTTTATTTCCGCATCACGAAACTTCCTCGAAACATGGGGCAATGAATGGCTTATGGATATTCCGCACACGCTCAGGTATTTGTTCAGCAATTCCCAGCAGCTCAACAAAGACCCGCTCCTGAAAGAATATGTCATACTTTCAGAAATTCTGCCTGATGAAATAAACGCCTACGCCGGCGACTTTGCGAATAAGCCTATCGAAAGCATAAACGATGTTCCGATTCGCAGCCTTGACGATTTGAAAAAAGCATTTGAAAACAAAGATGTCGATTTTTATATTCTGAAGTTTATGAATTCCGACAGACCTTTGCCAATAGAAGCAAAGAAAGCTCATCAGCGAAATGATTCTATTCTCAAAAAATACAACGTCCCTGCCTGGGCATTTACAGGAGAAAAAATATGAAAAAGATACTGACGAACACAAAATTCACAGGTTTTGGCAATTTGAATTTTGGTAATTTGGATTTGTTTAGGATTTCGATATTAGGATTTAGTATTTTTTTATTTCTCACCTCAGCCGCCTCAGCCAAAAACGATGCCGCCATTTCAGAAACAATGAAAGACAGTCTCGTCTATCTCAAAATATCCTATTACGGCTACGAACAATATCAGCCGTGGCGAAACACTAACCTCACCGAAGGATGGGGTGTCGGAATCGCCATCGATAAAAACAAAATCATCACGCCCGCCTACAACATCGCAAACGCCGCGGAAATACAGGCCAAGCGATTCGGCCAAAACGAATTTATCGCCGCAAAAATAAAAATTGTAAGCTATGAAAATAATTTAGCCTTAATCGAACTCGATGCTAACTCGATAAAAAAACCGCTTGCCCCGCTTACATTCACAGGCCAATATAAAAAAGGCGCCCCCGCTGAATTTTACTGGCTCTCCGCCACAGACCAGATTTACAGCGGAAGAGGCTATCTCGACAGAGCATCCGTTGATTCAACGCCGCTCGGCTTCTCAAAAATACTCACCTTTGTCGCCGCAAACACATCCGACAAAACCGGCAGCGGACAGTTATACTGCATCGGCACAAAGCCCCTCGGAATAGCAGGCTGGTCAAACGAGAACAAGGAAGCAGGCATAATACCCGCTGAAGTTATAAACAGATTTTTAAGCGATTACAAAGACGGCACCTACAATGGAACAGGAGCTATCGGATTCACCACAACAGCGCTCCTCGATTCGGCTCTGAGAAAATACCTCAAAATGCCCGCAGATATGCAGACCGGCGTTTATGTCGCCGATGTCTTCACGCTCGGAACTGCCGCAGACATTCTGAAAACAGGAGACGTAATTTTATCAATAGACGGCTTCCCGCTCAACCCTTACGGCAGATTCACCCACAAGCAATACAATGCCATCTACTATGATTATCTTATCACAAGCAAAACTGCAGGCGACAAAATCACCTTCGACATCTTCAGAGCCGGCAAAAAGCAAACTCTCAAAACCACAGTCAAAAATTTCAACGTCTCCGATATGCTCGTCCCCTGGTACGACCTCGACAGTCAGCCTGAATACTGCGTCATCGGCGGCTGCATATTACAGAAACTCACAAAAACTTATATGGCCGCAAGAGGCGAAAACTGGGCAGCAAAAAGTGAGCCGCACATTTATAATTATCTGCTCAACAGCGCATTTAAACCGACCGACGATAGAAAATCTATCGTCGTTTTGAGTTTTATCCTGCCCAGCGATATAACTCTCGGCTATCATGGCCTCAGCCAGCTTGTCATTGACAAAATTAACGGAATGAAAATCAGTTCGATGCGCGATGTGCCTGCAGCTCTTGCGCTAAACCCGCAGGAAAAATATGATGTAATTGAATTTGAATTTGATGAGCCGAAAATTGTTTTGGACAGAACCAAACTTCCGCAGGCCGATTTAGCAATCGTCCAAAACTACGGCATCGACAAAGCCGCAAATATAAAATAAGTCATCGGTTAGCCCCGCCATCTCCGTATGGCGGGGTTTATAAAATCTCATCGCCGCAGGCGACTCCACAATTTTGATTTTTGATATTTAATTTTTGATTTTAC
>JBAZTW010000017.1:0-46004 GCA_041661665.1 Phycisphaerae bacterium | reverse complement strand
CGCGAAGTCTCTGCTGGAGCTGCCTGCTTACATTTTTTAGCAAAGCCAAATCGCGATACGCCGTCTCAAGTGAATTATCCAAAATGCGGTCATAAGCCTCAAGTTCTACAAGCTGAACATTGGCGATCTCCATAATATGAAGTATTTCATTAAGACTCTGGCGCTCGCCGATTACCAATGCCGCGTCCCAGTCAACCACTACCAAATCATTTTTATAATAACTTACATACTGCTGTGTCGATTCAGATGCTTCCTGCCGGCTCAAATTTCCGCTGTCCTGCTCTTCGGTTAATATCCCCGCGACAATATGCTCGTTGGTTTTCAGCCAGTCCTCTGCCGGACTGCCGCCGGAAAATGGTTCAATGCAGAAAACTGTATAATCTTCAGCCTGTTTAAAATTGTCCGCAGGCTTAATGCAGTGAGGCTTTAATTGTTCAAAGACTTCCTGTGCGAGTTTTGTCAATTGTTCTTCAATAGTCAGGCCATCTAATTTTACCGAATGAAATGCCACAAGTTCTTCGAGTCTTTGAACCTCGAACGGAATTCTGAACTGAACGCTTATGGCTCCAACGCCGAAAACTTTCACGCTCGGCTGAACGGTTATGATTTTACCGTCTAATTTACATTCCCTGCTTGGCAGTACAAACAGTTGCGGACGATAAAAGAACAATTGCTTGGGGCTTCGCTTGTTTGTGCTTAGAGAATACTCTCTGGCCTGGCAGCCGAGAAGTTCCGTTATCGGCTGACGCTTCATATCATAAGCGATATCGAATGCGTACATATAAATTATCTGCCCGCGATAAACTGCATTTGGAGATTGTTGATTTGTCATTATGAATCCGTTTTAAATTTTCTCGATATCTTCAGGCTTTTGTATTTGCCAAAAACTTTCTACATCACAAACGGCTTTAGCCTCAAAACTGTCGGGCGAAAAACCATAAAGCTCGATTATAATCTCTTTTTTGGTTTTTAAAACATTTTTTGCCAGTGCAATCGCGATATCAGCGTTTTTTACAGGCCTTGGCGAATATTCCCTGCCGCCGTCCTCATAGGCGAACATCAGCAGATTTTTCGCCTTCAGTTCGCCGTTTTTCCAAAGCGAAAAAACCGCCTCCGACACTTCCTCGTGCCGCAGATGCCGGGTATATTCGCCTTTCGGACTATGTGTCAAAATAAGGTCAAAATCTCTCCTGGGCAGATTATCAAGAATTGTACGTTGAATTTCAGCCACGGCCAGCGGTGATTGTTTCGGGCTGTCGTCAATATCTGCCATTAGACCTGTTGCGTTATATCTGGCGGTAGCTTTGAAAAATTTCGGAGCCCTGTCAGGGTCGAATTTGCGGCAAAGCGTCAAAATTGTCCAGTCGATATCAGGCCGACTGAGCATAAACCCGCCGCACCACAGCGTTTCATCGTCCGGATGAGCGACTATCACAGCCGCTGATTTGCAGTTATCAAAAATGTTGTCCATAACTTATGATTATACCATAGTTAGAGTATCGGGTATAGAAAATGATAGTCTTATAATTGTGCTATTTTCGGCACAAAACCTAAAATCTTCTATTTTTATCTAAACCTAACTGCATTATCAGCCGATATTTGAGGTGAGTTGAACCCTTATTATGTAATTAGGAGTTGAAAATGGGGATTCAGGACTGGTCAGAAAATTTAATACTGGCAACCATTGCACCGGAGCCGGAGATGAGTGATGAGCTTAAGGCCGTCACAGAGATTGTCCAACAGCGAGACAACTGCAGCGTCGTTGTCGACTTTTCCGATGCCGACATTATAACCTCATCGAGCCTTGCTCAATTGCTCAGACTGCAAAAAGTCCTCGACGACCACAATCAGCGATTAGTTCTCTGCGGCACGAGCGTAAGAACTCAGGGCGTTTTTAAGGTTACAGGCCTTGATAACGTCTTTGAATTCGTCTCTGACAAATTTACCGCTTTGGCAGGTATGCAGTTCACCCTCTAATTTCAGAGGCTGAAAGTTGACAGCCCGCCGGAAAAGTGATATTATCAGGCCGAATGTTGCAATTGCCCTCTAAAATAATCCTGCTTTCAGGAAAACATTATGGATGCTGAACTCGTCCGGCAACTTGAAAAAACTCTCGGCTATCAATTCAAAGACGATTCCCTTTTGCGCAAAGCTCTTACACATTCTTCAATCGCTTCCGACAAACTCGACAGCAACGAAAGATTTGAATTCCTCGGTGATTCCGTGCTTGGTCTGGTAATCTGCCAGACTCTCTTTGAAAGATTCCCCAAATATCTCGAGGGCGACCTTACAAAGGTCAAAAGTAAGCTTGTTTCACGAAAGATATGCTCAATTGTCGCCGCTCAGCTCGGCCTGGATTCAGCTCTCAAGGTCGGCGCAGGTATGCGGAAAAGCAAGGCTATGCAGGGGTCTATCGCCGCCGGCACCCTCGAAGCGATAATCGCCGCGATATATTTCGATAGCGGGTTTGAAGCGGCAAGAGACTTTATCATTAGAGTTTTCGAACCGTTTCTTTTACAGGCGGAAGCCGATGAGCATCAGGATAATTATAAATCCGTTCTCCAGCAGTATTCTCAGCAGAATTTTGATTCCAATGTGAACTACGAGCTGCTCGATGAAAAAGGCCCCGACCACAACAAGTGTTTTGAATGCGCCGCTGTCATCGACAAAAAAAGATACCCAAGCGCATGGGGAATGACCAAGAAAGACGCTCAGCAAAAAGCCGCCTACAACGCTTTGCTCGAATTAGGGGTGATAAAAGAATAATATCGACTGGCATAAATTTCCGACTCTAAAAATTTAGACAAACAGAGTCGTGTCAATTTTAAAGACAGTCCTATTTTTTTACCGAAAGGGCGGCAGCCAATTCAGCGGTGAGCTGGTCAACAAGCTTTTTAACCGGCACAATTTCCGTGCATCTGTAAGCATTTGAACCCGCGAAAGCAAACGCTTCATCAAGTTTTCCCTTTGACGCGTTAGATAACACGTTGGCTATGCAGTAAGGAGCCTTGCTTGGGTCGCATGTTCGCAGACATTTATAAGTGCATTTGTAGGGCATCGTTAAGCCGGCTTTGATTTTTTTGACAAATTCGCTGTTAATGACCCTGCCTGGCAAACCGACCGGGCTTTTGATAATCGTTATATCGCCTTCTTTGGCATCCAGATACGCCTGCTTGAATTTTTCACTGGCATCGCATTCGGTTGTGCAGACAAAGCGGGTTGCCATTTGAACTCCTGATGCGCCCAGAGCAAGAAAACGTGCAATATCTTCGCCATCGAAAATTCCACCTGCTGCGATTACAGGAAACTTAGGTTCACACGAGTTGGCAAATGCTACAACCTCTTCAACAATCTGCTCAACAGGCATTGCTGTACCATCAGCTAAACTTTCGGCGGAATAACCCAAATGGCCGCCTGCGTTAAAACCTTCGACAATTACAGCATCGGGCATCTTGTCGTATCGACCCTGCCAGCGTTTGCAAATTAACTGGAGAGCCTTAACCGATGAAACAATCGGAATAATTTTTACATCTTTGCCATTGAGATACTTTGGCAAATCAAGCGGCAGACCTGCTCCGCAGATTACCATCTCAACATTTTCTTCGATAGCGACTTCTATGAGCCTGTCGTGGTCAGTCAGCGCAATCATAACGTTTACGCCGATTATACCTTTGGTCATACTCCGGGCTTTACGGATTTCTTTGCGAAGCGACTCGGCATTGAAATTCGCCAAATCAGGGCCATCATATTCCTCATACATTCCAAGTCCGGTGCTTGCGATTACGCCGGCACAGCCGGTATTGGCGACCGCAGCGGCAAGACCTGCTCCGGAAACTCGAACGCCCATTCCACCCTGAATAATCGGCGGCCAAATTTCCAAATTCCCTATTTTCAGGGATGGTATAATATCTTTAACATTCATAACTTACCTATGATAAATAACTTGTTTTAACAAAGCAAGGTCTCGTTTCATCAAAAATGAACGCATATTCATTTTACTGAATCACCGTTCACTTGCAAGCAAAAAACCCTTGAAAGCATATTTTGTCGCGATATTTAACTAACATATATATAAATAGAAACAACATTGCTGTTTTTCAGCGACTCGGCAGGCGTTTTTTCCACCAAACAACAACTCTCTAAATACATATTGGCAATATATACAGATATACTAACAGCATTGTTCGCCGCTGACAACATAATAAAAATTTATCCGCTTTAGCGACTCAATAAATCTCTTTTTAGATATTCTTGCAACATATTTACTTTGTTGTATAATTGCTTTACAAATTAAAAAACTGTTTTTGAATGGAGTGAATAATGTCTTTAGGCCAGATTATTCGCAAACGCCGGCACGAACTGGGCATTACCCTCGATGAAGTGAGCAGCAAAACGGGTTTTTCAAAGCCTTATCTGTCAACTATCGAGACGGGCAAAGTCAAAAATCCGCCCGGCGACCAGCTCCTGCGCAAACTCGAAGAGGCCTTGCAATTCGAGCCGGGCACTCTTCGCCACGTTGCCAATCTTGATAGAATGCCTGCCGATGTCCGCCAGCGGTTTGAATCATCAGAAGCCGAAAACCAAAGATGGCGAAAATTAGTTCAAACCCTCAAAGGCAAAAACGACAACGGCAAAATAGATGAGCTGATTGCCGAGAACGATTTGAAATCTGATGCCGCAGGCTCATCTATAAAACCCGGCAGACTAATTCCTGTTATCAATCGTGTCGCTGCCGGCTATCCGGTTGACTTCGACGACCTCGAATACCCGGCAGGTTTCGCAGATGATTATGTTCGCTGCCCCGACATTGATGACCCGCACGCTTTTGCTGTTCGCGTAATCGGCGACTCGATGGAAGCAAAATTCTTCGAAGGCGATATTGTGATTTTCTCTCCCGCTGCCGAAGTCCGAAACGGCGATGACTGTTTCGTCAGGCTTACTCTGCCGCACGAGACAACATTTAAAAGAGTATTCTTTGAAACGGAACAAAAGGTGCGCCTTCAGCCGAGAAACGAAAAATACGCGCCGATGATTATGGAAGGTTCAAGAATCAACGGCGTTTATAGAGCCGTTATTAAATATGAAAGATTGTAATTATGGTAGGGTGGGCTCTTAGCCCACGCTGTTTGTTTTTACCTCTGTGAACTCTGTGTTCTCTGTGGCTAAAAACAAAATTAAAAAAACTCTGTGGCTATTTAAAAAATAGATTGGATTTATTATGTCAGATACAAACACACCAAACGAAAATATTCACAAACTTGATTTCGTCCGTCAAATAGTTGCCGAAGACTGCAAAAGCGGAAAATGGGATGGCAGAGTCGCCACACGTTTCCCGCCCGAACCAAACGGCTATCTCCACATCGGACACGCCAAGAGCATCTGCCTGAATTTCGGCATCGCTTCCGAATTCGGCGGAAAATGCCATCTGCGATTCGACGACACAAACCCGGAAAAAGAAGAACAGGAATATGTCGATTCAATTATCGAAGATGTAAAATGGCTCGGCTGGGACTGGGGCGATAATCTTTTCTTTGGCTCGGATTATTTTCAGCAAATGTACGACTGGGCGATTGTATTGATTAAAAAAAGCCTCGCTTATGTCTGCGACCTCGATGCCGAGCAAATGCGCCAATATCGCGGAACGCCAACCGTGCCGGGCAAAGGCAGCCCATTTAGAGATAGAAGTGTTGAAGAAAATCTCGATTTATTTGAGCGAATGAAAAATGGCGAATTCCCCGATGGCTCAAAAACGCTCCGCGCAAAAATTGATATGACTCATCCGAACTTTAATATGCGCGACCCGGTAATGTACCGCATTGTACACGCGACCCATCACCGCACAGGCGACAAATGGTGCATCTATCCGATGTACGACTGGGCGCACGGGCTGGAAGATTCCGTCGAAAAAATCACGCACTCAATCTGCACGCTCGAATTTGAAAACCATCGCCCGCTGTACGATTGGTTCATCAATCAGCTCGGCATATATCACCCGCAGCAGATTGAATTCGCAAGACTCAATTTGAATTATACCGTAATGAGCAAACGCAAACTGCTCAAACTCGTACAGGAAAAACTTGTCAGCGGCTGGGACGACCCGCGTATGCCTACTATTGGCGGAATGCGTCGTCGCGGCTTTTCGCCGGAGGCTCTGCGAAATTTCTGCACAAAAATCAGCGTCAACAAATTCAACAGTACCGTTGATTTTGCTCTGCTGGAACATTGCCTGCGCGAGGATTTGAACAAAACTTCGCCGCGCGTAATGGCTGTTTTAAATCCGCTCAAAGTCGTTATCGAAAATTATCCTGAAGCTCAGGTCGAGATGCTCGATGCTGTCAATAATCCTGAAGACCCATCGGCAGGCAGCAGACAGGTTCCATTCTCACGCGAAATTTATATCGAGCAGGATGATTTTATGGAAGATGCGCCGAAAAAATTCTTCCGTCTTGCGCCCGGCAGAGAGGTACGCCTGCGTTACGCGTATTTCATCACCTGCACAAGCGTAGTAAAGGATTCGGCAGGCAATATTACCGAACTCCGCTGCACCTACGACCCCGCAACCCGCGGCGGAGATTCGCCAGATGGCAGAAAAGTAAAAGCGACTATGCACTGGGTCTGCGCCAAAACGGCTGTCAATGCCGAAGTCAGACTTTACGATAATCTTTTCACAAAAGAAAATCCTGAAGAAGCAGAAGAAGGCAAAGATTTCACAGCGAACTTAAACCCTGATTCTCTGAAGATATTGAATAACTGCAAAGTCGAACCTTATTTAAAGGATGCAAAGCCATTAAGCCGCTGGCAGTTTGAGAGATTGGGCTACTTCTGTGTTGATAAAGAAAGCGGTAGCGACAAACTTGTCTTCAACCGCACAACAACCCTCCGTGATGAATGGGCAAAAATCAAAGACGCAGCGAAATAAAACAGAAACTTTCAGAGCCGCGAATGTAAATGAGCGGTATTTAGCCGCCGGTTTTACCGGCGGTTTTTTTAATAATTTTACCATTTTTAAATAAAACCCTCATCGTAGCCGAATTATTAAGTTCATTAGTTTCAGCAATTTTATTGTTAATATCAAGAAAAACCGACAGCGTATTTTCTCCTCGTGTTAACGCAAAAGGCGAGCTTTGTTCATTCCAGAACTCGCCCGGCTTGATTGGCCCTGCGCCATAACTGCCCGATTGCGGTTTGCCGTGAAGATTGAGATTCTCTTTCGGGTCTCCTTTGAAAAAATTCATACTAAATACCGGCGCATCTACAATGCCGTGATTGCCGATTTTCGCCGTTACAGTATATAACCCGCCCACCTCATAAGGCCTGATATCAAAATCCTCAACATACAAATCAACATTTTCAATTTTCCCTGCCTCGTTTGCATTGATTTTCTTTGTGTCTTCGTGCCTTTGTGGCTCTGCAACTTTTTCTATTTGCGCATCCGTTTTTAAATTCGGTGGCAAATCTTTGTATTCTTCTGCTGTATAGACACGGATAAAGTTTCCATCAATTATGTATTTATTTGTACCAAGAATAGCCTTCAGCGTTTCTTCAAATGTTACGTCATAGAGCGTTCTTGCTGTAACCCGACCATTTACCTTGTCTGATGGAATAATGTTTTGCTTGTATTTTTCACCTAAAAATCGCAACGCATCTCTTATAGAGATGTCATGGTGAAATGAGATTGTGTTTTTGGTATTAAGAGCAGATTTTTCCGAAGCATCTTTTTCAACTTCAATCTGCACATCCGTTTTAACCCCCGGCTTCAGCGAAACATTCTTGAATTCAACCCACTCGTATGGCCGGGTCTGAAACTGAAATTCCTTAACATTATTTTGTTTTAATTTTGGGAAATAAACAGTTGTCTGCCGAAGCTCTTCACCAGACAATGATTGAATTCCTTTCAAACCCCTATCAGTCATTTGTTCTTTATACATCTTACCGGCCTTGTCAATAGCGACAATACGATGAGCCGAGCCAATTATAGTATCAGATACAGTAATCTGTACACCATCACCAATTTTATAAGCATCTGAAAAAATAACATTCCCAGTACCGCATTCTTTTTGGGCAGTTTCTTTGCCGTCATATACAAAACTGGTTTTCCAATCTCCGGCGGCTATGCCTATTCTTACCGACATCGTTATCAAATCTTCATTCGATTGAATTGCTGCGGCAGCCATTTCTCCGATATATCCTGTGCTATCATTTCTATCCAATCCGATACTAACCAACTTGTTTTTTATCGGCATATTCCACACAACCTCAACATCGGTACCGCCATAAATACCCGCTGCGAATTCATATCCTTTGAATGTCGTTTCTTTTGGCTCCGTATCGTACCATTTATAAGGTGCTTTTGTTAAAACTGTGCCATCCGCCCGCCACCATTGCTTGCCTTCACTCGGATGTTCACAAACGCCGATAAGCTCAACCGTTGTGCCATTAGAAAGCATTGCTTTAAAATCACCTTGCTTTGTTTTTTCTATCTCTGCCTGCCCTGAGCTTGCTGAATGGGTGTTCTCTGTGGCTACGTTCTTTGTGCCTTTGTGCCTTTGTGGCTCTTCCGCCTTCGTAATCGCAATCGTTGTCGGAACGCAAATCGCCGCTAAAACCAGGACCGTAATTACCGCCGCCGCCGTTGGACGCGAATAAAATTTCTTACCCTGTGCCATAATCGTTTTAATCCTTTCCTCGATATTTTTCACCGGCCCGGCAACCGCCAAACTCGGCAAAGCCTTTCTTGCCTGATACTCTCTGACCAAAACATCAACAACCGCTGATGAATAACTCCGAGGCGAAATATTTAATCTTGCTATCGCAATCTCATCGCAGCTTTTTTCGCGCTCGGCACGAATCCTGTTATTGGCAATCCATACAAACGGATGAAACCAGAAAATCGCCTGCGCAAAAATCTGCAATAAATTCACAAACGCATCCAATCGCATTATATGCGCAAGTTCATGCATAATCACATCGGCGGAATTTTTCGACCCCGCCGGCAAATATGCGCACCCGCGCCACAGACCCCATACAAAAGGCTGTGTAATTTTATCAGCCACCCAAATCCTGCCCAGAAACTCGCTCGAAACCGTACTTTTAAGCTTTTCAATTTCTCCCAACACATCTTCACCCGGCAATTGGCGATGCCTCAATATCCATCTATTCAGCAAAAACGCCCTGACTCCTGCGACAATTAAAAATACAATCGCCCCGCTTCCCCACACCGCGAAAACAAATATATAAAAATGTTCTTTAACATAATCTATCACTGCATAATGTGGTCGATTAGCCCCGCCAACACTTTGGCGGGGTTCATTTGAATTTTGGTTATTCAATTCTCGATTTTCAACCCCCGATTCTCTTTGCAGGTTAGCCCCGTCAATACTTTGACGGGGTTCTTCGTATTTAGCCCCCAGCTTTATGCTGGGGGTTTCTTTAGCATCGAAGGGCAATACCGCCGCCTTAAACGTCATCACAGGCGGCAATAAACATTTTGCCAAAATCACGCACCAAAGCAGATACCGCCAGTGCGAGCTTTTATTTCGCAGCAGAAACGACCCGACCGCGACGATTAAAAACAGAACTGCAATCTGCCAGCTTTGCCGAACCAAATGGTCTGTGAAATTTTTTACATATTCCATCTCAATTACTCCTTGTTTTTAAAGATAGCCACAGAGCTCACTCCTTCGACTTCGCTCAGGACGGTGAGCCTGTCGAACCGAGAGAACACAGAGCAAGATTTTTTTACAGTGTTAATCTGTGTTAATCCGTGTCTAAAAAATAAAATCTCATCGGCCATCAGGCCGATTCCATAATTTTGATTTTTAATTTTTGATATTTGATTTTCCTTGCTTCTTTTTCATAGTGCTTCGGATTTCTTAATAATATCTTTTAATTTATCTATATCCTGTTCGGTGATTTGTCCGTTTTTTGCCAGGTGCTGTACTAAAGGTATCGCATCTCCGCCGAAGAGTTGTGCGATAAAATCACCCACTGATTTTTTGATTAGATTTTCTTTCGGCGCGGTTGGCGAAAAAATATGTGCCTTTCCTTTTATGCTGTGTTTGATATATCCCTTCTTTTCCAGCCGCCGCAGAAGTGTCTGCACCGTTGCATAAGCAATGTCTCTATCCGCAGGCAGATTATCGAATATCTGCTGAACTGAACTGCTGCCGAGCAGATAGAGAATTGAGATGATTTGAGTTTCCGCCGAACTTAATTTTGGCAATGTTTTTTTAGCCATATCTAAAACTCCTTGTACATTTGTACGAACAATATATCGTACAAACGTACAACTTGTCAATAGTTTTTTCAAAATTTTATAAAAAATTTATTTTAGCTATGAATTTTTGTATCTTAGCGGCAAAAACCCAGCGCGAACCCATCTCATCTGCCTTGAGCCTGTCGAGATAAATTCTTCTTGTATTCTGGTTAATGCTAATCCGTTAATTGGTGAAATCAGCGTTTAAAATTCGTTCAAAATCTGTGAAATCCGTGCAATCCGTGGTTAAAATCGTCCAAAACTTGACGAAAGCTCATCGCAATTTTCCTATTCCTCACCTCTTTTCCCTGACTCCTCGTTTTTATCTTTCAATTTCAAACATAGATAGTTATACTGCCGGAACTTTTTAACATTTCAAAAATAAACTTTTTCAGAAAGGAAATTTAGTATGAGATTGCTCGTAAGTGTTCTCGCCGTATTAACTATCGGCACATTATCGCAGACTTTCGCTGCTGATGCGAAAAAGGCCGCACCGGCTCCGGAAACGAAAGCCGCGACCGCAAAACCTGTTGCACCGGAGGATATTGTAATTGAAACAAACGAACCAGCCGTTGACCCCAACGCTGTTGTTCTCACTATCGGCGACACAAAAGTTACCGAAGGCCGACTTGCGAAAATTCTTGCCCCGCGTCTAAAACAAATGGCCGGCAGAGTTCCTCCCGCTATGATGGGCCCGTACAAACAGCAGATGCGCAAACAAGCTATGGAACAAACTATTATTGAAGCAATGCTTACCGAAAAGGAAAAAGCGGCGAACATTACCGTCAGTGAAGAAGAAGTTACTACACAGATAAACAAACAGATTGCTCAGCAGAATCTTACCCTGGATGACTTTAAATCGCTTCTAAAGAGCTATAACGTTGATTATAGCGAATATCAGGATAATATGAAAAAACGCGCGATGTTTGAAAAGCTGATGGAAGCCCAGTTCGTCGGCAAAATAAAAGAGCCGAACGATGCGGATATCAAGGCTTACTATGACCAAAACGCTCAGCAGTTCACAACCCCGGAAAGCATTCATGTAAAGCACATTCTCATCAGACCAGCAGATGGCAACGACCCGAACAAAGCCAAACTTGAAGCAAAGGCAAAGGCACAGGAACTTTTGGCCAAGGTAAAGGGCGGTGCAGAATTTGAAACAGTAGCGAAGGAAAATTCCGCCTGTCCATCAGCCAAAGAGGGCGGCGACCTCGGCGTTCAGCCAAAGGGAACTTTCGTTCCTGAATTTGAAAAGGCAGCCAATGCTTTGAAGCCGGGCGAGATTAGCGATATTGTTGAAACCCAGTTCGGCTACCATATTATAAAGCTCGTTGAGCGTTTGGATGCGAACACAACCAGTCTTGAAAATGCAAAAGGTAAAATCACCGCTGCTTTGGGCGACAAGCAAAAAGAAAAGATTGTTATGGATTATATCCAGAATCTCAAGGCAGAAGCCAAAGTGAATTTCACCAATGAGGCTGACAAATTCGATTTAAATCCTCCTCCGAAACCAGCCGCAGTTGCTCCTGTTCGCAAATCAGAACCAAACACACCGCAGGTTAAGGCCGATGCGAACACTCCAAAAACCACAAGTGAAGCTGTAAAAGAGACTTCCGTAAAGAAAGTTGAAAAGACAGTCGAAAAAAATGTTGATAAAAAGGCTGATGAAAAAGCCAAAAAGAAAGCTGATAAAGAGGCCAAAAAGAAAGCTGCTCAAAAGAAATAATGCCGATTGGCGTTATTCGTTGAAATTTAAACCTTCGGGGCAGGGACGCTCCGGAGGTTTTTTTATGTAGTATGGTTTGCATAAAATTGGTGTTTGGGTATAATGCGCCCCGATAGGAGTCTAAACATTATGAAGATAAAAGGACTTATTGTATTTGTCGCAATCAGTTTTGCGGCTGTTGCGGCGGCGGAAACCTGGCGGCTTACAGAAGGACAAACCTGGCAGCCGGTCAGCCAAACCGGCGACAGCGGAAAAATAACGACCATAAGTCAGGCTAAACAGCTTGTTTCAACCGGAAAAACCAGCCGGGCGAAAAAGGCCTTTGCAAAACTAAAGGCGAATTATCCTGAATTTGCGGGTAAGGATTTCGATGCCTTTGTTAAGGCTGAACTTCTCTTGAGCAAGCGAAAATGGGAAAAAGCCGCGTTCGCTTATGAGAAAGTGACCAATGATTTTCCGCAAAGTCCGCTGTTTGATTCCGCAATAGAAAGGCAGTATCAGATAGCGACGGCTTTTTTGAATGGTCAGAAGAAACCTGTTTTAGGCGTATTCAAAGTCAAGGCTTATGATGAGGGCAGCGAGATAATGACCAAAATCGCTGACCGAATGGGCGATGCGCCGATTGCGAAAAACGCCCTGACCTCTGTAGCGACAAGCAGAGAAAAAAGGGGAGCTTATAACGAAGCTTATGATGCGTGGGCGGCTGTGAACGATAAATGGCCGACCGGACAGGAAGGCAAAGATTCACTGCTTGGAATGGCAAGGAGTCTTGACCTTGATTACAAGGGACCGAAATTCGACTCGAAAGTGGTCGAAAGTTCGCGAAGTTATTACGCGGAGTATCAGAAGAGGTATCCTGAACCTGCGGCGGAATTAAAAGTTTCAGAAAAACTTGTAGTGTTAACTGATAAACTTGCCGAGAAAGAATTGGCGGTCGCTGATTATTATACCAGGACCGGCAGCGATACTTCCGCGGAGTTGTATTATCAGAGAATAATAAAGGATTGGCCCGGCAGCGAAAGAGCCGCGCAGGCTGAAGTTAAGCTGGCTGCTTTGCAAAAGGAAATGGCGAAAAAAGCGATGGCCAAGCTGAGCGGCAAAAAGAAGTTTAACTGGAAGGGATTGTTCTTATGAGCAGGATAATCGGGGCTATATTCGTCTTTGTTTGCGCAGCGGTTTTGCTGACCGGCTGTATCGGCGGATATTCAAGCCAGTCTATATATCCGCGGGATGTAAAAAGCGTTTATGTCGAAATGTTTGATAATATGACATTCAGACGCGACCTTGAGTATGACCTGACCGATGCCATCGCCAAGCGAATCGAAACTGATACGCCTTACAAAATTATCTCCGACAGGAGCAAGGCGGATACTGTGTTGAGTGGAAAGATTACATCGCTGTATAATTCTGCGCTGACCATAGAGCGTAATGTGGGCAGACCGCTTGAGGAACAAGCGGAGGTTACCGCAATTTTCAGTTGGAAAGATCTGCGAACGGGTCAGTATATTGTTTCGGATAAAAGTATTACGGCGACAGCGAGTTATTCGGAGTTTCAGCAGCAGGGCTTTAAATATGGCTCTAAAGTCGCCGCAAACAAACTTGCCGAGCGAATAGTGGAAGGTATGCAAACGGACTGGTAAAAAAGAAATTTAAAAATAAAAGTATTGAATCGGCCTAATAGCCGAGCATTTTTTAGGTTGATAGATGAGTCAAAAGAAAAAACAGAATAGTAAACAAAATACAAATAAGCCAAATAATCCGAAGCTGCCACGCGCAGGGATGCCGTTGAAGTGGGTTTTCATAGGCGTTATGGTAATTATGCTTTTAACATCGCTTGGCAAGTATCAAAAGGTGGACCAAATCAGGAATGACGAGTTTGAGAAGTTCATCGCCAGCAACTGGATTGAGAGCGTCGAGATAGGCGAGCGTGAAATTACCGGTGTATTCAATGCCGACGGAATAAAGGCTCGTTCGCCAAAAGCGGCAAAAACATTCAAGGTGTATTATCAACCGGAAATGATTGGGGATATAACCACGAAACTGCGGACTGCGCGCGTGAGATGGGAAAACACTTCGCCGCAGATTTGGCTGCAGCTTTTTAACTGGCTGCTGCCTTTGGTATTTATGGTTGCAATCTTCTATTTTCTTTTTATTCGGAACGTCAAAAACGGCGCAGGCGGAATGCTGATGAACTTCGGCAGAAGCAAGCACAAGATGCACGGCAAAGAACAAATGAAAGTTACATTTGACGATGTGGCCGGCATCGAGGAAGCCAAAGAGGAAGTAGCCGAAATAATAGAATTTTTGAAGCATCCGAAAAAGTTTTCTAAAATCGGCGGCAGAATACCGAGAGGCGTTTTGCTGGTCGGCCCTCCCGGATGCGGTAAAACACTGCTGGCAAAGGCAATCGCCGGACAGGCGAATGTGCCTTTCTTCAGTATTTCGGGAAGCGACTTTGTTGAAATGTTTGTCGGCGTTGGCGCATCGCGTGTTCGGGATTTATTCAAGAGCGCAAAAGATAACTCGCCCTGCATAATATTCCTCGATGAAATTGACGCTATCGGCAAAAAACGCGGGCCCGGATTTGTCAGCGGCGGACACGATGAAAGAGAGCAAACATTAAACGCTATTCTTGTTGAGATGGACGGTTTTGACACCAACGACCAGGTAATCGTAATGGCCGCGACAAACAGAGGCGACATTCTTGATAAGGCTCTGACGAGACCCGGCAGATTTGACAGGCAGGTTTATATTCCTCTGCCGGACGTAAAGGGCAGAACAGAAATTCTTAAAATCCACGCACGCAAAGTCAGGACAGGGCCTGATGTTGACCTTGAGGTGATAGCCAGAGGCACGCCGATGTTCAGCGGCGCCGACCTTGAGGCGATTATCAATGAGGCCGCTATATCAGCCACAATGAATAATAAAGAATTTGTCGAAATGGAAGACCTCGAAGAGGCTCGCGACAAAGTCCGATGGGGCAGACAGAAACGCAGCAGAAAGGTTGACCAGGCGGACAAAAAAATTACCGCTTATCACGAAGCCGGCCATACGCTTGTACAATCTTTGCTCAAGGATGCCGACCCGCTGCACAAGGTAAGCATTATTCCAAGAGGGCCGATGGGCGGGGCGACTTTCTCGCTGCCGGAAAAAGACAGGACGCATTATACAAAGAAATATTGTATAGCGGAAATTCAGGTTTGTTTCGGCGGAAGAATCGCGGAAGAAATTTTCTGCGATGATATTTCCAGCGGCGCGCAGCAGGATATTAAAATGGCGACATCGCTGGCAAGGGAAATGGTTCAGACCTGGGGGATGAGCGCAGAGCTTGGCCCCATTGATTACAGTCCGCAAACACCGGATATGTACACCGGAATGATGGCAGCCGAGTATTCGCAGAAGACCGCGGAAATAATTGATGTCGAAGTTAAAAAAATTCTCGACCAGGCTTATAAGGCCGCAAGGGAAGTTATAGAAAATAATAAGGAAAAACTTCAGGCGATAGCGGATACGCTTTTGAAATATGAAACGCTCGATGCCGCCGAGGTTAAGATAATACTCGATGGCGGAACATTGAATAAGCCGACGGTCGGCGATTTGCTCAAAGCAGAGCAGGAAAAGTTATCGAAAGCAGATGACAAAACCCCGCCGACAGTTTCAGCCGAACCATAAAATTTAAAATGAAATGCGGAATAATTTTTTATTAACTGTTTTGGCAGGAGTTCTGATTTTCTCAAACGCCTTTGCGAGTGAGAAAATCGGCGATGATTTTGCCCAGATAGAACTTTCATTCAAATACGAGCCGGTTGCGCCAAAATCTGGAAATCTTCTGCAGATAAATTTTAATCTTGCACAGGACTGGCATTTTTACGCAGATGAAAAAACCGCTCCGCAGGGGACAAATCTGAAAATAATCGCCCAGGGGCAGGGGTTTTTATTTTCTTCGCCAATTATGCCGCCGGCCAATTTATACTTTGATAAAATAACAAACAGCAAACTCAAAGTTTATAGCGGAAAGTTCAGCGTCTTTGTTCCTTTTGTTATAGATGCCAATGCCCAAAGCAGCGAAGTAAAAGTTACGATAGACGGTCTTGCCTGTTCACAACAGTTATGCAGAAAAGCATCTTACGAACTTTCAAAAAAACTTGAAATTTCAGCGTCCGCCCCGATATTTTCAACGCCTGTGCGGGTTATTGTAGAGGAAGTTAATCCTGTCTTGTGGACATCCGCCGCTATCGCGCTTCCTCTTGCAATTGTCGCGGGATTGCTGCTTAATATAATGCCCTGCGTTTGGCCGATTCTGCCGATTATAGTTATGCGGCTGATTTCGCAGGCAAAGCAGAGCAAGGCAAAAAGCATTGCACACGGTTTTGCGTTTGCCCTCGGCATAATTCTTTTCTTTGTCGCTCTTGCGGCGGTGAATATAATTTTAAAACTCAGCTTCGATATCGTTTTCCAATGGGGCGACCAGTTCAGAAATTCAGCATTTGTTATTGCGATGGCGATGCTGATGGTTGTGCTGGCGTTGTATATGTTCGGGCTATTTTCAATCGGATTGCCTGTTTCTGTGAGCGGGCAAAGCAACGGCAGGGGCGGATTGGCTGGCTCGGTTGCGACAGGTTTTCTCGCGGCGGTTTTGAGTACGCCTTGCAGTTTTGCGATTTTGACATTCGTTCTCGCCTGGGCGCAGACTCAGCCGATACCGCTTGCGACAATTACAATTCTGCTAATCGGTGTTGGTATGGCCGCGCCTTATGTGATACTTACCGCGATGCCGGCTCTGCTCGCGAAAATCCCAAAACCGGGCAGATGGATGGAGCTTTTCAAACACATCACCGGCTTTATCCTTTTGGGCATCGGCGTAAAACTGCTTGAGGCGGTGCCTGCCGGGAAAATTATCAACGTTCTTTATTATGCAATTATTCTTGCGGTTTGTGTCTGGATGTGGGGCGTTTGGGTGCAATATAACACGCCGAAAGCGAAGAAGCTGGCGATACGACTTGCGGCGATTGTTTTGGCGGTCGTGTTTGGTTTTATATTTTTGTCCGAACCAAGGAAAGGACTTATCAACTGGCAGGAGTATGATGCGCAAGTGATTTCCGCCGCCCAAAAAAATAATCAGCCTGTGCTGATAGATTTTACGGCTGACTGGTGTATGTCTTGCAAAATTTTAGATAAAACGGTTTATTCAAATGCGAAAATCGCAGAGCTTATCAAACGCAAAAATGTTTTAGCGATAAAGGCTGATACGACAGAATTTGATTATCCGGCAGCAAGGGCGCTGAAGGAGATTTATAAAGAGCCTGCCGTGCCCGTAACGATTTTGCTTTTGCCGAATCAGGCTGATTCGATTCATCTGCCGGGGAATTTGATAAAATCAAAATTGACTAAGCATTTAAACGGTCTGGAAGATAAAAATTAAATTGTTTTCAATTTAATCCCAGTTTTTTATAAACTTCGATAACTTTTTCTGCGGTTTTTTTCCAGGTAAAGAGTTTGTTTCTTTCCCTGCCGGCGGCGATAAGCGTTTCTCTTAGCGAATGGTCATTGGCGATTTTTATAATTGCCTGCGATATCGACTTTATGTTCAGCGGGTTCACATATAAGGCTGCGTTGCCTGCTATTTCCGGCATTGATGAACAGTTTGATGTAATCACCGCGGCGCCGCAGGAAAACGCCTCGAGAATTGGTATTCCGAAGCCTTCATAGAGACTTGCGAAAATCAGCGCATTTGAGCAGGCCAGCCATGGACGAAGGTCGTCAATCGTTCCCATCCAGAAAACATTTTTATATAATTTAGACTTCAATTTTCTTTCTAATTGCGAATCTCTTTTATCAAGATTGCCGATAATCAGCAGCTTCGTGTTTTCAGCGATATCTTTGGCGGCTAATTCAAAAGCCTCAATAGTTCTTGAGATGTTTTTTCTGCTGTCAGGCGAGGATATAGCGACAAAATACTCATCGATTTTCTTACCGAGTTTTTCAGACAGTTTAACTTTTGTTTCAGCCTTTTGCTGCTGTGAATAAAAGACAGGCTCAATACCCGAAGCCAGTGGCACAACATCCACTCTGTTTTCCTGTATTTTAAAAATGGAACACAAATCTTGTTTCGTTGATTCTGAAATGGCCAAAAAATAGTCGGCTTTTTTGACGGCGTTTTCAAAGAGGTCGAGCTTGGATTTTTTATAAAGCTCCGGCAGCTTATATCTTCTCAGGTCGTGTACCGTCATAAGCCGCGGTTTGCCGTTTGTCGGCGGCATCAGATGATGAAAGCAGTGATAAATATCAAAGTCGCCAGTGAGGTTTTGGAGTTTTGGAAAATTAAAGTATTTCCAGAAATTTTCCAGCCATCTTATTTTTACGGCAAGAGTTTTCTGCTGTGCCGTTTCTCTGAACTCCTCATTTACAAGTTCTTTGGCTTGTGCGGCGAATTTGCTGGAATGGAACAAAATCAATTGCGGTTTGTCCTCAAGCTGAGAAAAACCTTCCAGCAGACCTACGCCGAAAGTATAAAAGCCCGAAAATTTGCTCACAAGAACAGGATTAAAATCAATCGCGACTTTAATTTGGGATATGGATTTAGGTTTTATATATTTCTGTGGTTGTATGGAAGTTTTGGCGGGACCAAATTTTATTTTTGCCAGCAGCAGCCAAAAAAATGTTTTAAAAGAGAAATGTTTTTCAAGAGATTGTTTAAAATAATTTATCGCGGTTTGTCTCATCGACTCTTTTAACGCGCTTCTTGCTGCCCTGTACTGTTCTTTACTCAGTCTTTTCATTGCCAGACGGCGAGGAATAACGTTTTTCCCGCCGCCATTGTAATAAAAATTTTCGAGCACTTTGTACTCTGTGTCTTTGCCGGCGAAACAGATATTTGATAGGTTTCCGCTGTGCCGGCGGCGTTTGAAAACAGCTTCGTCAATGCCGATAAAATCATATTTCAGAGAGAGCCTCAGCCACAGGTCGTAATCTGAACAGACCGGCAGGGTGGTATTAAAACCGGCCTGTTCAAGAAGGATTTTTCTGGAGAAAAGAGAACCGCAGGAATGAATCAGAATATGTTCAAACAACCGCTCGGTTATCCTGCCGCTGTAAAGTTTCTTTTTTCGTCTGTATAAAATCTCGCCGGCTTCGTCAATCGCGACATAAGACCCGTACACCACCGTATCCTCGGAGTTTTTCGGCATCGCCTGAACCATTTTTTCCAGCGCATCGGGAAACAGAAGGTCGTCGGAATCAAGAAATGAAATATATTTCCCCTCTGCCAGTTCGATAAGTTTGTTTCTTGCGGCTGCGTCGCCGGCGTTTTTTTGCCAGTGGTATCTGACATTGAAATTATTTTTTTCGAGCATTTGTTTAGTGCCGTCGGTTGAACCATCGTCAACGATAACAACCTCAAAATCATTATACGTCTGAGCAAAAACACTTTCGAGAGTTTCTTTAAGCAGATGCTCTCTGTTATAAGTCGGGATACAAACACTCACATTCGGCATAGTAATCTCCGGTTTTTGACTCATTTAGAAAAAAGCATTTTCAGGGATATAACCAGCAGGAATATGCCGAATATTTTTTTCAGCAGCGGCGCAGGCAGTCCGACGGCGAGTTTTGCGCCGAGCAGTCCTCCGAGCAGAAAGCCTATACAAAGAAACCCTGCGATTTTGAAATCTACAAATCCCTTTTGATAATAAGTCCACGCTGCCAATATGCCTATTGGCGGAACCATCATCGCAAGGGTCGTCCCCTGTGCAGTATGCTGCGATAGGCCGAACATAAGAACCAATGCCGGTATTATGATAGTTGCTCCGCCGATGCCGACAAGCCCGCCGAATGCGCCTGCCGCGACGCCCAAAATCAGATAAAGAAAAATATTTGTCATTTTACACTCACTTTCCTGAAACGCCGCCGGAGACGACAAAAGCCATTGCCTTTGAACTTTCGATATTCAGAGGCAAAACTCTCTCGACTGGAAAAATTAAAACCGAACCTGCGAAATTATACGACTGCGGGAAATAAACCGCAACATTTCCCGCCAGCGACAGGAAAGTTAAATCTTCCTGCGTGATAAAACCTATGGCCTTAGGTCCGCCCGCGGTAAGTTCGACAATGACAGGCTTATCGAAACTTTTTCTCTGGCCGGCAAACGCGCTTATTAAATCCCTCACGGATGAATAGAGCATTTTGACTACGGGAACTTTGGCGAACAGCCTGTCTATGAAAGCGAAAAATTTATTTCCCAGATAATTCGATGCCAAAAAGCCAATCAGGGTGATAATCGCTAAGATGATAACAATGCCTGAACCTGGGATTGGGACTTTAAGCAGATTATCAATTTTTTGAACTGCCCAAAAAATGACGAGAATCGTCAGTGCCGCCGGCACAAAAACCAGCAGGCCTTTTAGAAAATAACTTATCAGCCGCTTCATATCTACTCCTTTAGGGTATAGGGATTAGGTATAGAGTATAGAAAAGGGGATTAAAAATCAAAGATTAAAAATAAAAATTGACTTCGACGAGAAACTATGTCCTCTAATTCAATTTTGCTCTTAAAGTTTCGGCACGCAAAATATCGCGCTGTTCGGTATCTAAGTTTTGGCCTTTGTTCATTTGCAGATGCGCCGGCTGAGTGAGCAGGAAAAGTTCATTTATCGTTTCGATTGGAATTTCTTTTAATCTGCCCATATTTACGCCCATTCGTAAATTACTAAGAAGGAACATCGCCTCGTGAGAGCTGATGAGTTTGGCGTTTTTCAAAACAGCCAAAGCGCGTGAAATTTTATCGTCGAGGGTATTAACATCTTTTGTAACTAAATTCTGTCTGGCAAGTCGTTCATACTCGACAATTTTTGGAATTATCAAAGCCATAAACTGCTCGACGATTTTTTCTTCGCAAATGCCGAGCGTTACCTGGTTTGAAATCTGGAAAAAATCGCCGACCGCTTCGGTTCCCTCGCCGAAAAGCCCGCGAACTGTCAGACTCATATCCTTTGCCGCTTCGAACAACTGCTTCAACTGCTCTGTCATTTTCAGCCCCGGCAGATGCAGCATAACGGAAACCCTTATCCCAGTTCCGAGATTCGTCGGGCAGGCGGTAAGGAATCCGTATTTTGAGCTGAAAGCATATTGGATTTTTTCGCTTATCGCATCATCGATTTCATTTATTCGCTGCCAGCATTTGTCGAGGTTTAAACCTGCCGAAAGCGTGCTTAAACGCAAATGGTCTTCTTCGTTTATCTGCGCCGAGAATAGTTCATTGTCCGCGATTACAACTCCGCGCGGGCCTTTGCCCGCCGCCAGATTTCTGCTGATGAGCTGGCGTTCGACGAGTAAATCCCTTTCGACTATGCTGCCATGCGAGATATCCACAAAAAAAATGTCGCCGAGCATTTTTAGCGAAAGGATTGTTTCTTTAAGCGTGTTTAAAATCTCCTGCTTCTCGTCGTCGCTGCATCGTGAAATAAATTTATGCCCCGCCAGATTTCGAGCAAGTCTTATCCGTGACGAGATTACGATATCGGATAGCGGCGCCTCTGCGCTGAACCACTGCGATGTTTTTGAACTTAGTTCATTAAGTCTCATTGCATTGTCTTCAACTGATCCCTCAGTTTGGCGGCCAGTTCATATTTCTCTGCCGCGACAGCCTCTTCAAGCCGCCTTTTCAATTCTTCTTTTTCTTCCGTATTGTCGGTATTATGTACAACTTCCTGCTGTGGAATGTTGGCAGGAACTTTTCCTTTATGAGTGCAGTTGCCGTCGTGCGCTTTTACGATAAGCTGGTCCAGAGTTTTCCCGAAAACTTCATAATCGTTCGGGCATCCGAGTACCGCCTGCTTGCGGAACATATCCATTGTCATTCCGCATATCGGACAGCTTTTCTTTATTTCGTTCACATCCTGCTCATCGGTCTGCTGGTGAGCGGCTATCAGCGAACTCAAAAGCTCATTTAGAGAAAGCTGGCTTTTTATCGAAATGCCTTCCTTCTCAGCACAAGCCTGGCAAAGATGACTTTCCGTCCTGGCGCCGTCAACTATTTCCGTCAAATGAACCGTCGCACTTTTATTTTTACATATTTCGCATTGCATAATTAGGATATCGGGATAGGGGTTAGTAAATATAGTCTCGCCGACAGGCGAATCCATAAATTTTGTAATACTTTAGCTAAGTGCCAAATACGACTTGTCATTCCCGCGACCCGTGGTGAGCTTGTCGAACCAAGGCGGGAATCCAGCGTAAAATAGCCTCCGCCATCCTGTCCTCCGTAGCTTTAGCGAAGGATGGAAGGTGGTTTCCTATTTTTCTACATTCGGCTAAAATGTTACTAAATTTTCATTTTTCAATCTTCAATTTTCAATTCTGTTATGTTATCGACTGTTAGACAAACAGGCTAAACGGATTTTAACTCTCATATCTTGCCTTACAGCCGATAGCTTCCTGAACTTCAACGTATAAAAGCCTTAAATCAGCGGGCAATTGCGGCTTTAATGTCCGATAAATATATTCAGCTACATTCTCAGCGGAGGTGTTTTTGCCTCTTAAAACCGGACAGTCTTCAAGTTTTCGGTCTTTAAAACCGCTAACGGCGCCATCAAGCATTTTCTGGAGTCTGTTAAAATCAAACAGCAGACCATTTTCATCGAGATTTTCGCCGCCGATTGCCGCCTCGACCTGCCAGTTGTGTTCGTGCATCGGCTCAACCGTGCCGGAGATATTAAGCTGATGGTCTGCTCGAAAACTGGCATTCACTGTTATTCTATACAATTATCCCGCTCCGGTTTTATACTTTTCTCTGTGAGGCGTTTTTGAAGTTTTTCAAAAACTATTTGCGGTATCAGATTCGACACATTTCCGCCGAGTTTGGCAATTTCTCTTATCAGCGTTGAACTTGTAAAACCATATTGTTCGCTTGTCATAACAAAAACTGTTTCGATGCCGGCGACGGCGCGATTTGTCAAAGCAAGCTGGAGTTCGTACTGGACATCGGTAAAGCTTCGCAGGCCTCGCAGCATAGCGGTCGCTCCGACACTTGCGGCATATTCAACTGTAAGGCAATCGTAGGCCTGAACACTGACGCCATCTATTCCTGCCACAAGCGGCCTTATCATTTCGACGCGTTCTTTCTGTGTGAACAGGGTATCTTTGAGCGGACTATTACCCACCGCGACAATCAACTCATCAAAGAGTTTTATGCCGCGGCCGATTACGTCCAAATGTCCGTTGGTAATCGGGTCGAACGAGCCGGGGAAAATCGCCCTTACGAATTTTTTGGCCATATCGCAGCCTTTCAAAAACTATATATTTCAGGCTTATAGAGTATATTTATTGAGGATTTTTTGCAAGAAAAATAGATAGCGATGTGGTATATATAGACACCGGCAACCACTAAAAGGACATAATTATGCGAATATCGGTAGAAGAGGTTTTTGAGACGGTAAAAATGACCATCGAGCAGAATTTCGATATCAGAACCGTTACGCTCGGTGTCAATCTGAAAGACTGTATGGACAGGAATCTTGCCGCGTTTAACAGGCGGATTTTCAAAAGGCTCTCCGAAATGGGCCAAAAACTCAACCATTGCGCTGATGCCGTCGAAGACCAATACGGCATACCAATCACAAACCGAAGATTGAGCATTACGCCGGCGGCGATTTTGCTCGAGCCGCTGCCGAAAAAAATATCAACTGCGGTATCAGTCGCAAAGACGCTCGACCGAGCCGCCAGGGCTGCCGACATCGATTTCATCGGCGGATTTGGCGCAATGGTGCAAAAAGGTATGACCGCTGCCGATGAATTGCTAATCGATTCGCTTCCGCAGGCATTGTCGCAAACCGAAAGACTCTGCTCATTTTTAAATCTTGCATCGAGCAGGGCGGGTATGAATATGACCGCTATCGAAAAAATAGGCCACATCATAAAAGCCATCGCAGCGAACAGTAAAAACGGCATAGGCTGCGCAAAACTGGCAGTGTTCGCTAATGTGCCGGAAGATAATCCATTTATGGCAGGCGCGCATCACGGCGTAGGTGAGGCGGATTACGCACTTAATATAGGTATCTCCGGGCCGGGCGTTGTACGCGATGTCGTCAAAAATAACCCAACCTGCGATTTGACGAAGCTATCGGAAGTTATCAAGCGGACAGTTTTCAAAATCACCCGCGCAGGCGAACTAATCGGCAGAGAAGTCGCCACGAAAATGGGTGTCGAATTCGGCATTATCGATATTTCGCTTGCCTCAACACCGAAACGCGGAGATTCCGTCGCCGAAATCATCGAAGCGATGGGCGTTTCGCGGATGGGTAGGGCGGGTTCAACCGCCGCTCTGGCAATGCTGATGGATGCTGTTAAAAAAGGCGGCTCAATGGCATCCGGCAACGTCGGCGGACTATCGGGAACATTTATCCCGGTCAGTGAAGATGCTGGTATGATTCGCGCGGTCAGAAATGGTTCGCTCAATCTCGAAAAACTCGAAGCCCTTACAAGCGTCTGCTCGGTCGGTATGGATATGTTTGCCGTGCCGGGCAACACGCCCGCCGATGTTTTAAGCGCGATAATTGCTGATGAACTTGCAATCGGCGTTGTGAATAATAAAACCACCAGCGTAAGAGTTATTCCTGTGCCCGGCAAAAAAGCAGGCCAAATTGTCCACTTCGGCGGATTATTAGGTTCTGCGCCGATTATGAAAACTTCAAAAATCGCTTCGCCCGACTTTATTAAACGAAAAGGAAGAATCCCCGCCCAGGTACAAGCGTTAAGAAATTAAATCTCTGTGTTCTCTGTGAGCTCTGTGGCTATTTTATGTTAAATGTTTTTGAATATCCGTTTGTTGGAATAGGCATCGCTTTTTTGTCGATGATTGCGCTTTGGCTGTATCGGGCGCTTCGCCCCGACAAAAAACGCAAATGGCATTTCGCTGTTCCATTTATTATTATCGCACTGGCCTTCGGCCTTTGTTTTCTCGTTCAAACCGATAAAGAAAAAATCCTCGCTGCTTTTAACACCGGCATAAAATCATTTCAGCAGCGGAACATCGAGCCGATTCGTGAAATTATCGCTGATGATTATTCCGATGCCGCTCATGGCTCAAAGGCGTTGATTGTTGCGTACTGTCAGGCAATGTTTGAAGTTGCCCCAGTTGAAAAAGTTACGACATTCAGCAGACAAATTGAAATTGAGCAGACAACCGCGACATTCACAATGGAATCAATGGTGAAATTCACAGAGGAAAGTGAAATTGCCAAAATGGGCAAAGCATTTCTAATTATTAAAGCAAGACTGCATTTCAAAAAAACGCCGGAGAAGAAATGGCTTATTGTAAGCTCGGAAATTCTCGAACTCGACCGCAAACCGGTAAATTGGAATCAGCTTAACGCTCATTAAATTAAAACATTTGCTTTCTTTTCATTTTTATCATCAGCACTGACCATTTTGGTCGCCCCGCGCCAAAATGGTCGTTGTGATATAACTATCGCAATCACAACCGCTCGCGCAAAAAACAAACCGTTCGCACAGACCAAAATGGTCAATTACCTCAAAAGCAAAATTTTGTGTCTAAAAAATCTTTGTGACATAACAGGCTGCAAACAAACAACTTAAAAAATTCTTTCAAAAAATTTTCTTCTGGCACAGCCGTTGCGATATATGTAAATCGGAAGTTAAAGTAGTTTGTAAAATAGCTGAGGTCGAGAAGGGTTTATCTTCTTTAGAAGTAAGGTGTAAGAAAGATGCTCGTCCTCGTAAAAGCTAATGTTTTGACAGTTGGACTCGAAGGCAGGATTGATGCCCTAAAAGGTTTGCCGATTCGAGTTTTTAATACGCCGACCGGATTTGAGGCCGGCCGTTCTTTGAAAAATGAAAATGTTGACAGCATCATCTGCAGTTGGAATTTGCCCGATGCCCCGAATGGCCGATTTGTCAAAACGCTGCGAAGCGCAAAGCCTTATCTGCCGGTTATCGTGGTTATCCGGGCTGCCGACCCTGCCCAGGAAATAGCGGCAAGGAGTATCGGAGCCTCTGCGGTGCTTGCCAGCGATGAATCCGATGAAGTTTTCAGACGGACGATCGCCCAGGTGCTTGGAATTGATGACGCTGTGAAAAGTAAAGAAATCTTTGCTATTGCCAACGATTCTAAATAACGCCTCGGCGATATTTGACTCGGACGCTGACCTGTTGGCCAAAACACTTACGTGATAACGGACCGATTTCAGCAGGCGATGCATTGAGTATAGGAGGGAGGGCTTGAGAAAAGCAAAACAATAACTTCTTCTCCTCCTCCAAAAGAGGGTTGCGGCCGGACGGTGATACTAAGGTTGCAACCCCTCATAAAAAAACACGGTTTTTTGCCGTGATGAATATAGCCGGGTCGTTTTAGCCGGCGGGTCTTTGAAATGTAAAAATTTAGGGAATTCTGTGCTATTGCCGGCGATGCCAAATAGTTTTTGACCGAACGTTATTTGACATTGTATGCTGCACTGCCGTCCAACACCGAACAGTGATAAACGGACGACTTCGGCAGGCGATGCACTTATATTTAGGAGGGAGGCTTGAGAAAAGCAAAACAATAACTTCTTCTCCTCCTCCAAAAGAGGGTTGCGGCCGGACGGTGATACTAAGGTTGCAACCCCTCAAGAGCAAGCACAGCTTAGACTGTGATTAAATATGGCTCAGGATGTTTTCTCCTCCTCCCAAATGAGATGGGCTCGCGATCGGACAGTGAAAACTACGGTCCTTGCCCACTCGAGAGCAAGCATAGCGAATGCTATGATAAAAATACCGACGGCAATAACGGTTGGGATGCCAACGGTAATATATGAAGCTCACAAAGAGTTTTCTCCTCCTCCCAACGAAGGGTTGTGGCTGAACAGTGAAAGTTAGCTATAACCCTCTCGATTACAAACACGGCAATGCCGTGAAAAGATAAAGTTTTATGTTGTTTGGTTAGTTTTGGTTTTGACGTTTTCTGCTTTTGGAATTTAATCGCGACTGGAGGGTTGCGATTTAATCTGACACCTCGCCAATATGTTTGTAGATATTGGCGGCAGGAGTTATGAAGTTGTTGCTGTAAGAGTTGAAAGAAGAAGCCATAGTATGGGTGAGAAGAAGTGCTGGAAAAATTCTATTTTGAAGCATCACCCAATGTTGGGCCCCGGCCAAGATCACTGTTCGGTCTTAGGTCGGGGCCAATTTTTTGCGCAGACTGCCCCCATCTATTGACTTTATTCAGGTGGTTCAGAGCCGCGACAGTAATGGAGCGGTCATTTGTTTTTGTAGGGTGGGCTCGCCTGCCCTGAGCTTGCCGAAGGGTTAGCCCACGCGGTTATGTCTATCACGCAAAACGCGTAACGGCAAAAATAAAAATCACGCCTAAAATGGTAAGCCCTACAAGTCCAAACGAGCTGTGTTTGCTGTGGGCTTCAGGCAAAATATCGCTGGCGCCGATATAAAGTAAAAAGCCGGCGAAAAACCCCAGATATAAAACCAGAAAACGCGGAGGTACTTTAATTAACAGAGTCGAAATTGCGCCGATAGTCGGAACTATGGCATCGAGAAATAAAAATATCTTTGCTGTTTTCGGGCTGTTTTTATGAGCCAGCATCAAAGTTACGGTATTCATTCCATCGGTAAAATCGTGAGAGATTACAGCTATGGCAACCAGCGCCCCTACTGAAGGGTTAATTTGAAAGCCAAGCCCGATGCTCACTCCATCCATAAAACTGTGACCTATCAGTGCCAGGGCGGAAATAATTCCGACAGACGGATGTCTATGTTCCGCATAATCTTCTTCGTGAGCGTGGTGTATGAGAATGGTTTTTTCCATAATATGAAAAACCAGGAAGCCCACAACCAAAGCAATCATAACTTCAATCGGGTCGTAATTATTGGTCTTAATCTGTTCGATAATTTCAGGAAAAATTTCAAAACTTACAACGCCAAGCAGAACTCCGGCGGCAAAAGCCATAATAAAATGAAGTTTGTCCTTAAACTTTATGGCGAACAGACCGCCGAAAAAGGTCGAAAAAAAAGTCGCTATCGAAAAAATTATTGGCTGTATCGGCATATTCTTACCTTTATAACTTTCAGCATATTATTGAATGCGAACATATTTATATACTAAAAGACACAATATGTCAACTGCCGCAGGGGGTAGTCCTCCAATCAGAGCCGCAAGCGTAAGCGCGTGGTCATTAAGAATCCATCGCCGCAGGCGATTCCTTCTACTGTCTACTAACTATTTAATTACCACAGCTTGGGGTTATTTGCAGCCGGGCAGTATTTGGCAATGGAGCACTTTTGTAGGGTGGGCTCTTAGCCCACGCGGTTGCTTACCACAGCTTGGGGCTATTTGCTGCCGGGCAGTATTTGGCAATGAGGCACTTTTCGCAGTCCGGCTTGCGCGCTTTACAGATATTCCTGCCGTGAAAAACTAAAAGATGACTGAACAGCGTCCAGTTTTTTTTAGGCACAATTTCCATTAAATCAAATTCTAACTTCACCGCGTCGTCGGTATTCGCCGACAGTTCAAGCCTTCTGCTCAATCTCAAAACGTGAGTATCGCACACAACACCTGGCGTATCGAAAGCGTTGCCTAAAACCACATTGGCGGTTTTTCTACCCACGCCGTTGAGTGTTAAAAGCTCTTCCATATTGTCAGGCACTTTGCCGCCGAAATTACTGATAATTGCTTGGCAGGCCTTTTGAATATTTGCGGCCTTGTTGTGATAGAAGCCTGTGCTTTTTATATCCTGCTCGATTTGTTCAATTGGCGCATCTGCCCAGTCAGTTACTGATTTGTATTTTTTAAATAACGTTTTGGTTACAATGTTCACGCGGACATCTGTGCATTGAGCCGAGAGAATTGTCGCGACTAAAAGTTCCAGCGGGTCTGAATGCTCAAGTGCGCATTTGGCATCGGGGTAAGTTTTCTTCAACAGCGGCAAAATCGCCTTTGCTCTTTCCTGTGCAGTTTGTTTGTTTATAGTTTTTTTTGCCATAGCCGATATCTTAATCACTGATTACGCAGATTTCACGGATTATTTTGTTTTGTAGGGGCAGACCTGTGTGTCTGCCAACAAACAGAGCCCCAAGGGTAACCGCGGGGTCATTAAAACCTCATCGCCTCTGGCGATTCCACAACTAAAACCAAAGACTAAGAACTCAAAACTTTATTATATAATTCTCCGCAACGCTGAAAACACAGGCAAACTCTGCGGCAGAACAATTTTTTGCGGATTGTTTATGAAATCGCATTCCTGGCCATCGACTGTTTTTAATGGGGTGGACATAATAATTTCAGAGATACTGCCATCGGGCGATAAGACTTCCAAATTTTCGCCAGCGTGGATTTTGTTACGGGTATGACAAACACAACCGGCCGAAATTTTTTCATCGATAATATCGCCGACGAAAACTGCGCCGGAATTTGATAAACTTTTTTCCCTGCTGTAATCGCTCGGCTCAATTGCGCCTTTCATAAAACCTGCTGAATAACCTCTGTTCTTAACTCTGCTTAATAATTTTAAACATTCATCATTGCTGATTGTTTTGCCATCTACCAACTGTCGATAAAGCGAGACAATCGATGCGATATAATGCACCGACTTCATTCTGCCTTCGATTTTGAATGATGCTGCGCCCGCATGAGCAAGCGGCTCGATAAATTCAAACAACGCAAGGTCTTTGCTGTTGAAAAGATATTGCCCTCGGTCATCTTCAAACACCGGGAAAAATTCATTAGGCCTGCTCTCTTCGACAACCGAATAATTCCACCGGCACGGATGCGTGCATTCGCCTCTGTTTGCGCGTCTGCCGGTCAGATAATCGCTTATTGCGCATCTGCCCGAATATGAAAAGCAAACCGCGCCGTGTATAAATGTTTCAACCTCAACGCCTTTACCTGCGATGTCTTTGCAGATTTGCTGTATCTGTTCGAGGCTGAGTTCTCTTGCTAAATTTACTCTCGATACTCCGAGTTCTTTATATGCCAGAACGGTCTGGCTGCTTGTGGTGCTTGCCTGTGTGCTGATGTGCAGCGGCGTTTTTATGCCGGCTTTTTTCAATTCAAAAATCAGTCCTAAATCCGAAACGATAAAAGCGTCAGCGGACATATCGCTTAGTTTGCCTGCGATTTCGACCAATCGTGCGTATTCATTGCTGAACGGATAGATGTTGAGAGTGATATAACCTTTTTTATTATTTTGGTGGAGATATTTTAATCCCTTCTCCGCGTCATCGAGCGATAAATTACCCGCGTAAGCGCGAAGCGAGCCGAATTCCGTACCGAAATAAACAGCATCGGCGCCGTATGTGGCTGCCCATACGAGTTTTTCATAAGTGCCCGCAGGAGCGAGAAGTTCAGGTTTCATCAATGATTATTTTTTCTTTGGCTTGGGTATTTTGATTTTTTCTGGATGGCCTTCCTTAATCGGAACTAACGCCTGTTTTTGCAGACCAACCGCCGACTTAATCAATTTATCTTTATCAATCGGCTGCAGAGGTTCAAGTTTAAAGTTCCAGTTATATTCATAGATTTTCGAGGAAAACGCGTCTGCGAAAAGGTCAAATGGGAATCTGTCAGCCACTGGCCGCTTGAGATTTTGATGCGTCTTGAGCGTTTGATAACCGTCTTTCGATACTTGCACGCTGTAATCGCCATACCATTCAAAACCCACAGTTACCGGCGATGTGCCGACTTCCTCATCGTTGAGCAATACCAGAGCGCCGCTCGGCTCTGTTGAAATAGTAACTTTTCTTTCGATACATCCGGTACAAAGGCAGAGCGAAACCGATGCCGCAGCAAAAACTACAAAGAAAATCCTTTTTAACCGCATAATGTCTCCGACAAATAATTTTGCTCCGATTATCGTTGCTGATTTGAGCATTGTCAATTGGAAACCTATTTGGTTTTGCGGAGGGAAAACCTGATTAAAATTTGTTATTTCGGCAATTTATGCCGCAAAAAACATATCTCCTACCTGTAAATAGGCGTTTTATGTGTTTTTTCACTTTCCGCTTAGTCTTAAAATAGGCGTAAATTCGGTCAAAATCTCGTTTTTTATCGGATGCGTTTAAAAACGACCTGCACGAATGAGATTGTGCGCTTTTTGCATAAAATAAATAATTTTTTTTTAATTTTTTTCTTGAACTCCAATTCCCCTTTGGCGTATAATACTTGCGTAGCTCTTAGGAGCTGCCTTAAATAGCCCACACGTACCTCCTCCTCTTTAGGAGGCGCACACGGCATGGCGGTTTCTCTCCTCGGCCGCCTGCCTTTTTAAAATATAGAAAACCCGCTCAAAAGGCGGGTTTTTTTGTTTTTGGGGAACATTTGACATCAATCAATCGTATAGAAACCAGTGGGGGTTCTTGTTTTTATTTTTTTCTTCGGGCAGATGGCTGCTCCTTCTTAGCCTATCTGCCCATTTTTTTATACCTAATTAGGCTTTTCGCAGTTCGGCCCCGACAACGCCGGCCAAAGTGGAGACTATGCTGTTTTCCCACCCATCAACAATGTCGTGCTTCAATGTGCCATCCTCATCTCTGAACCGCAGTGAAACCGTAACGCTTTTTTTGCCGGCAGCGATGGGCTTGCCTCTGTAAATGCCCTCGAACTTTATTTCCTCAAGTTCCTGCGGAGCTTTTGAGCGAATTGTCTGCTCTAATTTTTCCCATCGAATTTGCTCATCGACAATCAAAGACAAGTCGCGAACAATGGCGGGAAATTTCGGTATAGGCTTCATCTTTACCTGCGACACTTCAAGTGCCAGCAGTTTATCAAAGTTCAATTCCGCTGCGCAAATCCGTCCGGCTTTAATATCAAAACCAGCGACGACTTTATCGCTTATAACGCCGGCTGCGCCAATCGGTTTACCATTCAAAATGATTTCAGCTCCCGCCTGTGCCCAAAAAACTTCCGCGGGCTTGAAAATTACTTCCGCATTCGGACATACGAATTTCAGCAGACCGATGATTGCTCCTTTTAAGATTCCAAAATCGCCGCTGCAAACGGCGGAAATATTTGTGTTTTCAGTGTGATTGCCGCCATCTGCAAGATTGAAAACGTCAGCGATTTCATACGCTCGCGCATCTTTATTCCCTGCGTTGACATTTACCCTTACAACGCCGAGCAGTGAACCGAGCAGGGTGCTTCTGAGCAGATTTTCAGATTTGCGGGTTATATCCTGCACCGCAAGACAGGCTTTGGCTTCTTTGCCTGTCAGCAGTTTGGCTGTCCTTTCATCGTTGAAAGTCGTTGTAATAGCTTCATAGAAACCGCAGCCGTTTAGGTAATTCGATACCGTGCAGGTGAGTTTCTGTCTTTTATCGACGGCGGCGATTTTAATGCTTATCTTTTCCTTAACGCCGACTTTGTCATAACCATAAACCCGGGCGACCTCCTCAATCAAATCGGCTTCTCTGCTTACATCAGACCGCCAGCTCGGAATAGTGCAGGCAACTTTGTTTCCATCTGTTTTTTTCGGTTCAAATTTCAGCGCAGTCAGAATATCAATCGCTTTTTGAACAGGCACATCTATTCCAAGCAGTTTATTTAATCTGCTAAATCTTATCTCAACTGTTTTCCGCGCCGGCTTGCCGGGATAAACATCGACACAGCCTTCGACAATTTTGCCGCCGGCAACTTCGACGATAAGCTGAGCGGTTCGCTGACTTGCCCACTCGATATTTTCGATATTTACTATTCGCTCAAACCGATAAGCGGCATCGCTCGGCAGAGAAAGTTTGCGCGATGCGCCTCTGACGCACAGCGGATTGAATGAGGCTTCTTCGAGCAGGATATTAACCGTCGAATTGCTTACTTCGGTTTCGATGCCGCCCATTACGCCCGCGATTGCAACAGGCCTTTGAGCATCGGCGATAACTAACATTTCCGGCGAAAGTTTGCATTCCGTGCCGTCGATACTTACGATTTTTTCGCTGGCCTGTGCGTTGCGAACGATAATTTTATGCCCCTTTATTTTGTCATAGTCAAACGCGTGCGGCGGCTGGCCTGTCTCCATCATCGCATAATTGGTTGCGTCAACGACATTGTTCACGCTGCGAAGACCGATTGCCTCAAGTCGTTTGACCATCCATTCAGGCGAAGGCCCGACCTTCACGCCTTCAATCAAACGAGCCGTGTATCTCCCGCAAAGCTGCGGAGCGGCTATCTCGACCGCGATAAGGCTGTTTATATCCTTTTTCGTCGTCATCTCAAATTTAACCGCAGGCTGTTTGAGTTCTTTTCCAGTCGCTGCGGCGATTTCGCGAGCTATGCCTATATGGCTCAAACAATCGCCTCGGTTGCTGGTGATTTCAAAGTCGATAACCGTATCGTCGCCGACACTTTCGATGCTTTCAGTGGGAAAACCAAGATTACTGAGCATCTCGGAAAGCTGCTCTGCGGTTTGTGTGATTGGAACGTAGTCTTTCAGCCAGTTAAGCGATATTTTCATACTAAAATCCAAAAAAAGTAAAATATCAATTTAACCGGCAAACCCGCTTGTGTCAATGTTGGAATCCTGCCTTTAACCCCCACGCTCTTAAATTTTGCATCCGTAAAATTTGTGGGGGCAGGGTCATTAAATCTCATCGTATTTATTTAGCCCCCTTGCCTGCAAGGGGGTTCGTTGTTCGTATGGGCGAACCTGCCTGTCCCGCATTTTCTGGCGGGGTGTGTCTGCCCGCAATCAGAGCCCTAAGCGTAAGCGCAGGGTCATTAAAACCTCATCACCGCAGGTGATTCCTCAATTATTATTCATCGTTCACTCTTCGTCTTCTCTAAAAACTTCCTGATTTTACCGGCAATATTTTCAGGCCTCTTAATCTGACATTCCCAGACTACCAAAACCCGCCAACCAAGTTTCTTCAGTTGTTTGATATTTTCTTTATCCCTTGCAGCATTCCCCAATCTTTTATTTGTCCAGAATTCCGCATTAGTAGCAGGCTTTACTTTCCCATATTTGCAGTTGTGTATATGCCAGAAACAGCCATGAACAAAAATTATCTTTTTATGGCGGGATAAAACAATATCTGGTTTCCCCGGCAGTTTTTTATTATGCAGACTAAAACGAAACCCCATCCTGTGAACTATTGAGCGAATTATCAATTCAGGCTTTGTATTTTTATCCCTCTAAATCAAATCGCATCTTCGTACCACCCCAGACTCAAATCACTCCAGCTTGGATTTTGCGAATCTATAAGTTCAATTTTTTTCTCCCGTCTCCATTTTTTAATTTGCTTTTCTCTGCTGATAGCAGATAGAGCATCCGATAATGTTTCAACATAAAGTAAGCGATTGACGTTATACTTATCTGTAAAACCTTCTTTCAAATGCTTCCTGTGCTGATACACTCTTTGCTTGATATTGTTTGTCATCCCAACATACAGCGTACCTGTCTGACTGCCCATTATATAAACGTAATAACTTTTCATAACCACCTGTGTACCATCGCGACCTGAATCTTGTGCTGCTCCCATTGTCATTCCGAGCGCAGTCGAGGAATCTATTCAAAAAAGTTTTTATTCCAATTGTCATCTCGACCGAAGTCCTGTGTAGCTTCAGCGAAGCAGGACGCAGCGGAGAGATCTATTAAAATAAGTCCCTATTATCCTTCTGCATTGCTGTGCTGCAATTGTCATTCCGATAGAAATGAGTCCTGCGTAGCCTTGGCGGAGCAGGACGATTGAAGCGGAGGAATCTATTTAAACAGATTTCTCCATTTCGCTCTGCTCCAGTCGAAATGACACCCGTTTGCTGCATTATCCACCGATATATAATCAATACCATCCATGCCAAAAAACTGCAACATAAAAGAATGGAAGATTAGATATCAATAGGTTATAATATATAAAATTTTTAATCGAGGTATTATATGCCGCAAAAAATATGGACGAGAGATGAATTGCTAATAGCATTTAATCTTTATTGCCGTATTCCATTTGGAAAGTTGCACCACCGCAACCCTGAAATTATTGAATTGTCCCAGAAATTAGGGCGAACGCCAAGTGCCATTGCAATGAAGTTGGTAAATTTCGCAAGTTTTGATCCTACACATAAAAAACGCAACATTTCAGGGCTTAGCCACGCAGGCAAAGGGGATAGACTGATTTGGGACGAATTCAATCATGACTGGGAGAAGCTTGCGTTTGAAAGCCAGCAAGCCGTTGTGCGAGTTGTAGGAATTAGCAAGGTAGTCAGTTTTGAAGAACCTGATTTACCAAAAGGCCCAACAGAATCACTTCGCACTGTTCGTGTCAGGTTAGTACAGGGGTTCTTCAGAGACAGCGTTCTTTCGAGTTATAAATACACCTGTTCATTTTGTAATTTAGCAATGCCGGAAATGCTTTGCGCCAGCCATATTATACCGTGGGCAAAAAATATCGAAAAACGTGCTGACCCAAGAAATGGAATCTGTTTATGTTCTTTTCACGACAGGGCTTTTGACAGAGGGCTTGTTACTGTTGATGAGAATCTTCAGATTGTAATCTCTAATTGTGTACACAAAGCAAAAACTTCACCTCTGCACGATGTAGGATTTATTAAACTCCACGGGAAAAAGATGTTGATTCCTGAACGTTTTGGGCCGGATGTTGAGGCACTTGATTATCATAGAAATAAAATCTTCCATAATATCTAATCACTGAAAGGAAACGTATGGATGAAATGGTTGTATTAAAATTGCCAAGAGATTTTGTGGGCCAGATACTTGATTGTTTGGAGATTGCCATTGAAGATTGGCATAGGACAAAACTCTACCACAAAGATGGCATCATTGATCCCGATGAACCTTATATTCGGGAATGCACAGATGCACATGAGGCCGGCCAAATCGAAGCCTTTTATGAAAAAATCAAAACTCAAGTCAAAAAACAGCTTGATAAGCAATCGTAATTGAGCTTTCTATTAATATATCAATTCCCTTATAAGTAGCATTTTATATTTGTTTCAGTGGCAAAAAAATCCGTGTCATCAGCAAACCTGTCTTGAGCACCAGTAGTGAGCATTGCCGAACTAAGTCGAATGGGTGGCTCTGCGGCTCCGTGAAAATATGAAGAAAGGGTGAAATATAAAATCTCATCGGCGCAGCCGATTCCTTTAATTTTCATTTTTCAATCTTCAATTTTCAATTCTATCCCGTCAATCCCGTTATCCTGTCTAAAAAAATCCGTAAAATCCGTGCAATCCGTGTCTAAAATATCCGTGAAATCAGCATTTAAAAAACAAAATCTCTGTGGCCTCTGTGGCCTCTGCTCGCCCCGCACCAAATAGGCCGTTGCCGTCATTTGGTGCGCGGGTGGCTATTATCTACCTGTTTTTCTTTGTGCCTTTGCGTCTTTGTGGCAAAAATCCGTGCCTAAATCCTTCTTGTGTTCTGGTCAATACTAATCTGTTAATCAGTGAAATCAGCGTACCCGTCCTGAGCCAGTCGAAGGAATCAGCGTTTAAAAAAATCCGTGAAATCCGTGTAATCCGTGGTTAAAATCGTTCAAAACTTGACGAAAGCTCATCGAAATTTTACGTTTTTTTGTAAAATTTTACAAAAAGTTACAAGATTTTGTCATTTTTTTGTAACTTTATGTCCTAATTTTGTAACTTTATGTAAGGTTTTTGTAACATTTCTTGCGCGTTTTTTCTGTTAATTCACTGTTCCCGCGTTATAATCTATCATTTCATAGTATTGATTAAGGGTTTGAAATTATGGAACTTTCCTGGCTGATGAGAATTAGAATAATTGCTGCGCTCGTAATTGGCGGCTGGATGCTCGGATTTTTGCCTTGGGACGGCATTAAACCCGATGCTGCCGGCGTTTTTTCACTCCTGACCGGCAACATCAGTATACAGGATATATTAGGTTGCGCAGTTCTGGCCTTTGCTGCTGGTTTTGCCGCGTCAGCGGTTTGCACGCCTTATGGTGAGCAGATTGGAATAATCGCCGCACCGGCTGGAATGGCTGTTTGGGCGTTAAAAAGCGCACCAATATCGAAACTTTTCCAGGCAGCGCCGTCTGTGCAGAGCAGATTGGAAGTTTATTCAAAACTCAAATTCGAGGGTTTTATTTGGCTTGCGCTGGCGGCTTGCGGATTTGTCGGAGCGATTGCTGCGGATAAAATTTTCAGACGAAAGCCGGTTGACCTGCCGGACAATTTTAAGCCGGTTTATAAAATTCCCGAATTTGCCCAAATTGCCATCGCAGTCATCGCAACGGTATTTATCGCTAATATCGTGATAAATGCCCTTGCTCTGGGCGTTGGTTTTCCAGATTTGCAGCTGAAAAATGTTGTTGCTCAGCCTGCAAACGGGCAAATAGCCTTTGCGGCTATGCTTGCATTTTGTCTTTGCGGCTTTTTGGCAAAGCTGTTTTTGTCGTCTAAAGCAGTGTGGCCGGCAATAGCTTCTTCTGTTATAACATATTATTTTACAGTTAGTTATGTAAAAAGCGGCACCCTAACACAGTTGGCGGCATCCTGGCCTGCGGTGTTCTTTTATAAGCCTATTATGGCAGTATTGCCGGTTCAAATGGTCTCTTTCGCCTGCCTTGGGGCGGTTTGGGGCTATTGGCTGGCGGTTAGATACCACGTCTGGCGAACAGAGCAAAAATGATTTCGACTTAACATCTTTATTTCAAGATATTTACGTCAAAAACACGAATTTTATTTAAATTTTCTAAAAAAGAAAATATTTTAGTGTATTGCCTGCCTTTTATTGCCGAAAAATACAGAGGATAGCAGGCCGGACAGGCCTGGGTTATCCACTGTAAGTGAAGAATATAAGGGAACATAAGAGAATGGACTTTCGTAGTATTAGGTGCAGGAAAGCCCTGATACCGCAGAAAGGAGTGCCGGAAAATGTTAGTTTTGAGTAGACAAAAGAATGAGTCAATAATGATCGGCGACGATGTCGAGATTACGATTGTTGACGTGCGCGGCGACAAAGTAAGGCTCGGTATTACAGCACCGAAGTCTATTTCTGTGCATCGGAGAGAGATTTTCGATGCCATTCAGCGTGAAAAAGCCGCCAATAAAGAGCAGGAAAACCCTGCTCATCCCCAAACATCATCGAGCTGACAGTTCGCAGAAACGATAGCAATATCTGGAATTAAGAGCCGCTCAGCGGCTCTTTTTTTTGCGCAAATTTGCCGTTTTTTGAAAATCTAAAAAATCTAAAATTCCATTTTTTCTTGCTTTTTGGTATCCGCAAGATTATAATATGGACAATGCATAAGTCTTTGCAGGTTTTGGAATTATAAGATAAGATGAATTACAGATGTGCCTATTTGCGTGGTGTGTGTTTTTGTCTTTTCTGTTTCTGCGCCTCAATGCCAGCCCTCGCTGATTCCAATGATATCAATAACCCCAGCTTCGAAATTTTTGACTACAATGAATCGCTGGATTACAATACGCCGACAGGTTGGGAGAGGGTTAACTACGCTGCGATAACAAATTACTTTAATAATCGCAGTACTAACTGGGATCCTAATTTTAGAGGCCTTCTTCCATACGAAGGAAATTATTTTGTTGTACTGAGCTCCCTTGATGGTATGACGAATTTTTCCGAGATACGTCAGGAGATTACAATTAACCCCGGCGACAGACTAACGGGGGCATATTTCTTTGGCACCCATGATTATATCCCCTATGACGACTGGGCTGTAATCCAATTGGTTGACACGAATGATACCGTTGTAGGCAAGAATATTGTTGATGTTAACATCGCCAGAGTCCAGAGTTGGGGTTCAATGAGAGGTTGGAAAAGATTCGATTACGTCTTCGATGCCAACCAGGCCGGCACTTACGACCTGAAAATCGCAGTTTTTGACAAATATGACTCTATCCTGGCTTCTTATTTTGCCGTTGACGGCCTTGTAATTTGTCCCAATAGCCCAATTTCCGGCGACATAAACGCCGACTGCGCCGTCGATTTCTTCGATTTTGCAATGCTGGCAGACGATTGGATGTGCGACTGCAATGATAATGGTGTATTCAACGACCCAAACCACAACTGCGTTTACGGCACAGATTCCGACAACAGCGGTTTTGTTGATTTCAACGATTTGCAGGCCATAGCTAACCATTGGCTATTCGGTACTATGCAGGGCATAATAGAATAGTGACTACTCGACCTGCCAGGTCTTTTTTGTCAATGGCACATTTGCCGCTGGAATAACTTTCACCTTTCTGGTATAAGTATCGCCTCTGTTAAGACATAATACGATAGTTAGCTGGAAACTTGTTTAATGTTTGCGATTATAAGCGATATACATTCTAACCTTGAAGCTCTGACAACTGTCCTTGCGGACATTGAAAACAGGGGCATAAAGATGATTTACTGTCTCGGGGATATTGTCGGCTACGGCCCTAACCCCGGAGAATGCCTCGATTTAGTGATAGACAAGACGCAATCCTGCGTCATTGGCAACCACGATTATGCGATACTCTACGAGCCGACAAATTTTAATCTCGGAGCCGAGCGTGCAAGTTTTTGGACAAGAAATCAGCTCGAAACCGAACAAGACCCGGCCAAAAGACACAACCGCTGGAACTATCTCGGCTCCCAACAAATGAGATGGACGCTCAACACGGAACTTAACGGCACAAAGGCGATTTTGGATTTTGTCCACGCCTCGCCTCGCCGACCGATTAATGAGTACGTTTTTCCGGATGATGTTTATACTACACCGGCGAAAATTACCGCACTGTTTGAAAAGGTAAAACACATCTGCTTTATCGGCCACACTCATCTGCCTGGCGTTTTTCTTGATGACCCTGATTTTTACGCGCCTGATGAACTTGAAAATGTCTACCCCATTATCGCGGAAGAACGGGCCATCATAAACGTCGGCTCCGTCGGTCAGCCGAGAGATAAAAACAACAAAGCAAGCTATGTTTACGTTGACAAAAATAATGTGAACTTTGTCAGACTGGAATACGACTTTAAAACAACTCAAAAGAAAATTTATGACATCGAAGAACTCGATAATTTCGAGGCCGACAGGCTTAGCGAAGGGCGATAAAGAAAATTAAATATCAAAAATAAAAAATCAAAATTTAGGATTCGGCCTGAAGGCCGAGACCTGTTCTATTATTTTTTTGTGTACAGCTTATTATGAAATTAAAAAAAACTTTTATTATTTTTGTTTGTTCATCTTTTTTTATTTGCGGAATAGTATTTGCCGACGGCAATACGCCGGCAATGGTGCGTGGAATCGACATTTCCGCATCAAGCGCGGAGCAAAAAACTTTTACGCTCGGCTCTGCCGCTCCTAAGAAAACCGGCAATCCGTACCAACTCGAACTTGAGCTTACAACAAAAGGCGCCGCTGTTTCAAAAGCATTTCTTCGGGATTATGATGACCGCAATCGTAAAAATCCAAAGCCGCTCGAATTGATGAACGGCTTTGACAACATTAATACTATGGCAAGCGCAAGATTGCTTTTGCCCGGTATCGGCAAGGCGTTTCCGCTTGATAAGCTTAACTGGCAAAGTCAGGGCATAGAGGAATCTAACGACACCGCAAAAATAAGTTTTTCCGCCGTGATTAAAAAAGACGGCAGCGATTTTATTAAACTCACAAAAACATATACATTGAAAAGCGAAGACTATCTGCTTAATTGCGCAATGACAATCAGCAATGTAAGCGACAGCAATGTTGAAGCCGGCATTGAAACCACTGCCGCCGCCGGAATTTCCAGAGAAGATGAAAGAGCCGATACCAGAGGCATTACCGCAGGCTTCCTGACCAGCACCGGCATGGTCGAAGTGGTAAAAACAAACGTAAAAAAATTAGCCAAAGAGCCTGGCGGCAAACAGGAACTGTTCCACAAAAACGTGGATTATAAATTTATCTGGCTTGCCGAAACAAACAAATACTTCACAATAATCGTAAGACCTGTTCCGCAGGAAGCCAACAGTTTATCAGTTGACTGGCTCGCAGGAAAGTGCGCGATTGCCTATGACCCCGACGGCAAATCCGAGAGCAGCGATGAAAACGAAGCGACATTTTTCAGAACTGTAACTTTTAAAATCGCTCCCGCAGGCCAGCAAAAATACGATTTCCAGATTTACATCGGGCCAAAAGACAGAGATTTATTTAACACCACACCTCTTTACAATAGTCTTGGCTTTATAAGGGTAATCGACTTCCAGGCCTGTATGGGCGACACCTTCAGGTCGCTTAGCTTTTTCATCCTCGCGGCAATGGACTGGATGTTCAGCTTCATACCGAACTACGGTGTTGTAATTATAATTTTTGTTTTCATTGTACGCGTCCTGCTCCACCCGATTACAAAAAAGAGCCAGGTCTCTATGATGAAAATGAGCAAACTGGGGCCGATGGCTGAAGAAATAAAACAGAAATATGCCAGCAACAAAGCTGAAATGCAAAAGCATTTGGCCGGCCTTTACAGAGAGCAGGGCGTAGCTCCGATACTTGGCTGCCTGCCTATGCTGCTTCAAATGCCTATTTGGATTGCTCTTTACAGCGCGATTTACGCAGGCATCGAATTCAGAGGCGCAGCGTTTCTGCCTTTCTGGATTACCGACCTTTCAAATTCAGATGCTGTTTTTATGCTGCCTGCCGCGACGGCAACAATTCCGTTCATCGGCGCATTTATCGGCACAAGTTTTAATTTGCTTCCGATACTGCTCGGCATCGCGATGTTCGCGCAGCAGAAGCTCACACCATCATCAGCGCCTTCGAGCAATCCGCAGGCTGCTCAACAGCAGAAAATGATGCTGTGGATGATGCCGATTATGATGATTATGTTCCTTTACAGAGCGCCTTCCGGCTTGAACCTTTACATTATGGCCAGCACCACCGCAGGCGTTGTCGAGCAATATGTAATAAGAAAACACATTCGTGAAAAAGAAGCTGCCGAGCAATCAACTCTCGTACCGACAACATCTAAGCTTGGCGGAAAACTGAAAAAGAAAAAACCAAAACCGCCAATCAAATTCTCGTAAAAAATTTATTTGACATTACAAAATTACAGGGGACAATTATAGCCGACAAGTAAATAGTTATTGTAGCCGAGATTTGTGCGTAATTGCACAAATACGGGGGACCCAAATTTTGGGGCTTATTTCCCGCAGGGGAAAAGGGTACTTTCAAGCCCTCGCCCGTCAGCTAACCTCGTAGGCATTTGAAAGGGCAATGGCACCAGTATGGAACTGCCGCCCGGCAGTTTTTTATTGCGCCCCTTTGCTCAAAGGTAAGGGAATTACTATGAAAATATCTGATTTTGTAGACAGGTCGCTGGTTGCAACACATCTAAAGTCGCACTCGAAACGTGAAGTTCTTGCTGAAATTGTAGAGCAAGTCAGCACCGGCAAAAAGATTAGAAACAAAAAAGAAATTCTTGAAAAGCTTCTCGAACGAGAAAAACAGGGTTCGACCGGAATCGGCAATGGCATCGCCATACCTCATACGAGAATCGAAAACCTCAAAGAGGCCGTCGTTTTTGTAGGACTTTCCAAGCAAGGAATAAACTTCGCTTCTGTGGACGATAAAGCCGTTCATCTAATTGTGTTTTTTTTGACCCCGCTTCTTGAAAGCGGATTACACCTGAAAATTCTCGCCGGTCTCAACACGCTCTTGGGCAACAAACTGTTTGTTGAACAGCTTATACGCTGCTCAACCAATGATGAGCTTTATCATATCTTGAAAAAAGGAGGAATTGATAAAGAAAGTTTTCTCGATTTAAGCACAGAAGATGTTTATCTCGAACTTGAAACGGGCGACAGCGGCATAACACAGACATCCGCCCGCCAGCGGCTGGAAACTTATGGCCATAATAAATTGAAGGCCATAAGAAAAACGTCGCTTATACTGCGGTTTGTTTATAATTTTACCAATCTTCTGGCTGTTCTGATGTGGATAGCAAGCGGCCTTTCTTTCTGGGCAGGTATGCCGGAAGCGGGATGGGCTTGTATTGCGGTAATTTTTATTAACGCAATTTTCAGTTTCTGGCAGGAATTCAAGGCAGAAAAAGCAATCGACGCATTAAAAAAAATGATTCCTTCTTATGCACGAGTAGTCAGAGATGGCACAGAAACAAAAGTCCATACCAGTGATGTTGTGCCGGGAGATATTATCATCATCGAGGAAGGGGATAATATCCCTGCCGATGCGAGACTAATCGAAGCTCACGAACTGCGCGTAAATAACAGCGCATTTTCAGGCGAATCCAAACTTTCGCACAAAATGGCGGAAGGCTTCCATGACAGCAAAGGATTCCTTTGGCTTGAAATGCCAAATTTGATTTTTGCCGGAACAAGCGTAGCAGGCGGAATAGGAAAGGCAGTCGTTATTGCTACAGGAATGAGCACGGAAATCGGAAAAATCGCTTACCTGACGCAGACCGTAAAAGAAGAGTTAAGCCCGCTGCAACAAGAAGTCAACCGTGTCAGCAAATTAATAGCCGCTATATCAATTGTTATGGGGGTTATTTTCCTTTTTGTAGGTTTAGTTTTTGCCAAAATGACATTTCTCGCTTCCGTAATGGTTGCGATAGGCATTATTTTAGCTAATGTTCCACAAGGTCTTATGCCTACACTTACACTGGCGCTTTCTATGGCAGTCATAAGGATGGCAAAGCGGCAAACTTTAATAAAGAAACTCTCCTCCGTTGAGACTCTTGGCTGCACAAATGTTATCTGTACGGATAAAACCGGCACCCTCACAACCAATCAGATGAGCGTTAGGAAAGTATGGGTTAACAACAAGATAATCGAAATAACCGGCGGCGGATATGAACCAAAAGGAATATTTAATTTCCAAAACAATCCGCTTCCTGCCGAAGCGTTTAATAATAATAGTCTCAACCTTTTATTCCGTGCTGCGACGTTATGCAATACCGCCAAACTTATTCCGCCATCAGATGAACAGAACTACTGGAGTATCATCGGCGACCCTACAGAAGGAGCGTTATTAACGTTGGCCCAAAAAGCAAATTTCGATTATGAACGGCAGCGAAGAAATTGTCCCGCTGTGAAATGTTTCCCGTTTGAATCGGTCCGCAAAAGAATGAGCAGCATAAATAAGCTTCCTGACGGAAACCTTTACACCTTTGTTAAAGGTGCGCCTAAAGAAGTTCTGGATATTTCAACCAAAATAGTTCTCGATGAAGAAATCGTGGAACTGACGTTATCAAAAAAATCAGAGATAATCGCACAGATAGACAATTTTGCCGAAGATGGTCTTAGAATTCTCGGTTTGGCTTATTGTCCTTTTGAGGCGGGAAAACTTTCTGATGCAGCGGTGCAAATAGTTGAAAAAGATTTAATTTTTATCGGTGTTACCGGTATGTATGACCCGCCTCGTCCGGAAGTAAAGGATGCTGTCGCAGTCTGCAGAAAAGCAGGGATAAGAGTGGTGATGATTACCGGCGACTATCAGATAACCGCTTTGTCCATCGCCAAACAGGTAGGAATTGTTTCATCAGACAATCCTGAAGTTATAACCGGGACAGAACTTGCCGGCCTGACCGATGAACAATTAAAGGATAGACTTACGAAGAAAGAAGTTGTTTTCGCAAGAGTCAATCCTGAACATAAATTAAGAGTTGTGAACGCCTTTAAGGAGCTGGGCAATATAGTCGCCGTCACAGGCGACGGCGTTAACGATGCACCTGCGCTTAAACGGGCAGACATCGGTATTGCTATGGGATTGCGTGGAACTGATGTAGCGAAAGAAGCGGCGGAAATGATTTTGATAGACGACAACTTCGCCAGTATTATTTCGGCCATTGAGGAAGGCCGCGCCGTATTTGAAAATATCAAAAAATTCCTTACTTATATATTTGCTCATCTCGTGCCCGAGGGGATACCTTTTATATTCTATGTTTTATTACATATCCCTATACCAATTACTGTCCTGCAGGTCTTAGCTATAGATTTGGGCACAGAGATTTTCCCGGCGCTGGCATTAGGCGCGGAAAAACCTGAACCGGGTATTATGGAACTTCCGCCGAGACCTAAAAAGAAGGGGGTTATTGATAAAATAATGCTCTTTAGAGGTTATATCATTTTGGGCTTGCTTAGCACTATAGCCACTTTAGGCGCCTATTATCTTACGCTTTTTCGGGGAGGTTGGAAACCAGGTATGCAACTCGAACCAAATGATACTACCTTTACTAATCCGCTTCATCTGAAGGCGATGACAGTTCTTTTTGTCGGCATCATAGTGATGCAAGTCGCGAATGTTTTTAACTGTCGCAGCGAGAAATATTCAGCTTTTAAGGTCGGATTCTTCAGTAACAAGCGTATTTTTTGGAGCATCGCCATTTCGCTTGCTTTTACCTGCGTCCTGATTTATGTGCCGTTCTTCCAGAAAATCTTCCAAACCACCAGTATTGGCTGGACAGAATGGGGAATTCTGTTTATCTTTGCAGCGTTAATCTTTTTAGCGGAAGAATTCAGAAAAAAATATGCTGCCGGCAAATACAACATACAACATAAATGACACAATAATTGCGGTATCCAGCGGTCAGACACCGGCGCCGAAAAAAATTGTACGCATCACAGGCGATAAAACTTTTGAAAGCCTGGAAAATATAACTAAAGAAAAACTGCCGCGAAAAAGAACCGTCTTTCCAGCAACATTAAAAATCGCGGACGATTTTTCCATTCGCGCGATTCTATATACTTTCGTTTCCCCAAATTCATACACCGGCCAAAACCTAGTCGAAATTCATCTCTTTGCCTGCGATGACGCTGTCCAAACACTGCTTTCAAAAATTACCGCGTCAGGCTGCCGATTCGCTCAGCCCGGCGAATTTACTTACAGGGCATATCTGAATGCGAAAATAAATCTCTCGCAGGCCGAAGCCGTTTCGCAAATAATTTCAAGCTCCAACGAATATCAGCTCGCAGCGGCACAAAAACTCCTCGGCGGCTCGCTCGAAAAAAGCATCTGCAAAATCAGGGAAGATATTCTCGAACTTCTCAGCCTGACAGAGGCAGGCCTCGACTTCGGCGATGAAGACATCGAACTTATCACCAAAAAAGCCGCTGTTGAAAAAACAGAGAAAATCAAAACC